>NZ_CP047491.1:3402500-3740000 GCF_009931115.1 Microbulbifer hydrolyticus | reverse complement strand
TAGCTGGTTCTCCTCGAAAGCTATTTAGGTAGCGCCTCGCGTCTCACCCTCGGGGGTAGAGCACTGTTTGGGCTAGGGGGTCATCCCGACTTACCAACCCCATGCAAACTCCGAATACCGAGGAGTGCAATCGCGGGAGACACACGGCGGGTGCTAACGTCCGTCGTGAAAAGGGAAACAACCCAGACCGCCAGCTAAGGTCCCAAATATCAGTTAAGTGGGAAACGATGTGGGAAGGCCCAGACAGCTAGGAAGTTGGCTTAGAAGCAGCCATCTTTTAAAGAAAGCGTAATAGCTCACTAGTCGAGTCGGCCCGCGCGGAAGATATACCGGGGCTCAAACTGATAACCGAAGCTGCGGATGCTCTTATGAGCATGGTAGAGGAGCGTTGTGTAAGCCGCTGAAGGTGAACTGTGAGGTTTGCTGGAGGTATCACAAGTGCGAATGCTGACATGAGTAACGACAAGGGGGGTGAAAAACCTCCCCGCCGGAAGACCAAGGGTTCCTGTCCAACGCTAATCGGGACAGGGTTAGTCGACCCCTAAGGCGAGGGCGAAAGCCGTAGTCGATGGGAAACAGGTTAATATTCCTGTACTTGCAATTGCTGCGATGGAGTGACGGAGAAGGCTAGGCCAGCACGGCGATTGGTTGTCCGTGTTTAAGGTAGTAGGCTGGGGACTTAGGCAAATCCGGGTCCCTAAGGCCGAGAGCTGATGACGAAGCTTACTTCGGTAAGTGAAGTGGTTGATGCCATGCTTCCAGGAAAAACTTCTAAGCTTCAGGCAATTGTGAATCGTACTCTAAACCGACACAGGTGGTCAGGTAGAGAATACCAAGGCGCTTGAGAGAACTCTGGTGAAGGAACTAGGCAAAATGGTACCGTAACTTCGGGAGAAGGTACGCCGGTTTTGGTGATGGGACTTGCTCCCTAAGCTGAGGCCGGTCGAAGTGACCAGGTGGCTGCGACTGTTTATTAAAAACATAGCACTCTGCAAACACGTAAGTGGACGTATAGGGTGTGACGCCTGCCCGGTGCCGGAAGGTTAATTGATGGGGTTAGCTTCGGCGAAGCTCTTGATCGAAGCCCCGGTAAACGGCGGCCGTAACTATAACGGTCCTAAGGTAGCGAAATTCCTTGTCGGGTAAGTTCCGACCTGCACGAATGGCGTAACGATGGCCACGCTGTCTCCACCAGAGACTCAGTGAAATTGAAATCGCTGTTAAGATGCAGTGTACCCGCGGCTAGACGGAAAGACCCCGTGAACCTTTACTACAGCTTTGCACTGAACTTTGAGCCTACTTGTGTAGGATAGGTGGGAGGCTTTGAAGCTGTGACGCCAGTTGCAGTGGAGCCATCCTTGAAATACCACCCTGGTATGTTTGAGGTTCTAACTCTGGTCCGTAATCCGGATCGAGGACAGTGTATGGTGGGTAGTTTGACTGGGGCGGTCTCCTCCCAAAGAGTAACGGAGGAGTACGAAGGTGCACTCAGCATGGTCGGAAATCATGCAATGAGCATAATGGTATAAGTGCGCTTGACTGCGAGTCAGACATGACGAGCAGGTACGAAAGTAGGTCATAGTGATCCGGTGGTTCTGTATGGAAGGGCCATCGCTCAACGGATAAAAGGTACTCCGGGGATAACAGGCTGATACCGCCCAAGAGTTCACATCGACGGCGGTGTTTGGCACCTCGATGTCGGCTCATCACATCCTGGGGCTGAAGCCGGTCCCAAGGGTATGGCTGTTCGCCATTTAAAGTGGTACGCGAGCTGGGTTTAGAACGTCGTGAGACAGTTCGGTCCCTATCTGCCGTGGGCGTTGGAAATTTGAGAAGAGTTGCTCCTAGTACGAGAGGACCGGAGTGAACGAACCTCTGGTGTTCGGGTTGTCACGCCAGTGGCATTGCCCGGTAGCTATGTTCGGACGGGATAACCGCTGAAAGCATCTAAGCGGGAAGCCTCCTTCAAGATTAGATTTCCCTGACTCCTTGAGAGTCCTAAAGGGCCGTGGAAGACTACCACGTTGATAGGCTGGGTGTGGAAGCGTTGTGAGGCGTTGAGCTAACCAGTACTAATTGCCCGTGCGGCTTGACCATACAACAGAGATGGTTACTAACGATTACTGATCGATCGAATGAGAGGTCAGTGGATTGTGAGCCGAGAGACGCAGAGATCGATTGATCGACTTGCGGTGTATTACTACAGAATGTTTCGCCGACTTATTTGGGGTTATCGCTGGTCCGTAGTGACCGAGGCAAACAAGCGATAACAGGCAGCGCAGGGCACTAAGCCCATAAGACCAGACCAACCCAAGCCAGTTTGCCTGACGACAATAGAGTTGTGGAACCACCTGATCCCTTGCCGAACTCAGAAGTGAAACGCAACATCGCCGATGGTAGTGTGGGGTTTCCCCATGTGAGAGTAGGTCATCGTCAGGCTTCTATCCCAAAAGCCCTGATCGCTAACGCGGTCAGGGCTTTTTTCGTTTTAGCCAGAAATCCTAAAACTGGCGATGGATTGAGCAGTTCATTGCCGTTATTTTGAAAAACTCGGGATGACGGTTTTTTAAACGCTTCCCGAACCCCAGTAACCACGCCGCTCACACCCAATATCCCACACTTACCCACAGCTCTGTCCAAGGTTTCTGTGCGTAACCTGCCTGTGAATAACTGTAAAAACTTTTTCAAAATCAATCCACAATTGCCTCGGCTGTGTTTCCGGAAAAATTCTTCCGAAAAGTTACCCACCCCCCCGGCGTAAAAAGTTGCAAGTTCCATCGCCTGAACAGATCTGAACGCCACATCAGACGTGCCGAACTCCATTTCGCAAAGCAGCTTTGGGTGAAAAATGATCAGCGTGCTTATTAGCACGGATATGGTGACGCAATCTACTCCTTTTAGGCGTCGCGTTCTTTCATTGCGGACCTTTTGTGGATAAAATCTGTGCCAACAGTCACAAAAATCAAATTTGGCGCGCCGCTTAACGGGTTTAAGGGTTTTTCGGCGACCAGGTATCACCGACCGGGTGTTAGGGAAAATAAAAATGTCTTTGCAACGATGGTTAGTGGGGGGGGCTGCGCTGCTGCTGTCCATGCAGGCGCTGGCAGTAGGTACCGGGGCGGGAACAACCATTAGCAACACGGCTTCGGCCTCCTATACCGACACCTCGGGAAATCCGCAGTCCGTAAGCTCCAATACCACCAGCTTGCTCGTGGACGAATTACTCGATGTAACCGTCGCTAGCAATGACGCGGGCTACATTTCTGTCTCAACGCCGGAGAGCGGCGCTGTACTGTCTTTTACCGTCACCAATACCGGTAACGGGGATGAGGCCTATGACCTTGTGGTGAACTCTGCGCTTAGTGGTGACCAGTTCGATCCTGAGAATGCTCTGATTTACATCGATAGCAATGGCGATGGCCTCTACGATGCCGGAGATACACTTTTCGACTCGAGCGTACCCGTGCAACTCGCTGCGGATGAATCCATCGCGGTGTTTGTGGTTGCCGACATTCCCGATGCGCAGTCCAGCAGTGACCTCGGGCTGATAGAACTGACCGCGGAATCGATGACTGCAAAGGCGAGTGCGGGCAGCGATGCGCCGGGTACCGTATTCGCCGGGCAGGGCGACGGCGGTGGCAATGCGGTGGTAGGCAGCAGTGGTGCCGCCGCGGCAGGCCAGAATGGCTATCAGGTAGCACTGCTACAGCCCTCTTTCACCAAGAGCCAGAGCGTTACCGACCCATTTGGCGGAAGTGCTGCGGTTCAGGGCGCGGTGATTACCTACACGCTCACCTTTTCTGCCAGCGGCAGCGGCGAGATCACGGATGTGATCCTCAGCGATAACATTCCCGATAACACCAGTTACGTGGCCGGCTCCATCACGCTGAACGGGGCTGGCAAAACCGATGCGGCCGACAGTGATGAAGCGGCTTTTGACAATGGTGCGGTGCCACCACGTATAGAAATCAATATCGGCACGGTCACCGCACCGGCCACCTACACGGCCACTTTCCAGGTGGAAATTGACTGATTGTTAAAGAGGTTCAAATGAGAAAGATCTTCGGGGCTTTGGCCCTCGCCGCGGCGTTTATGGCTTCCGCAGTACCGGCTCTTGCGGCCGTGGAGCTGGAAACCCGTGCGTTTACTGAAGTGACCACCACCGATGTGAATGGTGCGCAAGAAACAAAAATGGAACCGGTGGAGCGTGCCAAGCCAGGACAGAAAGTGGTATTCGTTATCACTTATCGCAATACAGGTGAGGAGCCAGCGGAGAACCTGGTGGTAAATAACCGGGTACCGAATGAGATGGTGTACGTAGCTGATTCCGCACAGGGTGAGAGTGCTCTCATTCAGATGTCCGTAGACGGCAATCTTTTCGATGAATTGGAATCTCTGAAGGTAACTGAGACCGACGGATCTGTTCGCGCAGCAAAGGCCTCTGATGTGGTGGCGTTGCGCTGGATTCTGCAGGGCGCGGTTGCACCGGGCGACTCCGGCAGCGTGCGATACCGTGCAGTTTTGAAATAGCGCCGGATACCGAAAAGGTTCGCATAAAATTTTTAGAAATAGAGTTGGGGTTGAGTGAATATGTTTAACAGGAAATCAATGTCTTTTTGGGCGGTAATTGGCTTGCTTACTGTGGGGCTAGTGCCGCAGGCGTTTGCTCAGGAGGATTACACTAGCCGTACGCAGGCCGGTACTGATGTAACCAACGAGGCTAGAGTAAATTACACGGTAAATAGTGTTCCACAGGCTGAGGTTACCGACAGTGTAATGTTCGAGGTCGACCGTGTGGTTAATATGACGCTGACTTCTGAGAATGCGGATCCTATAGTGGTGCGCCCGAATGAGGCCGGAAATACCACTTACACACTCACCAATTTTTCGAATGACACTATTGATTTCGCTTTGAGTGCTCAAAATGTAGCCACTGGCGAAGACTTGGATGGTACTAACACAGATAATCAGCAGGGCTCCAGCGTAATAGGGTCCGTTGTTATAAACGGTGTTGGCAGTTATGACTCCACCACGGGAATTGTTCAGCTGGAAGCTGGAAGCAGCGCTACGGTTACTGTTGAATTGACCGCTGCCAGCGCTTCCTTGAACGGCGAGATTATTGGCGTTGAAGTGGCGGCTACCGCTGTTGATGGTGCCGGTACTCCACTAGATGATACCGTTGCCAACACGCTGGACGGCGTCGAGAATGTATTCGATGACGGTATGGGAGACGCTGACAATTTACGAGACGGTATTATTTCAGTTTACGGTGTGTACATCGTTAACAGCGCCACGCTTGCGGTCAACAAAACCTCTGAAGTAATTTCAGATCCTATAAATGGGACCGATAGCCCCTTCGCGATTCCTGGGGCGGTAATCGAATACTGTATTGATGTATCCAACAGCGGTACTGCGGAAGCAGAAAGTGTCGTTCTCACGGATGCCCTGCCCGCTGAAGTGACTTTTGCAACTGGCGCTGACCAGGTCTTTGAAACCGGCACTGGAGAGTGTGCTGCTCGTACAACTACCCATGCCCCAACGCAAGCCGTTTTCGACGGTACTGATACCGTTACAGCAACATTCACTGACCCCGTAGCGGCGTCGGGAAGTGTCTGGGTCAGCTTCCGGGTAACCCTCAACTAACTTTCCGCAACGGGTGGCTAAGCCACCCGCTCCGCGCCCCAGCGGTGCGTGAAGCGTTGCCGTAATGGTTGATACCCTCCTGGCCCAGCAATCACTTGCGCCCGGGGGACGAAAGTCCGCCGGGCTTTGTTGCGCCCGGCGTTTGGGGTTGGGACTGGCAGTGTTTCTGCTGCTCGGGCTATTGCTTCCCTCTGCGTCACCGCGCGCGCAAGACATGGACGTGGTCAATATTGCCCGGGCCAGCTGGGCACACCCGGGTGATTCGGCCACGCGCTGGCTCGACTCCAATAGTGTCAGCCTGGGTGTGCTGGAAACCCCCGCGTGCACACCTTCCTCGGTCGCTTTTTACCAGCATGTCCCTTCAACCTTGTCGGCTCCTGACAGTGTCAGCCGCGATTTCACGGGTGGTAGCTACGTAGATACCTCGGGTGCACGTTTGCCCCTGCCGGTACCCACCGCACTGGATGGCAGTGCACTGTCGCTGGGGGCGGTGGCATCGCGCCTTGCGGCGGTATACCACGGCGGCGAGCCGATACTGATCGCGCTGGAGGATGGCAACCGCAATATTGATCCCGCGGTGCGCGAGTCCGTGACTGTCGAGCTCATTGTTGATTACCCGGATACCGGATCCGGCTCTGGCACAGCGCCGCCCGAGCGGGAACAGCTGTACCTGTACGAAACCGGCCCGGATACCGGAGTGTTCGCCGCGGCACTGCCCAGTGTGGCGCATGGCACTGATCGGCGGCCACAGAACGGTGACGGGCAGCTGGTGCTGGGCGAAAACGCGCAACTCGCGCTGAACTACCAGGACCCCATGTGTTCCGGTGAAATCGCACGCGCAGGTGCGCTCGCCGATCCGCTCGGCGTGGTCTTCGATTCCGTCGACGGAACACCCCTCGCCGGCGCCACGGTGATGCTGGTGAATGCCGATGACGGATCGCCGGCACTTGTCTACGACGACGATGGCGTGACCCCTTTCCCCAGTTCCCAGGTTACCGGTGGCAGCGGTACTCCGAGCTTCCGTTTTCCCTATGTCCCGCCGGGCAACTATCGCCTGACGGTGACGCCCCCCTCCGGGTACACCGCTCCCTCCACCGCTGCCGACAGCGAAATGCCGCCGGCGCCCGACGGTCAGTCTTACCGGGTAGTGACCGGTTCCCGCGGAGAGACCTTTTCGGTTTCAGTGAGCCCGGCGCTGGCAATGGATGTGCCGGTAGATCCGTCCACCGCGGGGTTGCTGCTGGAGAAAAGAGTATCCGACCGCTCCGCCGGCGCAGGTGACTACCTGCAATACCGCCTGCAATTGCAGAGCCTGATTTCCGCGACCGCCAGCGAGGCCCGCATTGTCGACCGCCTGCCCGTGGGTATGCGTTATCGTGCGGGATCCCTGTATCTGGATGGCGCACAGCAAGCGGATCCGACGATCGGCGCCGACGGCCGGACTCTTGAGATACCTCTGGGAGAGCTGGCGGCAGATGCCCAGCTCGAAGTGCGCTACGTCGTCGAGGTAACCGCGGGCGTGCCGATCGGGGAGGCGGTGAATACCGCCACCGCCAGTGCCCTCAACCCGGGCGGCGGTGTAATGAATTCCAACCTGGCGCAGGTAGCGGTAACCATCACCGAACCCTTTATCAGTGATCGCTTTACACTGGTCGGCGGTGTGTATGGCGGCGACTGCGACACGCCGTGGAGCGAGCGCAAAGGCCTGGCGGGTGTGCGCCTGCTGCTGGACGACGGCACCTATGTGGTGACCGATATAGATGGCCGCTATCACCTGGAAGGCCTGCGCCCGGGGACCCATGTCGTGCAGTTGGATACCGCCAATCTACCGGCGGGTTGGGAGCCGGTATCCTGTGTGGACAATACCCGTTTTGCCGGCAGTGCCTACTCACAGTTTGTCGACGCCCAGGGCGGTAGCCTGTGGCGTGCGGACTTCCAGTTGCGTCCGGCCAGAGCCGGGCTGCGCCTGCAGACTCGCGCGGAACAAGCATCGCCTCTGCTGGAAAAAGTGGCGCCCACCAAATACACCTTCCGCGGCCGCTTCGCTTCCGGGGATGACCAGCTGTTGCCGGAATCGGCGGCGGAACTGCAGGCGTTGGTGGAGACCCTGCAAGGCGGTGAGGTTTTCGGGCTGGAGATTGTCGGCCACACTGACAGCCAGCGCCTCTCACGTCGCGCCAGGGCAAAATTCCGCGATAACCATGGGTTGTCCATGGCCCGGGCCAGCACCGTTGCCAATGTGCTCGGCGACGCGCTGGGCCTCTCTGCCGAGCGGATAACCGTGGGTGGTATGGGCCCGAGCCTGCCGCTGGCAGACAACTTCACCTGGGAGGGCATGGCGCGTAACCGGCGGGTCGACGTCCTGGTATACGGTCGCACCGGCCCAGCAGAAGTGGTGGTCGGCGAGCGCCTGAAACATATGCACACGGTTGAACTGGACACCAGTGGTGGCGCTTTTACCAATCTGCGCGTTACCGCGATGCTGCCCGAGAACCTGCACTACCTGCCTGGCACCGCGCGTCTCGATGGCGAGCCGGTGGACGACCCCCGCCAGACTGGTGTGGTGCTGATGTGGCGCCTGCCGGATGGCACTGGCGTGCCGCAAAGCAACGGTGTGCCCTACGCGCGGAATTTTACGTTTCAGACGGAAGAGCTGCGCCGGGATCAGGTCGATGCAGGCCTCTGTGCGGCGGAAAACAGTATCAAGGTCAATGCGCTGGTGGATACCGCGGCCGGTGACAACCTGCGCCTGCCGGTGGCGGAAAATCGCCTGCACTGTGCGGAGAGCGCCGGTGAACAGGCGGACGGACACGCGCCGCAGGCCGGAGCCGATACCCTGGAAAATCACCGTGATAGCGGTCGTCTCACTGTCAACCTGACCGACCCTGGCACCTACTCGGCGCCGGAAGAGGGGGCAGAGTCTGCCGAAAAGGTCTCGTCTGCCGCCGCCGCAGGCGTGGGTGTGGACTGGCTGGCGCAGGCCGCGAGCCAGCAGGGGTTCCTGTTCCCGCCAGAGAGACACAACCCCCGTGCGCCGGCGGTGCGCGCGGTCATTGCCCACGGCGTCGGTGAGCGGGTAGAGCTTACCGTCAACGGCAAGCCGGCACCGGCGCTCAGCTATGAAGGGATTGAAACAGCACCGCGCGGTAACGCCGCCACCAGCCTTTGGCGGGCCCTGCCATTGGAAGAAGGCGACAACCAGTTGCTGGCAAATGTCTACGACGACCGCGGCGAGCTGCTCGCCAGTTATCGTCGTCTGGTGCACTTTGCCAATACCCCGGCGCGAGCGGAACTGTTGCCTGAGCGCTCGGATCTGCGCGCCGACGGCGTGTCACGCCCGCGCATCGCGGTGCGTATTCTGGACCGCGATGGTTTCCCGGTGCGCGATGGTATTACCGGGAGTGTGGCGATCAGCGCCCCCTACGAGGCATGGCAGAGCCAGAACGATAAACAACAGCGCAAACTGGCGGGGATGGGGGAATTCCAGCCCCAGTATCGCGTAGAGGGAGATGAGGGGATCGCCTGGATCGAGCTGGCCCCCACGACCCGCTCCGGCGCGTTTACCCTGGACTTCCGTTTCCACACCGGCGTCGATACTCGGCGCGAGCAACAGTTACATGGCTGGATGGCACCGGCGGCCCGGGACTGGGTGGTGGTCGGTTTTGCCGAGGGCACCCTGGGCTACAACACCCTTGATGAGCGCATGGAGTCGCTGCCGGCGGGTGAGGACGAAGGTGTCTATACCGATGGCCAGCTGAGCTTCTACGCCAAGGGCCGGGTGCTCGGCCAATGGCTGCTGACCATGGCGTACGACAGCGACAAGCCGCGGGACCAGGCATTGATGTCGCCCATCGACCCGTCCCGGTACTACACCCTCTACGGCGACGGTACCACCCAGGTTTACGGTGCTGCCAGCCGCGACAAACTGTACGTAAAGATGGAGCGCGGGCAGTTCTACGCCCTGTTCGGAGACTATGAAACCGGCCTGGTGAAAACCCAGCTGTCGCGCTATAGCCGTACCCTCAACGGTTTCAAGGCGGAAGATGGCGCTGGCCTGGTGGTGTACACGGTATTTGCCGCGGACACCGAGCAGAGCTATGCCCGCGATGAAATTCAGGGCGACGGTACCTCCGGCCTGTATCGCCTCAGTTATCCGGGAATTTTGCTCAACAGTGAACGGGTGCGTATCGAAACCCGCGACCGGGTGCACCGCGAGCAGGTATTGAAAACCGAGACCCTGACGCCCTACATCGATTACGAAATCGACTACGCCGCGGGCACCCTGTTTTTCCGCGAGCCGGTATTCAGTCGGGACCTGGACTTCAATCCGGTGTATATCGTTGCCGAATATGAAACCAGTGGCGGCAGTAACCGGGCGCTCAGCGGTGGCGGTCGTGTGGGGCTCAACCTGCAGGATGAGAAGCTGCAGGTTGGTCTCAGTGGCCTGCGCGACGAGGGCGTCGACGGGCGTGCGGATCTCGCCGGCGCCGACCTGCGCTGGTTCTTCGGCGATGACAGCGAATTGCGCCTGGAAGCCGCCCAGACCCGTGGCGACGACGCCGGGCGCGACGGCGAGGCCTGGCTGGCGGAAGTGGAGCACCACAGCAGTCGCTACGATGTGCTCGCCTACAGCCGCCAGCAGGATGCTGAGTTTGGCCTCAATCAGCAAACCCCGGGACAGGCGGGCCAGCGCAAGTCCGGGGTGCAGGGGCAGGTCCATCTGGGCGAGCAGTGGTCGCTACAGGGGGAGGCGTACCGTCAGCAGAATCTTGCCAACGCCGCCCGGCGCAATGCCGCCGAGACGCGGTTGCGCTACGAGACCAATGCAACACGCATTAGCCTGGGTGCACAGCACGCCGCCGATGAACTTCCTGCAAGTAACGCAGGTGAGGCACCCGTCGAAGCAACTTCCAGTCAGGCGCTGTTTTCTGCCAGCCGCCAGTTACTGAATGGTCGTGCCGACCTGTCGCTGCAAACCGAGACTTCCCTCGGCGGCGGCAGTAATGAAAGCGCCGACTACCCGGATCGCTACCTGCTTGGAGCCAGCTATGCGCTCACCGACTACGCCCGTGTGCTGGCGGGGCAGGAGTTCAGTGACGGCGACAGCAGTAATACCCGCGCCAGCCGCGTGGGGGTCCAGCTCACTCCGTGGGCCGGCGGGCTTGTCACTTCCACCCTGAATGAAAGCCGTGCCAGTGGCTACGGCCCGCGCCGCTACTCCCAGCTGGGGGTGAGCCAGGCAGCAAACCTGAACGAGCAGTGGCGCCTGGATCTGGGCCTGGATGCCAGCCACGCGCTGGAGGGGGGCGCGCCACTCCCGGCGGTGAATGCGTCCACCGGCAGCAGCGCCTTTGGCCAGTCTTCCGTCACCAGTACCAGTGAAGACTTTGTCGCCCTCAGCGCCGGCGCCGCCTGGCGTGGTGATGTGTGGGCCTGGCGCGGGCGGCTGGAATCCCGCCGCGCGGACAGCGGCGAACGCCTGGGGCTGAGCAGTGGCTTCCTGCGTCAGGCACAGGCGGGTATTGCGTTCTCGAGCACTCTGGAGGCATTCCACAACGAGTCGGAACAGGGCGCGAGCGGCGATCTCGCCAGCCTGGATCTTTCCTGGGCGTGGCGGCCGCTGGACAGCTACTGGTCGATCCTCAATCGCCTGGAATTCCGTTACGAGAGTGTTGAAAATGCGGCCTTCGACGGCGGCCTGTTCGGCTTCGACAGCCTCGCCGCGGACAACGCCCGCAGCCGCCGCGTGATCAATAATTTCGCTCTCAATCGGGTTTCCCGCCCCTGGAGCGGTGAAGACCGGACCGGCAACCTGTTCCAGCGTTACCAGCGCAGCCAGTTGTCGCTGTACTACGGCGCCAAGTATGCGCAGGACAATTTCGACGGGGCCGAATACGACGGCTACACCGACCTGCTGGGCCTCGAGGCGCGTTATGATCTCAATGAATGGATGGATCTGGGACTGCAGGCCAGCGCACTCAATTCCTGGGAGACCGGCACGCATCGGTATTCGTTCGGCCCGCAACTGGGGTTCTCCCCGGTACGGGATGGCTGGGTAACGCTGGGGTGGAACTTGCAGGGCTTCCACGACCGGGATTTCGAAGCCGCTCGCTACACGGCCCAGGGCCCTTATCTACAGCTGCGTTTCAAGTTTGACCAGAACACCCGCTTCGGCAGCGGTAGCGAATCGGGAGAGTAATGATGTTGGGGAAGGCGATGCGCAAACTGGTTACGGGCGGCGCGCTCGCGCTGCTGGTTGTGCCGGTGGCCGCTCAGGTTATGACCACAACCAACGCACAGCAGGGATTGTCATGCGCGGGTACGCGTTATGGAAGTGACCTCAACTGTAGTGCCGGGGAATTTACCGTAGAGCCGGTATTCAGCGCGGAGCCAGGCACGCCACCATTCTGTGTGGCGGGTGAAGAATTTCTGTTCCGGGTGGATATCGGCCTGTCCGGCAGTAACGCCGATCGCTACGATGTCGGTTTTTTTGTGGGTGAAAGTGGAAACGATCCCCGCGTAAGTGACGCCTCCCAATCCTGTTCGGTAGCGACTTTTCCCACCAGTCCGCTGCCGTGGTTTGATAAAAGTCCGGCCAACGCCGCCAACAGCTGCGGTGACTATACACAGCGCGGGGATGACGATGTCCGCGTGGATAAAATTCGTGTGCTATGCCAGGGGGATGCGGCCACCGGTGCGCTGCAGGTACCGTTTGTACTGACCTACAACCAGAATGAACAGGCATCCTGTGCGGTGCCGTCCGATGTGCAGCCCGGCTCGAAGTCCAAGTGTAATAGTGGTGTCAGCCTGGTCAGCGGTGACGTAAAGGTTTTCTCCGGCGCCCATGTGGATGTCACCAAGCAGACCGAGCCCGATGGCGAGGGGCAGGCATTTACCTATACCGCCAGTGGCCCCGCCGGTTCCAAAGTGATTGTGCGTCGCGCCGATGGTAGCTACACCGACACCATTGCTAGTGCGGACAGCACGGCCACCTTTACCCTCAGCGACGGCGAGACCGCGCGGGTATTTATCACCGCGCTGCCCACCGCCCAGCGCCTGGTAATCAGCGAACAGCTGGAAACCGGCTGGGACAGTACTGCGCTGATCAACTGCTCCGACCAGCGCGGCGATCCGGTCGTTACCGTGGATGAGGCCAATCGCAGCATCACCGCGGACCTGGATGAAAACAACTCCGCCGCCGCCTGTACCATCACCAATCGCAAACTGCCGCAGGTGACCGTTACCAAAACCAGCCTCGGTGACGGCGGCAGCTTTACCTTCAGTGGCTCCAATGGGTTGAGCGACCAGATCATCACCACCCCATCTGCAGGCGCATCGGTCAGCGGTAGTGCCCAGTACCTGGCAGCATTCGGGGTGGCCACGAATCTGGTCGAGGTACCTCAGGAGGGTTGGCGGCTGGAGAGTGTGAACTGCAGCGGGCTGGGAGCCGGTGGTAACGCCACTGCGGATCTGGCAACGCAAACCGTCACCCTCGATACCGCCGCTGTATCTGAGCCGGGGGCCGAAATCGGCTGTACCTTCACCAATGTCCGTCAGCGCAACCTGACCGTTACCAAGCAGCTCACGGCGATCAGCCCCTGGCCGGATGGTGACAGCGGCCTGTTTGTGATGAGCGCCAACGGCACGGCAGGAACCGAAGGTGGCAATGGGGCAAGCGCCAGTGAACTGGTGGATGTGGGGGCAAGTGCGACCTTCAGTGAGAGCGCCGGCTCCGGTACCGATCTGGCCAATTACAGTGCTACCTACAGTTGCAACACCACGCCGGCCACCAGTGGCAGTGGCACCAGCGGCGCCCTCACCATGCCCAATACGGATGTGGACTGCACCTTCACCAACACCCGTCGCTCCGCCACGTTAACTCTGCGTAAAACCTGGCAGGACGGCGCCAGTGGCGATACTGCGACGGTCTCCAGCAGCGGGTTCAATAACACCGCAAGCACAGGCGCGGTGGTTTCCACAGGCAACAACAGCGTCGACGGCACCCCGGTGACCGTTTACGCGGGGGAGAGTGGCACCATTGTCGAATCCTTCTCTGTAGGCGATCCGGGACTCTACAGCCTGGCGATCGACTGCAGTGGCGGCAGTCTGTCGGGCAGCACGCTCACGGTGCTCCCCGGCGATACCAGTATTCTGTGCACCGCCACCAACAGCCGGATGCTGCCTTCCCTCAGTCTGCTGAAATGGGTGGCAACCCTTTGGGATCCGGTCAATGGCAGTGTCAATCCGAAATCAATTCCCGGGGCGGTGAGCCAGTACACCCTGCGTCTAAGTAACAGCGGCGACGGCAGTACCGATAGCGGCAGCCTGGTTTTGGACGATGCGCTGCCTGAGCATGTGGATCTTTATGTCGGAGATCTGGGGGTGGCGGGTTCGGGGCCTGTCGGCTTTAGGGATGGCACACCGGCAAGCGGGCTGAGCTGGGTCTATTCCGCGCTGGATAGCGAGACGGACCATGTGGAGTTTTCCCAGGATGGGATCGACTGGAGCTATGTGCCGGTGCCAGATGCGGACGGCTTTGACCCCTCGGTGCGCCATATTCGCCTGAAGCCCGCGGGGCGTATGAATGGGCAATCCGGCGGTAGTGACACCTGGGTGGAATTCACCTTCCGGGTGCGGGTGCGCTGACGTTTTTTTATGCGCCTGCGGCTGGGCTAATGGTCACGGGGTTCCCGGCCGCTATTCGCAACTTATGCACAAGACTGTCCCATGTTTCTGTGTGTAACCCCAATTATGGACAAGTGCAGAATCGCTTTTCAAAACAAACCCTGTGGCGGTGCACAGGTCGCCAAGATACGAAGGGTGGCGCCGGCGTTGCGACAGTCATCCACACGGCCGCGTGACCCGGCGCCCATCAAATGCCCTAGAAGTGCACACTCCAACCCAGTGACGCGGACTCCACGTCGTATTCACCGCGCAGTTCGTCACTGCCGATCTCCGGAAACAATTCCCACTCTGCCCGCAGCGTCCAGCGATCCATGAAGCGGTAGCTTACCCCGGCTCCGTATCCCCAGTGGAATCCGCTGGTGCTCTCGGAAAAGGTGCCGTCGACCGGGAAAATGACCGGTTGCAGGGTGCCGTCTTCCAGCTGGAACACCGCGAGCGCGTCGCCTCTCTGCCTGGAGCGAAGCTGGCTGAGCCAGAAACCGCCCCCGAGCTTTCCAAAGACACTGAAGCCAGATCTGCCCACAGGAAGGTGCCCCACGACGAACGCGTTGCCCATGCGGGTGGTGACTCTGTCTTTGACACTCAGGTAAGTGAACTGTGGATTACGCGCGGTGAATTGCGTGGTCGTTGTCGCGGTCTGGCGCAGGTCTGCCTCAACCGCAAAATTGGGGCTCCAGCGCCAACCGGCGTAGAGTTTTGCTCCCGGACCAGTGTCGGAGCAGCTTTGGAGTTCGGTGGATTGCGCGTCCCGGTTCAGACCCTCAACAAATCCCCTGGAACTGCTGCAAAGTGGATCCAGAGCGGTGCTCTGTAGGCTGAGACCGCCGTAGCGGTGGGAATAGAAGTCTGCACTGGCAAGGCTGCTGCCGAGCAGAGTTAGGGGTACCACAAGCAGAAGGAGGGGCCTGACCATGGCGATACCTGCTCTGGAGTCGGTGAATGTTGAGTGGCCACCACTTCCGGCGGTATCCGTGGAAAGGTGGCCGCAGCGCCGAAGTTGTCTTCGGCTCACCCATCACATCATATTTTGAGCTGTGCGCGCAATTCCGCCAACTTCTTGGCATTTTCGGCTTTTGACAGGGGTTTTGCCGGTTGATGCTCCAATTGCACCTGCTGCGGTGCTGGCAGGCTCTCCCCAGCCATCAGTCGCTCACAGATCTTTTTGTAGTGCGCGGCAAATACCGGGTAGGCAGACGATTCAGGGTTGTTGGCGAGAAAAAACCAGTCCGCGGCACGTCCGGCGTGATAAACGGCCGGGTGGCTCCAGCGGTAATTGGCCTTGGGGCTGGGCGCATTACAGGCTTCGCGATAGGCCGCGCGGGCTTCCGGAAGCCCACCGTCACCCTCGGCACACAGTTGCAGCATGCGGTGCACCGTAGGTAAGTATTCACACTGTTTGATTGCGCGTTTGGCCCCGGCAACCATCTGCTCAGGAGAAAATCCGGCAAGGGACTCCAGCCACAGCCGCTTGGCGTGGTTCAACGTTTGAACGTCGGGGAACGCCGCATTGAACTGGTTGTGATAGCTGAGTTTCAGCAGACCGAAGACTTCATTCAGTGCGCGTTTGCGCGCATCCAGCTCCGGATCACCAGTTTGTGTCTGTGACGATGTCCCAGACTGACGTGTCCCTTGTGCGCTGGTTACCTGATTGCCCGGGTTTTTGTGGCTTGCCATGGTGTTGTCCTATCGCGAACTTGTTGCGCTCGGCCCATTGGTAGCGCGCGTGGCGCACAAAGACTGCGTCCCAGCTTTTGCGCGTTCCGCCCTGTTCGCGCCAGTAGAGGCGGAACTCGGGAACCAGGCCGAGGGCAAATTCACGGTCGATTTCACATTGATTTACTAGATGCCCGAGACAGTCGCTCGAAGGCTGCCAGTTGCGGGAAATGGGCTTGGCGATCGGGTTCTTTTCGATCCCCTGGCAGTAGTAGGCCCATTCGATCCGCGCGTACTCAATAAACTGCTCGCCCCAGCGCGCACTGTGACCGCCGCGTTCGAGCCATTTGTAGATGAACTCAGGGAGCAATTCTGCGGCAAAGCTGGGGTTAATGGCCAGCCGGCGCATCTGTTCCCAGGTGTGCTCGCTGGGTTGCCAGTCCCGGGTCATGGGAACCGGCTTGCGTTTTTCGATGAACGGGGTTTCCTGCTTTTCCCAGTCTTCCATCACCCAGTCATTGAATTCCAGGTCCCACGACACCGACTGCTTGCCACTGTTGCGGTGGTATTCCGCAAAACGCTGCATGCAGCGGCGCACAAAGGTGCTGGGCACGCCCTCGTCAGCGAGCTTGCCGAGGGTGCCCTCGTTGGGGCTCCAGGACGCTGGCAGTGGCTGTTTGCGCCCCTGGGTCGCACGGAACGCCTCCCACTTGTTCTTCACCTGCTTGAGGAACAGGGAGCCGAACGAGTGGCGGCTCTCGCCGCGATCGCGCCAGTAGGTCACAAACTCCGGCAGCTGCTCGCGTACGAAATTCTCCGGAACGCCCAGCTGGCTGATACGCGCAAGGGTTTCGCTATCCGGTGTCCAATTGGGGCCGATCGTATTGGCACTGCGGCCTCCCGATGAATTGCTCGCTGGCTGGGCCGGGGGCGGTGGTGGTGCGTCGGCGCCCCGGACGCCGCTCGCCGCATTCGCCGGAAAGGCAAACTTGAGAATACTGCTTTCGCCATAAGGCGCCGCGCCAAGCAGCAGTGCGCCCTGATTGCGCAGGCTGGTGGCGACGCGTTGTATATCGGCGGGTTGCCAGAAGGGCACCAGCTGCTGGAGCTGGTCACTGCTGGCGGTATACCAGTCACGGCCTGGGTGTGACTCCACACCCAGGAACGGCTGGATATCCCCAAGGGCGGTAAGCAGCACGGCTTCCTCCAGGCCGAGCGTCGCGGCCAGAGTGGGGGAAAAGCAGAGAGGTCTTTCCGAGAGAAGGGGATGTTTCATAGGGCGATGATACCACCCGGGGTGCCATTACCGGGAGTCGATATGGGCAGAGGATAGAGAGTCTCTTTGCAAGTAGGGATGACTTTGCGGTCTCACACGCGGACGGCCGACCTTTTCCACTCGCTCGAAGCGCTTCAGCAGTCCGCCGAGCAGCAGCTTGGGCGGTAAACCCATGAATCGGGTCAGGTCACTGGGGGCCGTCGAGAAACAGGGGGGCGAGTACGGGGCAGGGCAGGGCGATGCCGGCGGTGCCGATCAGGGTCAACAGCATGACAGCACACAGGTTCGTTTTTGCGTTAGCGATGGGCATGACGAATAAGGTAAGCAATTTATTTTCAAATTAAGTTGGCACCGGCTGGCGATAAAAAAGTAAATGCTTTTTTATTGGGCTCATGGTGTCGGCCAATTCCCCTGTCCGGTCAGGGAGATCCACTATCCTGAGTGTGACGCCGCGCCCGTGAAATCTTGCGAGAGAGTGAGAGTGAACCGTGAATACCTTTGTAGAAAACTGGCACCAGGCTGCGATCACCACGCTTGGATTGTTCTGGATGGCCTTCTGGGCATTTTCCCTGGGCTATCTGATCAGCAGCGCAATACAGGTATTCGTGACGCGAGAGCGTATGCGCAATAGTCTCGGCAAGGCTGGCCCCAAAAGCGTCGGCCTGGCGACATTTTTCGGTTTTATTTCCAGCTCCTGTTCATTTGCTGCACTCGCCACGACGCGGGCGTTGTTTGCAAAGGGAGCCGGGCTGATACCATCCCTCGCGTTTCTGCTCGCCTCCACCAATCTGGTGATAGAGCTGGGTATTGTTATTGGTGTGTTTCTCGGCTGGCAGTTTGTGGTGGGGGAGTATCTGGGCGGCGTGCTGCTGATTCTGTTGATGTGGCTGTTCGTGCGATTCACCCGTCCCGACAAGCTGGTGCGCGCCGCCCGTGAAAAAGCGAGGGAAGCGGAAGGTGACAAGGACGAGGAAGATGTGCCGGACTGGCGTGAGCTGATCCGCAGTGTCGAGGGCTGGCGGCAAGTGGCCAACCAGTTTGTCATGGAGTGGAAGATGGTGTGGAAGGACGTCACCATCGGGTTCACTGTCGCCGGGATAATCGCCAGTTTCGTGCCGAAGTCGTTTTTTCAGGCGCTGTTCATTGGCTCCGGCGAGAGTGATCCTGCGTTCTGGCAGGTTCTGGTCCAGTGTATTGTCGGTCCGATAGCCGCATTTTTTACCTTTATCGGGTCCATGGGAAACATCCCCCTTGCCGCCGTACTCTTTGACAACGGCGTCGCCTTTGCGGGCATCATGGCATTTATATTCAGCGACCTGGTTGTATTGCCGGTGCTGCGTATTCAGGCGCAGTACTATGGCTGGAAAATGGCACTGTACATCCTCGCCCTGTTTCTGTGTATTCTCGTGACAGCGGCGCTGCTGCTGCATTATGGTTTCCTGGCCCTGGATATACTGCCGCAGCCCGGCTCCGGCAAGAGTGTCACCGAGCGCACCTACTTCAAGGTGGACTACACCTTTTTTCTCAACCTCGGATTTCTCCTGCTGAGTGTTTTCTTTTTTGTGTGGCGGGTAAAAACCAAGGGGCTACCGCCACTGAATACGGATACCTTGAGCGAAAAAATCCTGTTGGTTCTGGCGCTTCTGGCCGTCATCTGGCTAGTCGTGGGCAGTCTTTTACCCGGTTGATTTGCCTTACCCCTGCTGGAACCATTTAGCATCACGTCATGAATGGCGTTGGTGGAGAACATCATGAGTGACAAAACACTGGATTCCCCGCAAACCTTCCGGCTGCAGGGAGTGAGCTGCGCCGGTTGCGTGAAGAAAATTGAAAGAGCGCTGGCCGACGTGCAAGGCGTCGAGGACGCGCGGGTGAACCTCGGTGATAAAACCCTGCTGGTGCAGGGAGAGGTTGCCGCCGGGGACTGTGTCCGTGCGGTGGAGTCCGCGGGCTATGGCGCCGAGCTGGTACAGGCCAGCGCGCGCGAGTTGCGCGAACGACAGCGGGAAGAAGAGCGGGCGCATTACCGGCAGTTGCTGTGGCGCGCAGGCATAGCTCTCGGGCTCGGTATTCCGCTGATGGCTTGGGGGCTGGTCACCGGTGAAATGGGTGTAAACAGTCCTTTTCAGCAGATGGCCTGGGGGGCTGTCGGCCTGCTGACGTTGGCGGTACTGGTTTTCTGTGGCGGGCACTTTTTCACCGGTGCCTGGCGCGCCTTCCGTCACCACAGCGCCACCATGGATACGCTGGTGGCACTGGGCACCGGTACCGCTTGGCTGTTTTCCATGCTGGTGGTGCTGTTGCCGCAGGTGCTGCCGGAGTCCGCACGTCACGTGTATTTTGAAGCCAGCGCGATGATTATCGGTCTGATCAATCTGGGGCAGGCTCTGGAAGTGCGCGCCCGCGGTCGCACCAGTGCCGCGGTGGAAAAACTGCTGCAGTTGCAGGATCCCACCGCGCGGGTGATCCGCGATGGCGAGGAGCGGGATATTCCCATCGAGCAGGTACAGGTCGGCGACAAGCTGCGGGTGCGCCCGGGCGAGAAAATCCCGGTGGATGGCCGCGTGCTTGAGGGCCGGAGCCTGGTGGATGAATCCATGCTGACCGGGGAACCGTTACCGGTAAAAAAAGCGGATGGCGATGCCGTTACCGCCGGCACCCTGAATAAAAATGGCAGCCTGCTGTTTACCGCGGAAAAGGTCGGCGCGGATACCCGCCTGTCGCAGATCATCCAGATGGTCAAAAATGCGCAGAGTTCCCGGGTGCCCATTGCGCGTCTCGCAGATACCATCTCTTCGATCTTTGTGCCCAGTGTCATGATCATCGCCGTGATCGCTGCGCTGGTTTGGTACAACCTCGGGCCGGACCCGAGAGTGGCGCATATGCTGGTGGTGCTGACTTCCGTGCTGATTATTGCCTGTCCCTGCGCCCTCGGTCTGGCCACGCCCATGTCGGTGATGGTCGGCGTGGGCAAAGGGGCGGAAAATGGCGTGCTGGTGCGCAACGGCAAGGCCCTGCAGCAGGCCACGGACCTGGATGTTCTGGTGGTGGATAAAACCGGCACCCTGACGGAAGGCGCACCGAAGCTCACCGATATCGAATGCGCAGGTGATACCGACACCTTATTGCAGCAACTTGCGAGCCTCGAAAGCCGCTCCGAACATCCATTGGCCGAAGCCATTGTGCGCGCTGCGCAGGAGAAAAAGTTATCGCTCGGTGACGTGCACGGTTTCGAAGCGATCACCGCCCACGGTGTCCGTGGTGAGGTCGATGGCAAAAAAGTACTGCTCGGCAACCGGAAATTGATGCAGCGCGAAAGCATAGACCCCGGGAAATGGGCCGAAAAAGCCGAGGCATTGGCTGAGCAGGGGCGCACCGCCATGTACGCGGCCGTTGATGGCGCCATGGCCGGCATTATTGCGGTGGCCGACCCCATTCGCGAGGACGCACAGGCCGCTGTTAACCGCCTGAAAAATCTCGGGTTGCGCATCGAAATGCTGACTGGCGACAACAGTGCCACCGCACAGGCGGTTGCCAGACAGCTGGACATAGACCATGTGCACGCCGACCTGCAGCCGGAAGACAAGGAACGGATTGTCTCAGAGTTGCAGAATAGTGGTGCCAAAGTAGGAATGGCCGGCGACGGCATCAACGATGCGCCGGCACTGGCGCGGGCAGATGTGGGCTTTGCCATCGGTGCGGGTACCGATGTGGCCATCGAATCCGCCGATGTCACCCTGATGCGCTCTTCCCTGCATGGCGTTGCCGACGCGGTGGAGCTGTCTCGCGCGACCCTGCGCAATATCAAGCAGAACCTGTTCGGTGCCTTTGTCTACAACACCCTGGGTATTCCCATCGCCGCCGGCGTGCTATATCCGGTCACCGGCATGCTGCTGAGTCCGGTGATTGCCGGTGCCGCCATGGCATTTTCCTCCGTGACGGTGGTCAGCAATGCCAATCGTCTGCGCTTTTTCAAGCCTTCACACCATACGGCCACAGCCAATGGGGGTGAAGAGTAATGCAAGCACTGTGGATCAACCTGGCGGGACTGGCCGCTATTGTTCTCACCGTATGGTGGTTCTGGCTGGCACCGAAAGGCAGAAAGCCGCAGACGGTACGGGTGGATGAAGACCTGGAAATACGGGTCAAGGACGGTGTCTACGAACCCGAGCGAGTTCATATTCCCGAGGGAAGGGAGGCTGTATTGCGGTTCCGCCGTGAAGATGCCTCGCCCTGTGCCGAGTGGGTGCTGTTCCCCGACCTAGAAGTGAGCGCACAGCTCGCAGTGGATAAGATCACCGAGGTCACGATACCGGCGACCGACGCGGGAGAATATCCGTTCCACTGCCAGATGCAGATGTATCGCGGCACACTGGTGGTGGAGTAGCGTTCACGCGGGCCTGAGCAGGGAGCCAGCCCCGCTGCCTACGGGCATTGTTATTCCGGCAGTCCGCGCCGGATATGCTCCTGACAGATCTCGCTGATACCGACGTCGGTCCCCGCCACCGCCAGATGCAGGTGGGAGGTGTCCGGCAGTGGCAGCATGGCGTAGTGAAACTGCCAGGGGTCGGCTGCCCCCGGCAGGTCATCGGCGAGGGCGATGCCCTGACCCAGGTGAAACCCGGAGAGGTTGATGCGGGACAGTCCCTCGGAGATACCGGTACCGCGTCCTTTGAAAAACGCTTCCTTCATGGTCCACAAGCGATAAAAGTGCACCGGCAGTAATTCCGGCGGAGAGGAGGCCAACAGTTCCTGCTCGTCCGGATGAAAATAGTGGTTGGCAATGCGCAGGAAGTTGCGCGGTCTGAGCGGTTGCTCGATATCCACACCGATATCCGCCTCGCAACTGACGGCGAGCGCGATCCACTGGCCGCTGTGGCTCAGGCTGAAACGCAGTTCCGGCACGTTGGCGAGCAGGGGTTTGCCGGACTCGTTGGGCTGGAATACCAGGGCTTCCGGCCGCTCACCACTGATGCTGCCGAGCACCCGCCGCAACAGGGCGCGACTCAGGAGAAACTGGTAGCGGGCATCTTCCCCCCTGTAGCGTTCGCGCCGGGCGCGCTCGTCGCTGCTCAGCAGGATCTCCAGAGCCCGGGCCTCCGGGCTGCTGTGGGGAATATCGTCGAGATGTAAAAGCCAGACTGCCGGTAATGTCATTGTGCTCGATTGTGCTGGAATAGGCCCACAGGAACTCAAGGCAACATGCTAAACCCTACCCAACTAACGGGCTAGCGCTTTGCGTGCCTGTGGGAATTTTCCCCGGTGACGCAGGGAGGGTAGAATCGCGCGCTTGCATCAGGAACAGAGAGAAGATCTTGGCCAAAAAATCCAAAACAGCGTTTGTCTGCAATGAATGTGGTGCCGACTACAGCAAGTGGGCGGGCCAGTGCAGTGCCTGTGGGGCCTGGAACAGCCTGAGTGAGGTGCGGCTGGGGGCCGCCCATTCCGACAGTCGCGCGGCGAACTTTACCGACGCGCAGGCCGGTTATGCCGGTGCAGCAGGCCAGGGCAAGGTGCAGAAGCTGTCGGAGATCGACCTCAGCGAGCTGCCGCGTATCCCCACCAACGCCAGTGAGCTGGATCGTGTGCTCGGCGGTGGCCTGGTGCCCGGCTCGGTGGTACTGATCGGCGGTCACCCGGGCGCGGGTAAATCGACCGTGCTGTTGCAGACCCTGTGCCATCTCTCCCAGTCGCTGCCCGCACTGTATGTCACCGGTGAGGAATCCCTGCAGCAGGTGGCGATGCGGGCCAAGCGTCTCGGCCTGCCGGCGGACCACCTGCAGATGCTCTCGGAAACCAATGTCGAGCAGATCTGCCTCACTGCCGGTGAGGTGAAGCCGAAGGTGATGGTGGTGGATTCCATCCAGGTCATGCATATGGCCGAGGTGCAGTCCGCCCCGGGTTCGGTGGCGCAGGTGCGCGAGAGCGCCGCGTATCTCACCCGCTTTGCCAAGCAGACTGGCACCGCGCTGATTCTGGTGGGCCACGTCACCAAAGACGGCAGCCTCGCCGGGCCGAAGGTGCTCGAGCACATCATCGACTGCTCCATCATGCTGGAAGGTACCCACGACTCCCGCTTCCGCACCCTGCGCGCGCACAAAAACCGCTTTGGCGCGGTGAATGAACTGGGCGTATTTGCGATGACCGAGCAGGGGCTGAAAGAGGTCTCCAACCCCTCGGCCATTTTCCTGCAGCGTGCGGACGAAATCGCCGCAGGTTCGGTGGTGACCACCATCTGGGAAGGAACGCGTCCGCTTCTGGTGGAGCTGCAGGCACTGGTGGACGACAGTAGCCTGGGTAACCCGCGGCGCGTCGCCGTGGGGCTGGATCAGAACCGCCTCAACATGCTGCTGGCGGTACTGCACCGCCACGGCGGTGTGCTCGTCGGTGACCAGGATGTATTTATCAACGTGGTGGGCGGTGTGCGCGTGATGGAAACCAGCGCCGACCTCACGCTGTTACTCGCAGTGGTGTCCAGTTTTCGCAATCGCCCGCTGGCGCGGGATATGGTGGTGTTCGGCGAGGTGGGACTTGCCGGTGAAATCCGCCCGGTACCATCGGGTCAGGAGCGCCTGAGGGAGGCGGCCAAGCACGGCTTCCGTCGAGCGATTGTGCCTGCGGGTAACCGGTTGAAGAGCGATATTGAGGGGATGGAAGTGGTGCCGGTGAAAACACTGGCCGAGGCACTGGCCGCTATCGACATGAGTTGAGGTGGCCGGGGCCGAGGTTTCCCGCTCGGGAAACCTCCATTCTGTTGCTTCAATCAGGCAGCATTGGGTTGCGCAATCCGGTACATGACCAGATAGCCGATGCCAATGGCCAGTGGAATCGCGGCGATCGCCATCATGCCGAGGACAGCATTGCCGCTGGGATCCGGTGCCAGTAAACCCATCAGTGCCAGGCCCACTGCAATTGCGATCCAGGCAATGCCCCGCCTTACATCTTTCTGCGGGTGGGTATTGCCCGCACAAATGCGCTGAATGGCCTCCGGAGTCAGCTCTCCGCCTTTTTCCAGCGCCAAACGCACAGTCTGCTGGGTTTCGCGGTGTGCTGCTGCACGGTTCGCCAGGATCAGCCACACGCATGTGCCGACCAACAAAAAGGCGCCGTATGGGATCATCAGCGCGATAGTACCTTCATTCATAATCTTCTCCGCTCGTTGGCATGCAGTTTTTGTCGTTGCTATCGGTATGATGCTCGTAACAGGACATTTGGATGCAGCCTGTACCAAAAGTGAGCCGGTGAATGATGTGAAGAGCCTGACAGACGCAAGCGATACCCGATGGATATTTTGACCCGAACGATCCTGTTCCTAGCGCTGCTTTCTCCGGCGGCGGCAAATTCCCAGAGCCGAGTTGCTTCGCTGAACCTGTGTCTGGATCAGGTGTTATTGCAGTGGGCGCCACCGGAGTCCATCGTGTCGATTACCTGGTTGTCCGCCCAGGACCAGTACCGTAGCGCTCCTGTACCGGAACACGTTTACCTGAACCGCGCACAGGCGGAAGAATTATTGCCACTGAAACCCGACCTGGTGCTTACCGGGCAGTTCGGCGCGCAGCGCGCCGCCGCGCGGCTGGAGGCGCTGGGGTTTACCCTGGTGCGAATACCGGATGCCTACAGTCTTGAACAGTTGCAGGTCCAGTTGCAGGCACTGCAGGACACCCTCGGCGCGTTGCCGGCGCTGGTCGAGCAGCGCGCACAGTTGACGGCATTGCTGGCGGAAAGCGAGGACAAGTATCAGCAAAAAGAGAAAAGCCCGGAACAGCCAACGGCACTGATCCTGTCGGCAAATAATATTACCTATGGCAGCGGTATGCTGGAGCACCAGTTACTCACACGCGCGGGGTTCCGTAATCTCGCCGCGGAACAGGGCGTGCAACAGCTGGGGCGGGTGAGTCTCGAACAGGTCGTCGCGTTGCAGCCTGATCTGCTGGTGTTTTATGGCGGTGACCAGGACTTTGCCATTGCGCATCTGGCCGAGCGGCACCCGGTGGTGCAGCGTTATTTCGACCGCGGTCGTACTTACCACTTGCCCCGGCAACTGGGCTACTGCCCGGCGCTGGCAGCGGTGGAGACGCTGCAGCAATTGAAAAACAAGAGGTCAGATATTGTCGGCAAAGAATAAAACCCTGTTTGGCCTGCTGCTCGCGGCACTGCCGCTGGCAATGCTGGCGGCACTGGTAAGTGGACCTGTATCCATCGACCTTCCGGCGGCTTTTGCCGATGGCTGGCACAGCGATAACAGTGATGCGGTGATCCTTTGGCAACTGCGCCTGCCGCGCTCGGTACTGGCCATTGTGGTGGGCGCGGCACTGGGCATGGGCGGTGCCGCCATGCAGGGCATGTTGCGCAATCCGCTGGCAGAACCGGCATTGCTGGGGGTGAGCAGCGGTGCCGCACTGGTGGCAATTCTGGTGCTGTATTACGGTGCCGGCATTGGCCTGGGAGTGGATGGTTTCTTGCTGCCGCTGCTTGCCATTATCGGCGCGTTGCTGTCCGTAGCCTGTGTCTGGTTACTGGCGGGGCAGGGGGCGAGTGCCAGCCGCCTGGTACTGGCGGGAGTGGCGATCAATGCATTCTTGTCGGCGCTGATGGCGCTGGCCCTCAACTATGCGCCGAGCATGTTTGCGATGCAGGAAATCGTATTCTGGCTGTTGGGCTCGCTGGCCAATCGCGGCTGGGATCAGGTGCTGCTCGCACTGCCATTTGTGGCGCTCGGCGCGTTACTGCTGTTTTTCGCGCGCAATTACCTGCGCGCGCTCTCACTCGGTGAGGCAAGTGCGGCGTCCCTCGGGTTTTCCGGCCGACGATTTCCGTTGCTGGTTTTATTCGGTATCGCCTGTGCGGTGGGCAGTTCGGTGGCGGTCGCCGGCACCATCGGATTTATTGGCCTTGTAGTACCGCACCTGGTGCGTCCACTGGTCGGGCAGGACCCGGCGCGGCTGCTGTGGGCCAGTGCACTCGCGGGTGCGCTGTTACTGCAGCTGGCGGATGTGCTGGTGTTGAATACGGTGGGTACCCAGGAATTGCGTATCGGTGCCGTGACCGCCTTTATCGGCGCTCCCTTCTTTTTCTGGTTGATCGTCAGTGCGCGGCGGGAGACAAGCCTGTGACTCCAGTGGACTCACTTACCTTGTGCTGTAACAGCCTGGGGCTCAGCCGCCATCGCCGGCCGGTATTGCACGGGATTGACTGTATTTTCAGGCCCGGCGAGCTGACTGCCGTGATCGGCCCCAATGGCGCGGGAAAAAGCAGCCTGTTGAGTTGTCTGGCCGGCGTTTTGCCGCTCACGTCCGGGCAGCTTTCTCTCAATGATCGCGTTCTTTCTGAGGTTTCCGCTGGCGAGCGGGCAAGGCTGTGTGCCTACCTGCCGCAGCAGGAGAGCCCGGCCTGGAGCATGCCTGCGCAGGACCTGGTTGCCCTCGGGTTGCTGCCCTGGGGGCGGAGTCTTAGCCGCACGCAGCGGCGTGAGCGTGTGGCGCGGGCGCTAAAGCAGGTGGATGCGGAAGCGCTTGCGCGCCGGGCGGTCACGCAACTTTCCGGCGGTGAATTGCGCCGGGTACAGTTGGCGCGGCTATTGGTGGGCGAGGCGCGACTGCTGATTGCCGATGAGCCCGGTGCGGCCCTGGATATCCGTCATCAGTTGCAGTTGATGGAGACCTTCCGCCAGCAGGCGGATAACGGCAAAACCGTGATTCTCGCCCTGCACGACCTGGGCCTGGCCGCCCGCTACTGTGACCGCATCCTGTTGCTGGAGGGTGGCCACCTGCGCGCCCAGGGCACCGCGGAAGGTGTGCTTACCAATTCGCAGATAGCCGACGTCTACGGTGTGTCCAGTGAACTGCGCTGGCGCAATGGCCGCCCTGAATTTGTTACCGGAGACCTGCTCTAGCACTTTCATGGGGCCTCCCTGCTTGCTTTCGGCGGCCCTACTGTGTTGCCGTGCATTCCGCTATAATCCCCCGCGCTTCAGGTGCCCAGCAGTCCTTCCGCCACAAGCGGTGTACTTGGCTGGGTTAAACGGGAAGTCCGGTGAATGGCTGTTCAAAACAACAGGCTGATTCCGGCGCTGCCCCCGCAACGGTGATTCTTTTTTCCGCGTTCCGTCAGAAAAAGATAAGCCCGATACCGGCCTCAGGCAAACCACTGACGATAAAGCGGAGGGCTTTGTCTGGGCTTGTTTGCGGTATGGGCAGCTCTGTTTTCGAGCGCGCTCCCCGGTCTTGTTTCTCGCCCTTGTATTCCCCTCCCTCAATCGACCATTTTTCTGATTGGGGTTCACATGCGTAGTTATTTTTTCTCGAGCCTGGCCGGTGCCATTGCGCTTGCCGCTCAGCCTGTATTGGCTGACGAGACTCAACTTGAACAGGTCACCATTACTGCCAGTCGGGTAGAGATTCCCCGCGCCGAGAGCGGTGTTTCTGTTTCCGTACTCACCGCCGTCGATATCCAGCAGCTCGGTTACAGCACACTGCTCGACGTGATCAAAACCCTGCCGGGTATTTCCATCAGCAATACCGGAGGCCTGGGCAAGGTCAGCAATGTGTATGTGCGCGGTGAAGCCAGCTCGCGCACACTGGTGCTGCTCGATGGTGTGAATATGGCGGACGCCGCCAACACCCAGGTCACCACTCAGTTTCAGCATATCCTGGCCGGTGACGTGGAGCGCATCGAAGTACTGCGCGGCCCCCAGGGCATGATGTACGGCGCCGGTGCCGGCGGGGTCATCAATATCATTACCAAGCGCGGCAACAAGCCCCTGCAGCTGGAACTCTCCGCGGAGGGCGGTCGCTATGACACCGAGCGCACCCAGATAGCTGCGCGCGGACAGCAGGGCGGTTGGGATTACAAGCTCGATCTGAACCAGCTCGACAGCGACGGTTTCAATGCGCGGGAAAGCGATACCAGCGGCGAGCGCGATGGCTATGAAAACCAGACCGGTAGTGCCAGCCTCGGCTATAGCTTCAGCGAAAATTTTTCTATCGACGGGCGTGTGTGGCGCACCGAGGCAGACACCGGGTTCGACAACTGCTATTTGGGCTGGGATATCGTCAACGACTGCCTGGATAGCTACCAGCAAACCAGTTACCAGCTCGGTGCCAATCTGACCGCCGCCGGAGTGAACCACCGTTTATCGCTCTCCAATCAGGAACTGGAGCGGGCAAGCTATTCCGCCGGCACGCACAGCTTCTCCATGGAGGGCAGTATTGCCGAGCTCAACTATATCGGTACCCGCGCTCTTGCCGGCGGCTCTATTACCTGGGGCGCCGATATGGACCAGCAGGAGTACGCGTCTGCGGGCTCGATGCAGGACGTGGATATTCTCGGTATCTACAGTGAGTGGCGCAGCGATATCGCCGATAACGTGTTTTACAGCGTGGGCTATCGCCACGACCGCCTGGAAGATCGGGACCATAACAGCTGGCGTATTTCGGCGGCGGTGCCGCAACTGATCGGCGACAACCAGCAGCTCAAGTACCGCGCCAGCGCCAGTACTGGTTTCCGCGCGCCCAGCCCTTACGAGATTTCCACCAACCTGAGTGGTGGTGTCGACCCGGTGGGGCCCGAAACCAGTCGCGGCTACGAGCTCGGGGTGGAATACCGCTACGCGGACCTGCTGCAACTGGAGCTGGTGGCCTTTCAACAGTCTGTCACCGATGCCATTGTCTACGTGAGTGGTATCGGAACCGGCTGGGGCGCCTATGTGCAGGATGACGGCGAGAGTGACTCCGACGGAATCGAACTGTCTCTGGCCGGTAGCCTGGGCGAAAGCGGCCGCTGGTATGCCAACGGTACCTGGCTCGATAGCACCGACAGCGAGGGCGAGCAGCGCCTCAACGTCGCCGAGCGGGTATATAACCTCGGGGCCAGTTACACCCTGCTGGCAAACACCCTGACCCTGTCCGGCAACTGGCGCCACGCCGCCGACCGGGCCAGCCCGGCACTGGTTTTTGGCGGCCCGGCGGAACGCCTGGACAGCTACAACCGCTTTGACCTGAATGCAGTCTATGACTTCAGCGAGCGCGTCAGTTTTAATCTGCGCGGGGAAAACCTGCTGGATGAGGATTACCGGGAAGTGGCCGGCTTTTATACCACCGGTGCGGCGGTCTATGCCGGGGTGAAGTTCAACCTGAACTGACCCCCTTTATACCGTGCAGGCCCCCGGGCCCGCACGGTTACCGCTTCTTGGCCAGCTTCTCTCCGGTTGACCTGTCAGCCTGCGAGTCCCCCGCGACCGAATCCTTCCGATTCTTGTTATCCTGTCTCTATTCATCCCTGTCCCGGTCCATAAATGCAGTGAAGCGCAACCATGTCTGAATCCGAAAACAGCAAGCAGCAACGCCACAAAAAACGCATGCAGGCGCGCAAGGAAATTGTCGACTCCGGCATCGCCAATGCGCTGGAGGAGCGGGGCATCGCCATCGTGTATACCGGCGATGGCAAGGGTAAAACCACCGCAGCGGTCGGCACCGTCACCCGTGCGTTGGGCTACGGCTACAAGGTCGTGGTGGGGCAGTTTATCAAGGGCGTGTGGGAGTGCGGAGAGAAAAACCTGCTTTCGCAGCTGGACCCGGAAATCTATCCACTGCAGTGGCATGAAATGGGCACCGACTTCACCTGGGAGACCCAGGATTTCGAGGCGGACAAGGCCGCCGCGTTGGCACTGTGGGAGAAACTCAAAGCCGCACTCGCAGATGAGAGCGTCTATCTGGTGGTAATGGATGAGCTAACTTACGCGCTCAACTACAAGTGGCTGGATAAAACGGAAGTAGTGGCCGCGATTCAAAACCGGCCGCGCGAGCAGAGCGTGATCATCACCGGACGCGGTGCCAAACAGTATCTGATGGATGTTGCGGATACGGTGACGGAAATGAAATCGCACAAGCATGCATTTGAAAATGGGGTTTCTGCGCGGAAAGGTGTGGAGTGGTAGCTTCACTGGAGGGGGCTCCTGCAGAGGAAAAGTTGCCCAGTAAATCCTCAGTAAGTTTGTCGAGTCTGATAAATAGATACCAGTGGCTGGTGTTGGCGGCCATAGTGTCTAGTCTCGGCTTTGTGCCAAGCACCCTGGCAACCCTGTCGAAGCTCGGGTTCGCACACCTGGTGCACGCAGTTTTTGCTATTGGCTGGATTGTAGTTTTATCAGTGCAGTTGCATTTTCTGAAGCGGGGCTGCTATCGCAATCATCGTTACCTGGGTTGGCTTTCCCTACCAGTATTCGCCGGTATGGTAGTGAGTGCGGCGTATCTTTTGTGGCTTACCGCGGTTGCTGCGTTTGAACAGGGCGCTATATTCCGGCAAGTCTACTGGGTAGATTTCGTGTTGCTGCCAGCGTCTGTCAGTTTCTTTGTGCTTGGGTTGGTCAACATCCGAAAAATGCCGTTGCACGCCGGTTATATGTGTATGACCGCGGTAGTATTGATCCCCCCGGGGCTGGGGCGATTGATCTATGTGATTTTTCTATATCCGTTGGGGCTGCCATTGGCCTGGTTTTTTGAGTTGATGGCGGTGTTGATGCTGGGGATGGCCGCTGCAATAGGAATTGCAGAAAAGTGGCGTTTACCGCCTGTGCGCTGGACGTTTGTTTTGTTGCTTATTACGTTTATCACTTCTTACTGGGTTGAGTCCCATGCGTGGTTGCAGAATTTGGTAAGGGAGTATTTTTATTTGTCTGCGACCAGTGCGCATTAAAGGTTTTGGGTTTTTCGTCAGAAATAAAAACGCCTCGATTGAGGCGTTTTTTGAAGCGGCTTGCGCCGCTTGTGAGGAGCTGGAGCTCCGCGGCCCGGGGAGCTCCATGTTTTTTTGCGCCTTACATCTTCCAGTTAAACCGCAGGCCCGCAGTGCGTGGCTGGCCCCACACGCCGTAGCCCCAGTCGGCGCCCAGGGTGTTCTGGTAGGTGAAGTACTCTTCGTTGGCCAGATTTCTGGCGAAGACTTCCAGGCTGTAGGCATCCGTTGGCGAGTGCCAGCTGACCTTGGCGTTGGCCAGGCCGTACGCGTCGTGTTTTGAATAGGGGTCGTTTTCGATTTGCAGGTAGTGATCGTCCTGCCAGGAGTAATCCCCCTGGAAAACCAGCTCTCCATTGCCTTCGAGCCCCAGGTAGTAGCGAGCCACCACGTTGTAGGTGAGGCCGGGGGCGGAGGGCAGTTCATTGCCATCCAGGGTGTAGAAGTCTCCGGCGACCCCAATCACCTGCTCCGAGTCGAACTCCGTATCCAGCCAGCCGGCGCCGGCGATGACTTCGAAGTTTTCCGTAATCGGGGCAGTCAGCTCCACCTCTGCGCCGGTACCGGTTACATCGCCGGCGTTGGTGATCACGCTGCCTTCCTCCACACTGATAAATACCTGTGCCTGGAAGTCCTGCACTGTGTAGCGAAATGCGGCTGCGTTGAGCCGGTAGACTTCGGCGAGGGTCGTTTTCAGGCCGAGCTCGAAGTTGTTGATGCTCTCCGCGCCTACCGGATCGGTGGCCAGGTCATTGCGGTTATAGCTGCCGGAAAAGCCGCCACTCTTGAAGCCGGTAGAGTAACTGGCGTAGGCCAGGGTGTCCGGTGCCGGGCGCCAGTCGAGGCCGATACGGCCGGTGATGGCCTGATCGCTCAGGTCCTTTCGGGTATCAACGGCATCCGCGTAGAAACTGGGGCCCGCATCCTGGGTAAAGTCGCGCTCTTCTTCGGTGTAGCGTAGGCCGCTCACCAGGGTCAGTGTACTGCTGAGGTCGTACTCCAGTTGTCCGAACAGGGCCCAGGAGGCGCTGTCGAGAGTGACTATCTCGCGGTGCCAGAGGCCGTCTGCGGTGGTAGGCGCTTCGGTGAGCAGGCCGCGGTCGTCTTTGTAGTAGTAAACGCCGGTCACCCAGTTGCTGCTTTCTGTACTGCCGCTGAGGCGGAATTCCTGCGTGTACTGCTCAGCGTCTACAGCATACTGCTCGTCAAACCAGACTACTGCAGTACCGTCGCCGTCGTCCTGCAGGAACTTGTCCAGCTCCTCATAGGCCGTGATCGACGTCAGGCTGAAGTTTTCGAAATCCCAGTTGAGGGTGGCAGAAGTACCAAAGGTATCGATCTTGGTGCCGAGTCCCTCCGCGGCACCGGAAGCGACGTGTTCGGGGTCGAACTTGCCGTTTACCGCCTCCGCACCAGTGAAGCCAAAGGTTGCACTGGTACAGCCGCCACGCTGAATCACCCGCACTGAACATTTATCGGCGCCAGCCTCTGCTTCCTGCAGGTAACCCATATGCGCAAAACCGACAGATTGCTGATCGGCGCTGCTGCCGTGCACGTTCAGTAGCAGGCTGCCACTTTCTGTTAGGTCAAATTCCAGTTGCGTGCGGTAGCCGAAGCTGTCGGTATCGTTGAGCTTGTCGCCGGTGACGGTGTTGGTCTGCCAGCCGTCATTCTGGGTGCTCTTGATCGCGACACGGCCGCGTACGCTGTCGGTGATCGGCCCGCTCATACTGCCTTCGAGAATACGCTCTGCATAGGAGCCGATACTGGCGCTGACATTGGCCTCAAACTCTTCGGTCGGCTTGCGGGATACGTAGTGCACCAGACCGCCCGTCGTATTGCGTCCGTAAAGGGTGCCCTGTGGACCGCGCAGTACTTCCACGCGCTCCAGGTCAAACAGCTGGATGGCGGAGCCGGCGGGATTACCGCGGTAGACGTCGTCCACGTAGATAGACACAGGCGATTCCCAGGAATCGGAGAAATTCACCAGGCTGATACCGCGCAGGCTGACCGAGGGGCTGGACGCTTCGCCGAAGATGGCGAAGAAGTTCATGTTCGGCACCTGCTGGGTAATATCCAGCCCTTCCTCAAATCCCATCTTGTCGATGGCATCGCCGGAGAAGGCACTCACGGCAACGGAGACATCCTGCATGGATTGCTCGCGCTTCTGTGCGGTGACGGTGACTTCTTCGAGGACGGATTGCTGGGAAAGGGCGGGTACGGTGCTGAACGCAGCGGTGAGGGCGATGGCACTGGCTAGCAGATTGCGCCCGGTAAACATTGTCTTTGGCTGCATTGCGTCAGAATGGTGATGGTTGCTGCGGTTTGGTGCAGGCATATTTTTCTCCTTGTGATCGCGCGTATTCCGTATAGATCCGAGCTGGATTGCACGATTGAATAGCGGGCGTCATTGCCCGGGATGCACGGTGATATTGCGTCGCCGCGTTTGTGCTGGGGTTCGATCTATAGCCGATCCCAGGAAAAAAGAGCGCCAGAATGGCAGTTCTCTGGAATTACACTACCAAAATTTACGGTTTGATCGCAATTTTGTTTCTTTGGGTGGGAGGGCAGTGGTGTTTTTGGGAATCCGGCGACGTCCATGTCGCCGACGCTTCTGAAAGCCAACGCCCGCACTTGACCTTCGTATACAGCGTTGTGCTTCGTAACAACGTTTTGATTATTTAGTTAGGCGCAGCATCAACTTCATCATTTTATTCGCCAGGTTACCGTACGGAGGCATTAGCAGCTTCAGGGGATCGAGCGGTCCCTGGTAGAACACCGGGCGCAGTTTCGAGAAGGTCAGGAAGCCCTCGTAGCCATGGTAGTGGCCCATGCCGCTCTCACCGACACCGCCGAATGGAATGTCGTGCTGGCCAACATGCAGAACCGCATTGTTCACGCTCACGCCGCCAGACATGACATGGTCGATATAGTAATCGCGCAGGTTTTTATCATTGGTAAACGGATAAATCGCCAGTGGGCGATCACCATTATTGATATAGGCCGCCACTTCCTCGCGGTTTTTGTAGGTCTTGATTGGCAGCAACGGACCGAAAATTTCCCGCTGCATGATTTCCATATCTTCGCTGACATTGATCAGCAGGTGTGCGGGGAATTTTTTCAGCGGATCTTCACGGCTACCCTGACCATCGGTCAGGTCGATAGCGGTTGCGCCTTTCTGTGTCGCGTCATCCAGGGTGTCCCAGATGCGCTGGAACGAGCGCTCGTCGATGACCGATGTGTAGTCCGAATTCTGGATGTCGGGGTAGCGTTTTTTAAATACTTTTTTCGCTTTTTCGATAAACGCGTCGACCTTGTCTTCCGGCAGTAGCAGGTAGTCGACGGTGGTGCAGATCTGGCCCGCATTGAACAGTTTCCAGAACAGCACGCGTTCGACCGCGGTATCGGTATCGTAGTCCGGGCCGACGATGGCCGGAGACTTGCCACCGAGTTCCAGTGTGACCGGCGTAAGGTTTTCAGCGGCCGCAGCCATTACTTTACGGCCGGTGGTGCCGGAGCCGGTAAAAATCAGATGGTCGAACTTGAGTTTTGAAAACTCGATGCCCACTCCGCCGGTCTCTTCGAGAAATACCAGCTTGTCCTCGGGAAAGTAGTCACCACTGATGCGCCTGAGCAGCGCAGTCAGATTGCGCGAGTTTTCCGACATTTTCACCATCGCCCGGTTGCCGGCGGCGAAGATATTGATCAGTGGTCCAAAGGACAGGTTCACCGGGAAATTCCACGGCACGATTACACCCACCACACCAAGCGGCTGTGGAATTACTTTGGTGGACGAAGTCGGGAATGCGGTGAAATCCACATGGCGACGCTGCGGCTTCATCCATTTTTTCAGGCGTTTGACGGTATCTTTAACGCCGTCCAAAGCGGGGAAAATTTCTGCAAACAGGGTCTCGTGGTGGGAGCGGTTGCCGTAGTCGGCGCTGACTGCCTCCACCAGCTCGTCCTGATGGTCGCGAATCATCTGCGCGAGAGATTTCAGGTCTTTTACCCGTTGCTGGTAGTCCGGCGCGGGATCGGCGAGATAGGCCTGACGCTGTCGCGCCAGCAGGTTCTGAAGTGCGGCGCTCTGGGCGTTGTCGCTGGTCAGTGTCTGGGTATTCATGGTGTCTCCGCAATCTGGTGTTGGGATCTATAGGTAGTTGTACCCAGAATACGAAATTTCGCCCAACAAGAGTTGACTGATTGCGTCACGAAATTGACAGATCGCGCAATCCGGCGCGCCAGTGAACGGGTCAGCCCGGGTGCTGGCGCAACCAGGCCCTGGGGCTTGCGCCCATGATGCGCTTGAACGCGCGGGTGAGGGCGCTCAACTGGCTGTAGCCCACCAGCTCGGCAATCTCCGTCAGAGAGAGATCACCCTCCAGCAGATAGGTACACACCTGCTCGATCCGGGTGCGGTCAAGCAGTTGCTGGAAGCTGGTGCCCTGCCGGCTGAGGCGCAGCTGCAGGGTGCGCGGTGCCATGTCCACGCTGTCGGCGACTTTCTCCAGGGTCACCGCGCCGCGGGGCAGCAGGTTGGTGATGGTCCACAGCAGTTGCTCCTGGAAATCGTCCAGCTGTTTCTTTTTCAGGAAGTTGTCGATCAGCCCGCGCATCGCCGGGTTGGCACCCGCCACCGGCCGTTGCAGCAGATCCGCGGGGAAGGCGACGCCATTGAAGTCCTGCCCGAAATGCACCGGACACTGGAACAGCTCACGATAGGGCGCCAGGCCACTGGCAGTTGATGGCGCCTCGCCACAGAGATACACGGCGTGCAGCGACACCGGCTCCGCCAGCAGAAAGCGGATCATGTTGAAGCCACTGGCCACCAGGTTGTCGCTGTGCTGGCGGGAATGAGCGGAGGGACCGTCGAAATCGTACTGGGAACAGAGGTAGGCGATCCGATCGCGCTCCTCCAGCCACACCTTCAGCCCCTGGGCCGTCTGCCCGATGGAGGAGGTGATGGTGTCCATGGCGTCGCGCAGGGTGGGGCACTGCTGCAGCAACAGCCCGACGGTACCCAGTGCAGAAATGTTCTGCTGCTGGGCGAGCCGGAGTCCGAATTGCGGGCAGCCGCTCAGTTGCGCTCCCAGCTCCAGCAGCTCCACCTTGGTCTCCATCGGGATCATCAGGTCCGGACGGTCCAGATAATCCGCAGGCAGGGAGAGACGCTGCAGCAGCGCTTCGACATCCACGCCGAAGCTGCCGAGCAGCGTTTTGTAACCGGTGAGCGCACTGGCGCGGACCATGGGGAGCAAGGGGCATCCTCTCGAACATCAGATCTCGAGGCATGATACCCAACCTGCCCCCACTCTTGCGATAAAGAGCGCGACAGGCGAGTCGATCTCTCTACTTGGCCTGTTGCTGTCGGGCCTCCTCCGCACTCAGTTCCGCCAGTGCCGCCAGCAGAGGCGATACGCGGGACTCACTCATTTCGCGGGTAATGTCATCCAGCTGCTGCTGCAGCTGGCTGCGCCCACCGTCCAGGTTGAGCGGCTCGTCCGGCCCCGGTGAAGACTGCAGGGGCGCCGGTAGCGGCTCCGCCACCGGTACCAGGTTCGGGGCCTCACCCGGTAGTTCCGGACTGGCCGCAGGCCGCACAAAGTCTCCGAACAGGGAGTTGGCGCGGTAGCGGCCGGTGTCTTCATCGAGCTCCAGCGGGCTGGTTTTTTCGCCGTTGGTATCGTCGCTGGTGTCGATACTGAGGTCGTTACTGAATACCCGTGACCAGTCGTTGGGATAGTGGCGACCATCCACCGGACCGAACGCGGGGTCGTAGTTGCCGCCGTTGCGGGCGCCCTGCAGGTTCGCGGAAACATCCTTCGTCTCACTGGATATCAGGCGGCCGTGCAGCTCCGGTGCCATCCGCTCCCATTCCCGCGGCGGGTAGATGTACTCGGGGAACAGTTGTGACAGGGTAATGTTGTCGACAAGAGCGTTGTTCTCAATTTCGGTTTCATCGGAATCGGTATTGTCGACGAGATTCTGATCGGGCCCGTTGTCGCCGTCGTCGGTAATCGTGACCGTGTTGCCGATCTGTTGCACGGTTGAAGCCAGCGGATAGTCGATGGTAACCGCGAAGGTGATGCTGCCTTCTTCACCCGGTGCCAGGGTGCCCACATCGAACGTGAAAGTATCACCGTTCTGCACCCAGCCCGGTGTGGAGTTGGCGGCATCGAAGCTCGTGTTGGGTGGCAGGGTTTCCGTGATGACCACGCCATTGGACGTGGCGGTGCCACGGTTGCCATAGGTCAAGGTATAAACGAGGGTGTCTGTGGGTTCGGGGACTGCACCGTTATCGTCCTTGTCGATAAACAGATCCACGTAGGTGATCTCGAGGTCTTCCCTGTCGCGGTTGTTTTCCGGTGTCGGGTCGCCACCGTTATTGCCGTCATCCTCGACCACGACGGAGTTTGTCTGGGTCGGGATGTTGGTGGGTACCGACTCATTGACTACGCCGCTCAGCGTCAGGGTGACAGTTTCACCTGCGGCGAGGTCGCCAATGTTCCAGGTTACGGTGCCGGCGGCGAGATCGATCACGCCGCCGTCGCTGGCAACGAAAGAATTGAACAGGCTGGTATCGGGCAGTGTGTCTGTGACCACCACGCCGGTGCCGTCCTGGTTCCCTTCATTGCTGACCACGATGGTCCATTCGACGGGGTCACCGGGGTTGGCGGGATCCTCGAAGTTTTCGATCTTGTCGATCACATAATCCGGTCGTCCGTCGATGGGGGTGACTTCATCGTCTTCGTTATCGATCAGCTCCTGATCCGGGCCCTGGGTGCCGTCGTCCTCGATGCCGGCACTGTTGCTGGTCTGTTCCACACCGGCGGGAATGGGGTCATCGATGATTACCGCAAACTCCACGCTGCCGGTCTCGCCAGCGGCAAGGTTACCGAGGTCCAGAGTGAATGTGCCATCGCCCTGGTCTACCCAGCGCGCATCGGAATTGGCTGCGTCGAAGCTGGCGTATTCCGGCAGGGATTCGGTGATCACCACGCCGGTGGCATCGGCGGTGCCGTTGTTGGCGTAGTTGAGGGTGTAGACCACGGTGTCGCCGGGCTCGGCCGGGTTGTCCGCATCGATGCCACCATTGTCCTTGTCGATGGCGAGGTCGACGTAGACGATATCGAGGTCTTCATCGTCGCGGTTGTTTTCCGGGGTCGGGTCCTCGCCATTGTTGCCGTCGTCTTCCACGACCACCGAGTTGGTCTGGGTGGGAATATCAGTGGGGACGGATTCGTTGACGATAGCGCTGAGGGTCAGGGTGACCGATTCGCCGGCGGCGAGATCGCCGATATCCCAGGTGACGGTGCCGGCATCGAGGTCGATCACACCGCCATCACTGGCGGTGAAAGAATTGAACAGGCTGGTGTCGGGCAGTGTGTCGGTGACCACCACGCCGGTGCCATCCTGGTTGCCCTCATTGCTGACCACGATGGTCCACTCGATGGTGTCACCGGGATTGGCCGGATCGTCGAAATTCTCGATCTTGTCGATCACGTAATCCGGCTGCGCGATGATCGGGGTGGTGTCGTCATCGTTATTGTTTTCTAGGTTCTGGTCCGGTCCGCGCCCCTCGTCATAAGATATTTCGGTCTCGTTAAACACTTCTTCCACGCCCGCCGGTAGCGGCTCGTCGACGATCACGGTAAAGCTGACGCTGCCGTTCTCACCGGGATCGAGTGTGCCCACGTTGATGGTGATGGTGCCATCGTCCTGCACTACCCAGCCCGGATCGGAGTTGGCGGCATCGAAGGTGGTGTTGTCGGGCAGGGTCTCTGTGATGACCACATTATCCGCCAGTGCCGAGCCGATATTTCCGTAGTTGAGGGTATAGGTGACCGATCCACCGGGGGTGGTGGTGATGCCACCGTCGTCCTTGGCGATGAAGAGGTCCACTTCGGTAATGTCAAACGGCTCGGTATCGGTGTTGTTTTCCGGAGTCGGATCTGGGCCATTGGTGCCATCGTCGGTGACTTCTACCGAGTTCACCTGCTGTGGCACACGCGGCGGTACATTCTCATCGACGGTGGTGGTCAGTGTGAGGGTGACACTTTCACCAACTGCCAGGTCGCCGATATCCCAGGTGACGGTGCCGGCGTCGAGGTCCACCACGCCGCCGTCACTGGCAGTAAAGCCCGCAGAAAAATAATCACCGGTGGGCAAGGTGTCGGTGACCACCACCCCGGTGCCGTCCTGGTTACCCTCATTGGTGACGACTATGTCCCAGCTAATGGTTTCACCGGGGAAGGCGGGATCGTCAAAGTCCTCAATTTTGTCGATGACATAATCGGGCCGCCCGTCGATCGGGGTGACCTCGTCATCGTCGTTGTCTTCGAGGTTCTGGTCCGGGCCCTTGTCGCCGTCGTCCTCAATGCTGGTGGTGTTGCTGGTTTCCTCCACGCCGCTGGGAATGGGGTCGTCGATAATGACCGCAAACTCGACGCTGCCGGTTTCGCCGGCGGCCAGGTCGCCCACATCGAAGCTGAAGGTACCGTCGCCGTTGTCGACCCAGCCGGCGGTGGAACTTCCCGCATCGAACGTGGCGTAATCCGGCAGGGACTCGGTAATGACCACACCGGTGGCATCGGCGGTGCCGTTATTGGCATAGTCCAGCGTGTAGACCACAGTATCGCCCGGCTCCGCGGTAATCCCGGCATCGTCCTTGTCGATGGCGAGGTCGACATAGGCGATGTCGAAGTCCTCATCGTCGCGGTTGTTGTCCGGGGTGGGGTCCGGGCCATTGGTTCCATCGTCATCCACCACTACCGAGTTGGTCTGGGTGGGAATATCGGTGGGGACGGATTCGTTGACGATAGCGCTGAGCGTCAGGGTGACAGTCTCGCCCACGGCCAGATCGCCGATATCCCAGGTCACGGTACCGGCGTCGAGGTCGATCACGCCGCCGTCACTGGCGGTAAAGGAATTGAACAGGCTGGTGTCGGGCAGGGTGTCGGTAACCACCACACCGGTACCGTCCTGGTTGCCCTCGTTGGTGACTTCGATGGTCCACTCGATGGTGTCACCGGGATTGGCCGGATCCTCGAAGTTCTCGATCTTGTCGATCACGTAATCCGGTGCCGCCTCCAGTGGGGTGACATCGGTATCGGTGTTGTCCTCCGGTGTCGGGTCCGGGCCATTATCCTCGTCGCCATCGATGGAGACGGTATTGTTGGTTTCCTCGACGCCGGAGGGCAGCGGGTCGATCACGGTCACGATCAGCTGTACCGAGCCGGTCTCACCGGCGGCCAGGTCGCCGATATCATAGGTCAGGGTGTCGCCATTCAATACCCAGCCGGGGTTGTCCGCGGGATCGTAGATCACGTAATCCGGCAGGCTTTCCGTGATCACCACCCCGGTGGCGTCGACGGTGCCGTTGTTGCCGTAGTTGATGGTGTAGGTGATGGTGTCGCCGGGCGCCGCCGGGTTGTCGACATCGATGCCGCCATCATCTTTGTCCACGAACAGGTCCACCGCGCCGATCTCCGCGGTGATCTCGTCACTGTCGTCATACTCCCGCTCGATATCGCTGTCGTCACCGCCTTCCGGAGTGTCGAGGCTGCTGTATTCAATATCGGCGGTATTGGTGATTGTCTGCCCGATCGCGGCCAGGTCGGTGGTGACACGGGCGTCCACGGTGATGGTGATCACCGTGGACGGGTCAATTTCACTGACTTCCAGCGACAGCAGGTTATCGGTGGAGTTATCGACAATGGTGGGGGAGCCACCGGTGACGTCGATTTGGATATTTTCCACCCCGGACAGATAGGGCGGCAGCAAATCCTCGATGGTGACATCGTAGGCGTGCGCGCCACTGGCGGGGTCCAGTTGCACGGTGAGCTGGAAGGTGGCGATGCCGCCGAGGACGAGCGGCGTATCGCTCAGGAGTTCCTTGTCGATATTCAGCAGCGGCTCGACCACGTCGACCGAGGCGCTGTCACTGATGCTCGCATCGTCGGTGCCATCGCCGTCGGTGTCGTAGTCCAGGGTGGCGTCGTTGGAGAGGGTGACACCATCCACATTGCTGGGAATGTCCGTGACCCGCAACCGGTAGGTGATGGTGATGGTTTCGTCGGTGGCGTTGTCCGTATCGGTATTGACCAGGGTGCCGAAATCAAAGCCCACGGTGTTGTTGTCGGGGTCATTGATGGTGGTGAGGTCGTCCGGATCAAACTGGATGGCATCGGGGTCACTGACCGTGACGCCCACCAGGTCGATGAACTCGAAACCCGGACCGTACACGTCGGTAATCTGTCCGGCCAGTGAAGCCTCAGGCACGGTCAGGGTAATCGAGAAGGTGACGATTTCGCCGATGGTGGCTTCGGTGTCGTCGTTGAGGCTGTCATTCTGCGACGTCGATACCAGGACTTTGTCAATTTGCGGCGCGGTGACCATGATATCCACGCTGTCGCTGGTGGCGTAATCATCGAGCGCACCACCCTCGCCATCCTCGCCGGTGCGCTCACCCTCAACATCGCCATCGAGGCTGGTCCAGTCGCCTTCTGCGGTATTGGTGATGGTGCCACCGGCAATGGTGTCAGTCAGTGTGCCGTTGATCGTAATGGTGATTGTGGTACCCGGGATGATGTCCAATTCCGCCTGGGGATCAATCGTCAGCTGGTTGGTAACAGGGTCATAGGTGAAAAAGCTGGTGACATCGGATGTTCCTCCGCCCAGCTCCAGTGTCGCACTGAAGGTGACGTTGGTCAGTTCCTCCGGCAATTGGTCGGCAAAAGAAATATCGTAGGCCGTGGTGCTGCTGCCGTCATCGGGATTTGTCAGGGTGATGGTGTAACTGACCGCATCGCCATTATCACCCTGGGTAATACTCGCGCTCTTGTCGATGAGAAGCTGTGGCTCGATCACGGTTACGGTGGTAGAGGCCTCGGAAGTGCCGTCATCGGTAATAAACTGGGCGTTGTTGGTCAGCTCCACGCCGGCCTGATTCGACACTTCATTGGTAACTCGCACGGTATACACGAGGGTGATCAGATCGGGTACATCGTCCGTGCCGATATTGGCGATGGTCGCGCTGCCAAAGTCGAGGGTGGTGGTGCCGTCACCATTCTCTGTCACTGTGGGTGCACCAAATCCGTCGGGGGGAGTGATCACAAGGTCGTCGCCGAGGATGATTTGATCAAAGCTGACGAATTCCATCCCGGCCGGCAGTGTATCCAGAATCTGGGCATTGAATACGACACCTTCCGGTACTTCAAAGCTCGCCTGGTAGGTGACTTCCTCGCCGATCACCGCCTCCGTGCGTCCGTTGAATTCATCTTCAACGGAGCTGCTCACAATACTTTTGCCGGCTTCCACACTTGCAATGGTGAATTGCGCGCTGCCATCGGTTTCATAATCGTTCGGCTCCCCGTCGGCACCGTCCTCACCGGTGCGTTCGTTGGGGTCATCGCCGTCGATGCTTTCCCAGTCAACGGTGCCGGTATTGATGACGTCGGTGCCGAGGATGGGATCGTCGATCACGTTGGCATCGATCACCAGCGTCAGGGTGTCGCCCAGCAGCAGATCAAAGGTGGCGTCGGGTGCCATCTCGATGGTGTTGCCATTCACCACAAACAGGCTGGACACATCTGTATCAACACCGTTCACCGTGAGGGTGGCACTGGCCAGAGATGCGTTGGTCAGCTCGGGTGGCAGGGTATCTATGAAGGTTGCATCGAAGGCATCGGTATCGGAAAAGCCGGAGTGGGAAATCACAATGGTGTATTGCACCGGATCACCGGCGTCGATAATCGGATCAGTACTGGACACGGACTTGTCCACCTGCAGATCCGGCTCGATCACGGTGACGTTTTCAGCCGAGTCGGTGTCATTGACGGTAGGGTTATCGATACCGTCGGCGGTAGTGTCCCAGATAAAATCGGCACTGTTGTTCAGTTGGTCCCCACTCTGGTTGACCACATCGTTGGCCACCAGCACTTCATAGGTAATGGTGATGGTCTCGGCAACGGTATTGTCGCGGTTGATATTGTTCAGATCACCGAGATCAAAAATCACCTGCTGGCCATTGATCGTTGGTGCAAGGCCTTCGGGGGTGAGAGGTACGGTCGATGTGAGGTCACTGGACGACGTAGTGACGTCGGTGATGCCGAGGAACACCAGGCCATCGTCCAGGGTATCCACAATACTCGCCGACGGGCTGACGCCCTCGGCGATCGTGAGTGTGAGGGTGTAGGTGATGACCTCACCGATCACCGCTTCGTCATCAGCGTTGTTGGGGCTGTTGATACTGGTTCCATCCAGCGTTTTACTTACGTCATTTTCACGCAGGGTTACCGTGGCATCGTCCTGCCAGTTGATATTGGTATTGCCCTCGGTGTAATCGTTGCCCTCATCGACACCGCCATATTCCTCGACGGTCGCTGTGTTTTCGATAATCTGCCCTGGCTGCACGGCATCGGTGGCGATCAGATCGTAGGTGATGACAATGATGTTGCTGCCGTCGGTGGTGGGGCCAGTGTCGGGATCACGCCCTTCATTGAGAGCGCCATCTTCTGTGGACGGGTCGTCCAGGGTTATCCCGCCGCTGAACAGGTCGCCGGAAAAACTGATGGGCGTGCCGTCACCGGTGAACACCTGCAGGTTGATTCCACCCGGTGGAATTTCAAAACCGTCCGGCAGGGTGTCGCCGATCACCAGGTTGAAGGCGTCGGAACCGCCGGTATTCTCCAGCGTAATCGCGAAGCGCACGGTATCGCCGGCGTCTACCTCGCTGAGGTTGGAGTCGATGGGTGACGTGTCCAGACTGTCGCTGGTGATATCCCCGGTCCAGGGTGCACTGCCGTCACCGGGGGTGCCGGCCGGGTCGAAGGTCACCGGGCCGGTAACGGTTGGGTCAAACACACCACTGCCATCATCGGTGCCGATCACGCCCTTGGTGATATTGACTTCTGGTGACACCACTTCAATCTGGATACCGTCCGGTGGCAAAGTTGATGTTGTATCGGTGCCATTGACGGTGACCTGCGAGACGTTGGTCAGGAACAGCCCATCGGTAAATGGCTGGTCCTGCACTTGCACGGTAAACAGCAGTTGCACGGTGCCGCCGATGGACTCTACCTGATCAATGGGCAGGAATTCCCAGGTGATGGAGTTATTGACGGAATCGGCACTGGTGGTAACAGAGAAGTCTTCGAGATAGCCATCGGGCCAGTTGTCAAAATCCGTGGCGGGGCCGAAGCCCCATTCGCCAACGCCGGGTATCGTTGCGCCCTCGCCAGTGTCGGTGAAGGTGGGGGCGATAGCCTCGAATACCGGCAGCGGCAGATAGTCGGTAATCACCAGACCATTGTTGTCCAGAGTAGTGAGATCGATATCAATGGCGAAGGTGACCGTGTCGCCGACGGCTACAGTCAGGTCTTCGGGATTGGTGGTGCCATCAATGGCGTAGACACTCTTGTTGCTGCTGATGCCCTCGATCTGGACACTAGCGCCGCTACCGTTATCGACCTCCTCACCGTTGACGGATTCCGCGGTGCCGCTCACGTTGGCCTGGTTGCTGATGACGTCGAGAATATTTACCGGTTCGCCGGTGGCGAGGTAGGTCTCGCGGATGGTGGCTTCGTAGGTAATGGTAATGGTGGTGGTGCCCTGGGTGATATCGTCCGCAAACAGGTCGCCAATCAGGCTGCCGTCGCTGATGCTTCGGTCGATCAGTTCCTGGGACAGATCGATAGTGATATCGGTACTGCCGTCGCCGGCATTTTCCACGACCGAGGTATTGCCGGCACCCAGGGCGTCGGGGCCGAAGGTGGTACCGTTGACGAAGAGTTCAAAGGTAAAGGAGTCCGGGTCTATCTGGATGCCGTCCTGCATGGTGTCCACCAGGACCAGGTTTGCCAGCTCCATATAGTCCGAGACCTGCATCGTCAGGGTGTACTGCAGGCGGTCGCCGGGGGTGGTGCCCTCACCACCGTTGTCCTCGATCACCGTAACGCCTTTCTGCAGGGCGGTGGCAGTGGCGGTGATCACCTCATTGTCACTATCGCTGATGCCATTGCCGTTGTAATCGCCGGTGACGCTGGCGGTATTGCGCACCGCATCATTGGCGGCATCGCCGACTACGATGGGGTTACCGTTGGCATCGACGTCCGGCACATAGCCGGTGTAGGTGATGACAATGTCACCACCGCCCTCGACGCCGGTTACCGGGTTGAGTAGTTCGACGATCAGTTCCGCGTCATTGTTGGCGCCCTCGGGGGGCTCGGTGAGGGTGTAGTCGACCCCTTCCTGAAGCGTGTTGCCGCCGGAGTCGGTAACTGTCACGTTGCCCGGCAGGTAATAGAAATTGTTCGGCACCTGCTCGGTAATGACCAGATTCTCCACCGTCGACAGGTTGGCGATATCCACACTCACCTGCCAGGTTACCGGCTCGCTGGGGCCGGTGACCGTCTCGCCCTCACCGATAGAGTTGTTGTCGCCATCCCCATCCTGCGCCACCTTGACCACGTCGATCACCGTGGGGGTGACGGAGGTTTCGATAGGGTTGGAAATAATGGGTGGATCATCATCCGGGTTGTTCAGCGGATCGTTGCCAAAAGCAAAACCCGGGCGCACCCAGATCGGAATAGGTACCCCGACCATCGCTCCGGCCGCCTCGTCCAGCAGTGCGGAAATGCTGAAATCGAAACTTGGCTGATCCGGGGTGAAGGAGCCGAACGGAAGCTGGATTGCATACCAGGTGGCGCCTTCCTCGCCGGGAGGCAGGGGAATGGCGCCGGTCTGGTTGAAGTCGAAGGGGTGGAACTCCACCGGATTGCCGCCACTGTCCACCCACTGCCCGTTCTCGTAGGTGTAGGTTTCCACGTTCGCCCCGGCGAGGCCGCTGACGCTCTCGATTTCCAGCCCCGGCCCGGTCACAATATCGACGAAGGGGCCGTAGCCGGTGGTATCCCCATCGTTGTCGAAGGAGAAACCGATATCCGTGGATTCATTGATAAAGTCTTCGCTGGGGGCATCCACCGTCGCGGTGGGCGTGGCCACCATCAGGCCTTCCCAGGTGCCCTGCAGCAGTTGCGAAAACACGATATCGGTTTCCACATCCCCTTGCTGTTGCTCCAGCTCCCAGTCGCCACCGCGCAGCGCGCTGCCGGTGGCATCGTCCGAGGCCGCTACATCGGCGCCGGTGAGACTGGCCAGCTGATCAATAAATTTTTCTCCGGTCAGGCTATAACCCGTGTTACAGCCGTACAGCAGGATATCGGCATCGGCGGTCAGGCTGTTGGCCCAGCTCTGCAACTGCGCACTGTGGTCACTACCGCTTTCCCCGGCCAGTGATGCGAGAGATAGTGCATCGCCCCCCACATCAATGCCACCGGCACCACCGTGCGATACCAGGTGTATCGCATCGAAGGCCTGCCCACTGTCCTGCAGAAACTCGGTTACCGTATTGAGCCCGTCGTCAATATCCAGTGCCAGCAGGGTGATACTGCGTTCACCTATCGTAAGCTGCAGGGAATCGCCATTTTCAGTAACTTCCGTGGCCTGCTGGATCAGGTCATCCACCAGAGCCTGGGCTTGATTCAGCTGCAGGTCGATTACCACCAGCTCGGTTTTGGCTGCGGTGTCGCTTTCCAGTATTTCCGAGAACAGTTTTTTCGTATCACTCTGTTCGTCGTTATGCTTGTTCAGCACCGCGGTGTTTTCGTCGCCGCTATCGATCGTTCCGGTATCGCCTGCCGGGCCGCTGTCGTTGCCCGCGTGGCTGACATCGGCGGCAAAGGAGGCATCCAGTAAAACCCGTTTTTCCAGGGCTCGGTGCTGACTGGTGAGCCGGCGGCCCTGCTGGTTGATGACCTGTGCCAGGGATGATCTGGAAAACTCGTTGAGTTCCATGGGATACCTCTTTCCTTGCGGTACATATTGGTCATCGTCCTGATGACCGAAAAATAAAATACGATCCACCGTCAGGCGTTACACGCCGCTTTCACGGATTAAAACGCCGGCAATGCGCTGTGTCAGTAGCTGCGCCAGACTCACCGGTTCACCGAGCAATACCAGGTGGCCGGTACGTTGTGCGGCAACGGGCTTTTCCGTCTCCGCGGTAAAGTCGAACGTGATCAGATGCAGTGCCTCGGCCGAGCGTCGGTTCTCTTCCGGTACTGTCTGCAACGGTCCGCCGAAAGCCGAAGCCAGCGCCGGGTCCTGAATGCGCCGCGAGGCGATTTCCTCGATGGCACGCACCGTAACCGGTACCGGCTGCCACTGCCCGCGTATAAACAGGTGTCCGCGGTGGACATGATTTGCTTCGGAAGATTGCAGGCGCGCAGCCTGCTGGGTTTCGGCATATGCGCGCCCGCATATGCTGTCACGAGCTGCAATGGTTACAAACGGTTGGTTCAGGTCCAGGAATTGATTGGGATGCAACCCGGGTAAGGTCCAGTCGACAGTGCCGGCGACTTTGGCTTTCACCTGTAATTGCTGTTGTTCGGTTTCCAGCGTGCGCAGCAGCTGCTGCTTGCTGAGCAGGTCTTGCAGGTAGACACCGTTCAGTGCATCGAGGCTTTCCGCAAAACCATCACTGTTTTGGCGGCGCTTGAGCAGCGCCAGCTCTGCCCGGGTTCGGGTGATGCGGTATTCCAGTTCGTCGTTGTGGAACTGGGCGATGATCTGGCCGGCACTTACCGGATCGCCGCGCTGCACCATTAGAGATTGCAAGGTCGCCCCGGCCGGCGCCATGGCTTTCTGTTCCTGCGCAAAGTGCGTGGCTGCGGGTATTTGCACCGGCCAGGGCAGGGGGATCACCAGCACGGCAAGCAGTATGCCCAGGGTGAGCAAGACACCCGGTCGGAACATGTGAAGCCATTGAAAGGCTCGCTCGTGAAGGAGCGGGCCCCGGCCTGGGGATTCATTCATGGTGCTGGCCTTTTCCGCAGATGGGTTGGTATCGCCAAATCGCAGTTGCTTTTGTTCCCTGAGGTGCGCCAGGAAGCTGCTGATCTCCCGATAGCTGGGGATGACCAGCAACAGTCCGATACACAGCAAAAAAATAACCGCACCGGCCGCTTTGAACAGCAATTGATAGGCGGCATAACTGATCAGCGTGAACACCATCAGCCGGTAAATCAGGCTGGCGAGCCCGAAAAGTACCAGTAGATTCTGTCTGCGGCCGCCGGATAACTTGTGTGAGCGCAGCAGCAGTGACCACAGCCAGTGGCGCAAGGTGGTGTTTGCGGTCTGCTGCAGGTTTTTCTCGCGGGTGTAATCACTCAACAGGTAGTAGCCATCAAACTTCATCAACGGGTTCGCGTTGATCATCAGCGTGGTAATCAGCGAGGCGGTGAACAGGTAAAACATGAGTGCGCGCAGCGGGCCGTCGTCCAGCAGGCACCAGGTCAGCGCGGCCACAACACCGAAGGTCATTTCAAAGGTGACACCGGCGGCGGAGATATGCAGGCGTGCCTTGCGCGGCAGGCGCCAGGCGTCGGTGATTTCACTGAACATGATCGGCATCAGCGCAATCAGACCGACCCCTACACTGTTGGCGCGGATACCATAGTGCCGCGCCACGCTCGCGTGGCCGAGCTCGTGAACCAGGCTGAGCAGCAGGTAGCACGCAAAAAATATCAGCGCGCCCACCGGGTTCCAGCTGGCATCGAAATAGGCGATAAATTCGGGCCAGTGCTGTCCGACCGAGAGTGCACTGAACAGTGCGGCCAACAACAGCGCAGCGTAAAACCACGGCTGGCCGGTACAGCGGGCGAGGGGAAGTAGCAGGCGGCTACTCAGGTCGGGTACAAATAATGGCCGGCGCCAGAACAGGCTCTTTTGAAGTTGCTGCAGCCGCTTCTGGCCGGGGCTGACCGAGCCCAGCTTCGCGGAGAGGGCGGCGCTGTCGGTCTGCAGTAATTCATTGTCAGTAATAAAGCGCACCACGGACTCCACCTGTCGTGGATCGATTGCGCAGCCTTGCTGCTGTGCGATGGCCGCCGCGATTTTCTCGGCACTACCGCAATCCCATAGTTGCAGTACCAGCAGCTCCAGTTCGCCCAGTTCCAGGTACTGGCCGCGCAGCGGATCGTAGAGCAACCAGGTTTCACCCTGCGCGTCATCTTCCCCGGCGCGGTGAAATTGCAGATCGGTGCGCAGGGGCGGCCAGCAGGGTCGCGCTTCCTGAGCGGACGCAGATGGAGTTTGCTCCTCGGGCTGACTGGTGTAGCTCTGGCTCTGCACGTTACTCGGTTACCTCTTCAGGGGTGTCTAAACCCCGATCCAGCGACGGGCGGAGGCCAGTGGTCGGCGCAGCAGATAGTAGATCAATGGCACCCGCGCACCGTACACGCGGGCGTGCCCACGGGTGTTGATGCGCACTTGCGGCTGATCCTGATGGATTCTCGCCAGCAGGCGATAACTTGCGGGAAGGTTTTCTCCTTCACTGGTGAGCAGGCTGTGATAGTGCAGCTCGCCTTCAATGGGGGAGAGTGGGTCCGATTCTGCATAGAAAACCGTGCGTGCGTTTCGGGGCAGGTTGATGGCGTCGTTGGTGGGCAGGTCGATCTGGATCTGGCGTGCGGCAGGCTGCACGATTTCCATCACTTTTTCCCCCGCCCGAATACGCCGGCCTATCCACTCCGCCGGCTCGGTGTAAATCGCGACACCGGTTGCGGGTGCGCGTACCCGGGTTTTGTCCAATTGGGCCTGCTGGAAGTCGAGGTCCAGGGTGCGGATGGAAAGGTCGGTTTCCGCCTCCGCCAGTTTGTGACCGGCAGACGCCTGCTGAAAATTGTATTGGCGGGTCATTCGCAGGCGCTCGGTATAGAGCGCGATTTCCTGCTGCACCCGGTCTATTTCGGCGCTGACCTCGGCGTCCTCAAGGGTAAACAATAGCTGGCCGCTTTGAACCGAGGCATTCGGCGGAATGTTGATTTCCCGAATCACGCCATCGGTGCGCGCAGACACAATGCGGGGCTCGATGGCGGCGAGGGTGGCCGGCGCCAGCACGCTCTGGCGTACGGGAATCAGGCATACCGCCGCAATGACGGCGGCTGTCACCAGTGGCCGGCGGGCGAAAAATCTTCTGAATGAAAAACGCTTCGCGCCCCGAAGGGCAAGCAGGGATTGGCGCACCGCAGCGCCGAGTTCCCGCAGAATTTCCAGTTCCTGTTCGGACATGCGCCGCGGGCGCAGTACCGCCAGGCAGCCGAGTGCGTCGCCGCCACCGTTGAGCGGCAGCAGTGTCAGGAAATGGGTATTTATTTCTTTGTCTGAATCTGCCTGTTCGCCGGCGCTGGCGATTTCCACCTGCAGCGGGGCCTGCTTCTGCGCACTGGGAATATTCTTGAGGACCAGGCGGCGCCAGTGTTGTGCCTCGCTACTGGTGGCGTCCACGCTGCTGACGTTGGACGCGGCGGTCAGTTTCAGCTGTGGCCCGGAAAAAAACAGGCAGGCGTCAAAGGCCAACAATATCTGGCTGTCGGTACAGGCGATGCGCGCAACCTGATCCTCGCTGGTGGCGGTGCGCAGCTTTTTTTCCAGGGCGAGAAAGCCGTTGAGTTTTTCCAGCAGCCTTGCGTCCACGTCAGTTGGCCCCGCGGCTGGTTTTTTTGTCGGAGCCATCGGCGAGCAGGTCTGCGGTGTTATCCCGCAAACGGAAACGCGCTTCACCGCTCATGCCGGAGATGAGTAGTATCGAAACGGGAGCACTGTCGGCTTCGTGTTCAATTTTTCCGATCACACGCACGGTGCGCGTGACCGGGTCTACCACGGGGACGATCCGCTGCAGGGTTGCGGAATATTCGTGGCCGGTTTCGTTAATGGTGACCTGAAACTGGTCGCCCAGCGACAGCTTGGCGAGCCAGCCCGAGGGAATAATGGCTTCCACCTCCAGCCCCCGGTTATCCACCAGTTCGAAAAGCGGCGCACCCACCTCGGCGCGCTGGTGCGGCTCCACCGTGCGACTTATCACATAGCCATCGAACGGTGCGAACACGCTGCACTGGCTGTGGCGGTGGGTCAGGACCTTGGCATTGGCGGTTGCCTCGGCGAGCTGGGCTTCGCTCTGCACCATTTCCAGTTCGCTGATATTTCCTCCCAGCTGCCGCAGGGAAATATTGGCGTCCAGCTGGCGGCGGGCGAGTGCACGTTGTGATGCGGCACCTTCCAGTTCTGCTTTCAATTCGGTGCAGTCAAAACGGGCGAGTAGGTCCCCCTCGCTGAAGCGGTCGCCGGCACGCACGCGCACATCAATAATACGCGCGGCCAGTTCGCTGGAAATTTGTACCCGGCTGAGGGCGTTGAGTTTGGCGGGGGCAGTTTCCCCCTGGCCGCGGTTGTGGTTCTGCCCCTGGCTCTGTGCCTGGACAAAACTACTGGCACATACCAGGGACACGCATGTCAGGCACGCGGCCACCCGGGGAAAAATACGAAATTGCATCACGGTTACCACTAATACATCTACCACAGTTACATCGTTACATCTTTACGTCGTTACGTCGGTACGCCACCAGCGGGCAGTCATCGCTGATTACCAGTAGGCTGCAGCCTGCCCATCCTCACGGATTTCGGCCTCGCGTTTTTCCGCGCCTTCCGGGTTGTAGCCGCCGAGGGGGAGCAGTTCCATGCTGGCACTCTGGGTGCGCAGGTCCGCCACTTGCTGCTCGATCACTTCAAGCGGCTGGCGATAATCGATATAGAACTCGGGCTGGAAGCCCACGGCATTACTCAGGCGGCCGTTGGCGCTGCGCCAGTCCGCATAACTCACATCCTGTTGCACGCTGGAGAGTAGGGCCTGGGTGGAAGCGTGAATACTTTCCAGCTCGGAGCCCTGGCTGGATTGCCAGCGGGCGCGGGACTGGCTCGCCATTGCCCGGTCCAGCTCCGCCATTTCCGCGGCGTAGCCGTGGTTGAGTTCGGCGCGCTTTACGTGGCTGTAGGCGAGGTCGACCTGGGTAAGAACGGCAACGGTCAGGGCGGCGCGACGCACATCGCCGAGACGCTCGTTGTCGCGGGCATAGCCGATCAGGTCTCTGCCGGCCACCACGGTACCGAGCAGGTCCCAGGTCAGGCGCAGGCTGCTCTCCGCCCAGTCGTTGTAGAGCAGGTAGCTGTTGTCGTCGTAGAAGTAGCCGGTACGCAATTCGAGACCCGGCAACAGTTGCAGGCAGGCTTTGCGGATTTCGGTGGCGGCGATGCGCTGGCGATAGTCTTCTTCGAGTAATTCCGGGCGGTTGCGCAGGCTGTACTGCTCAAGCTCCATTACACCCATTTCTGCAAAGGGGCTGCGCAGAACATCACTGGGTGCGGCACTCACAGTGAACTGGGTGCCGGGAGGCAGTCCCATCAGTGAGGCCAGTTCCATTTTGGCGTTGTGCATATCGCCTTCCAGTGCCAGCAGCTGCTGCATCAGGTCGAGCAGGTCGCGGCGGTAGGAAAGGCTGGCTTCGGTCTGGCGCAGCCCGCGCTCGGCGCTCTGGCGGGACTTTTCCAATGCGCGCCGGGTCTGCTCGATCAGGCCTGGCAATTGGCTCTGGGCGCGCTGCGCCGCCGCCGCCATCCAGAAGGCATATTCGACATCCATGATCACGTTGTGCATCAGCTTGCGCTGGCGCTCGATGGCGATCATCACGCCGTCTGCGGCCTGTTTCGCGGAAAGATAATTGATGCCGAAATCGAGCACATTCCACGACAGTTCGAGGCCGGCAGTACTGTAGGTTTTGTCCAGGGAGGTGGACTGGGCCAGTGACTGGTTGCCGTTTACGTCTTCGCTACTGGCGAAGTGCTGCTTGTTGCGGTGGTTGTAGCCCGCACTGGCGGCAATTTCCGGCAGCATGTCCCAGCGGGACAGGCTCAGGTTGCGGTTGGCGACCACCGCCTCCATCAGTTTGAGGCGGTTGTCCATGTTGTAGGCAATGGCGCGGGCGATGGCTTCGTTCAGGTCGACGGGGCCTGTCACCGGTTGCTGGTTGCCGAAAGCGGTTTGCCAATCACCACTGGCACGTTGCTCAATGGTGGTGTCATCCATGGCGACGGGTTTTACCGAGCAGGCGGATAAAGTCGCCAGCGTGACGCTGAATGCCGCGATAAAAGTCGCGGGAGTGGCCTGACGCATATCTCTTGGTCCTTATGAGTACTTATCGACTTCAAGAGCGCGGTACATCTGCGCTCGCTAAATCTAGTACATAGGTACAGATATGATGTGCGCAAAAACTGAATTGACGACGGAAGGGCGCGGGATTGGTGCTATTTGTAGATGAGCGGGCGTTGGTATCTACGCTCTCCGGTAATTGTGCGGTTTTACAAAGCTGCACTGTTCAATTATTGTGCTAACGAGGCCATCTCCTCCTGCCGCAGGGGCGGAGGTGGATGGTTTTATTCGGATGCAGAATGTAGTTGCTGGGAATTCCGTCTCCACACTTTCCGGCAAAACCAAAGCGATAATAAGAAAGCCAGTCACCGGACCATGAGTTACCGGACGATGAGAGAGAGCAGCCCCTTTGGCCAGCATTGAATTCAAGGGCGTGATCAAGCGCTACGGGGACAGCCCCGCCACGGTACCCGGCCTGGACCTGGAGATTCGCGATGGCGAATTCATGGTACTGGTCGGCCCCTCCGGGTGTGGCAAGTCGACCATTCTGCGCATGATTGCCGGGCTCGAGTCCATCTCCGGTGGCGACCTGTACATCGCCGGGCACCGGGTCAACGACATGCCGCCGAAAGACCGGGACATCGCTCTCGTATTCCAGAATTACGCTCTCTATCCCCATATGACCGTGTTCGACAATATGGCGTTTGGCCTGCGTGTGCGCCATACCCCCAAATTGGGTATTGAGCGACGGGTGCGGGAAGCGGCGGAAACCCTGGGCCTGTCCGGGCTGCTCGACCGCAAGCCGGGCCAGCTTTCTGGCGGCCAGTGCCAGCGGGTGGCGCTCGGCCGCGCGATGGTGCGCGAGCCACAGGTGTATCTGTTCGACGAGCCCCTCTCCAATCTCGATGCCGAGCTGCGGGTACAGATGCGCGGCAATATCCACCGTCTGCACCGGCAGTTCGGTACCACCTCCGTGTACGTGACCCACGACCAGGTGGAGGCTATGACCCTTGGCACCCGCATTGCAATCCTGGACAAGGGGCGGCTGATGCAGGTGGGCACGCCGCTGGAGCTGTATAACGACCCGGACAATACCTTCGTGGCGGGCTTTATGGGGTCGCCACCGATGAACCTGACCGCGGTGCGCAACGACGGCACCCAGCTGACCTGCGGTCTGCTGACTTTGCCCCGACCAAAGCTGCAGGAACTGAACCGCGCGCTGGTGCTGGGCCTGCGCCCGGAAAAGCTGGTGTACGCCGCGGCGGCCCCGGCCAACTGGCCGCGCCTGTGCGGCAGCATAGAACTGGTGGAAAGCCTCGGGGCCGAGATGCTGGTGCACCTGAGTGCCGGTGACAGCAAAGTAATTGCGCGGCTGCCCGGTTTGCGAGCACTTACCATGGGCGACACCCTGGAGCTGGCGTTTGATCCTGCCGCGGTGTATCTGTTCGACGGCGACAGTCAGCAGCGCATACGCGCCGCCGGCAAAAATACGGTGGCGACCGGATGCTGACACGATGGCTGCGGTTGGCTGCGTGCTTCCTGCTGCTAGTGGCCGGCCAGGCTGGCGCTGCAGAAACACTGCAGCTGTGGCATGGATACCGCGGTGCCGAGCGCGCCGCCTTCGAAAAGCTGATTGAGGAGTACAACCGCAGTCAGGACCAGGTGCAGGTCAAGGCACTGGCGGTTCCATTTGGTGGCTATGCGGACAAGCTCTCCGCCGCCTTGCCCCGGGGGCAGGGGCCAGACCTGTTCGTATTCGCCCACGACCGCCTCGGCGGCTGGGCGAGTGCCGGGCACACGGTAGCGCCCATCGACCCTTATGTAAGTGAGCGCTTGCGCAAGCGCTTTCCCGCCAACCTGATCGATGCCATGACCTACGGTGGCGATCTCTACGGTCTCCCCTTCAATTTCAAAAGCCCGGCATTGATCCTCAATACCGATCTGGTACAGGCCGCGCCGGAAACCACCGATGCCATGGTGGCGGAGGCGATGCGCCACACCGATCGCAACGCCGGTCGCTTTGGTCTCGCCTACAGCTACACCGAGCCGTTTTTCCACGGTGCGCTGATGAACAGCTTTGGCAACGGTCCCTTCGATCGAGGCGGCAACCTGGATCTCGACAGCCCGGCCAATGTCCGCTCGCTGGAAATGCTCGCGCGCTGGGTGCGCGAGGACCGGATTTTGCCGGAGGAACCCAGCAGCACCCTGGTCACCAGCCTGTTCAACCAGGGCCGTGCGGCGATGGTCATCAGTGGTCCCTGGATGCTGGGCGAGATTTCCCCGCAGGTGAACTACCGGGTGGTGCCGCTGCCGGTCAACAGCGAGAGTGGGCAACCGCTTTCCCCGTGGGTGGCGGTGGAGGGGCTGTTCCTGTCGCCCTGGTCCAGGAACCCCGCTGCGGCGGTGGCGATCATGGATTACCTGACCTCGCGGTCTTCAGCGGAGACCATGGCCATCGACGGCGGCCAGTTGCCCGCCAATATCAGCGCCTTTGAGCACCCCAGCGTTGCCACCGACGATACCGCCATGGCATTCCGCCGCCAGCTCGAGGCCGCGCGTCCGATTCCCAACCTGCCGGCGATGACCCTGGTGTGGGTGCCGCTCGAAAACGCCCTGAAAAAGGTGGTGAAAGGGGCCGCGCAGCCCGAAGCCGAGCTGCATCAGTTACAGCGCCGCCTCAGTGGCGACCTGGCCCGTCTGGAGCGTTCGCGAGCGCGCAGTGAATCCCCCGCGACCATGCCCGCATGGCTGTGGCTGTTGCCGATCCTGCTCGTGCTTGCAGCGGTCTGGCTGTGGCAGCGCTACCGTACTCAGCTCGCGGCTGGCTGGCATGCAAACCGCACCGCTTACCTGTACATCCTTCCCGCCATTCTGGGCATGACCCTGCTGGTGTTCTTCCCTCTTTTATATGGACTGTTGCTTTCCTTTACCGATACCACCGTATTTAACGAACACACCCCGCTGTGGTCGCGCCTGATCGGGATCGACAACTACCTGAGCATCCTGGGGGATTTTGACCTGTGGCAGGGGGAGGGGGTCGAGCGCAATCTTGATTTCGACAACTTCTACTGGACCCTGCTGATCACCGTGTTGTGGACCGTCAGCAATGTGGTGCTGGCGGTGGGACTGGCACTGGTGCTGGCGCTGGCACTGGACCGCCCCATCTTCGGCCGCGGACTGTTCCGGCTGGTGCTGATCCTGCCGTGGGCGATCCCCAACTACATCACCGCGCTGGTCTGGAAAGGGATGTTCCACCCGCAGTTCGGTGTCATCAATCAGGGGCTGCAGGTGCTTGGGCTGGCGCCGGTGGCCTGGTTTGACTCCATCGGTGCGAGCTTTTTCACCGGGCTGGTCACCAATGTCTGGTTGAGTATTCCGTTTATGATGGTGGTCATCCTGGGTGGCCTGCAGTCGATCCCGCGCGAGCTGTATGAAGCCGCGCGTGTGGAAGGCGCCGGGCGCTGGCTGCAGTTCCGCACCATCACCCTGCCGCTGTTGAAGCCGGTACTGATCCCGGCGGTAATCCTGTCGGTGGTGTGGACCTTCAACATGTTCAACGTCATTTACCTGGTGAGCGACGGCGCCCCGGCCGGAGCCAACGATATTCTGATCACCAAGGCGTTCCGTATCGGCTTTGAAAAGTACCAGTATGCCTATGCCGCCGCCTATTCGATGGTGATCCTGGCGCTGCTGTTCTGCTACGCCCTGTGGCAGACGCAGGTGAGCCGGTCGATGGAGACGGTGCGATGATTGGCCGGGGACGTTGGAAGGGGAAGTTGGAGGGTGAAGTTGGAAGAGGAACCGCATTGATGGAAAGCAACCCGGTTCGCCCCGCGTGGCTGCAGAACTGGCGCGAGCAACGGCTTGCACGTTGGCTGCGGGACATCTTTTCCTGGCGCTTCGCGCTGCTGGTATTCGCGTCGCTGGTGGTCATCTATCCGTTGCTGTGGGTGGTCAGTCTCGCCTTTTCCGGACAGCAGGCTCTCACCCTGGTACAGCTTCCGGAGGATGCCAGCCTCGGCCAGCAACTGCTGGCCCTCGTCCCGCTGCCCGAGCAGTGGACGCTGGACAACTTTCGAGCGGTGCTCACCGAGCAGCCGTTTCTGCGCTGGCTGGGCAACAGCCTGGTGGTGGCCCTGGCCACCACGGCGGTCGGCCTGTGCCTGAGCTGTAGCGCCGCCTATGCGTTCTCCCGCTTCCGCTTCGCCGGTCGCGAGCGCGGGATGATGCTGTTTCTGATCTCGCAGATGTTCCCGGCGGTGCTGATGTTGATTCCGCTGTATGTGATCGTGGTGCAGTGGCTGGGGCTGGGGAATTCCTGGCTGGGGCTGATCCTGGTCTACTCGATTACCGCACTGCCGTTCTGCGTTTGGATGCTGAAGGGCTACTTCGACACGCTGCCCTACGAGATCGAGGAGTCCGCATTGTTGGAGGGCGCCTCCCGCTGGACCATCTTTACCCGCATCATCCTGCCGCTGGCGCGCCCGGCCATCGCCGTCACCGGGCTGTTCGCCTTCATGACCGCCTGGAACGAATTTATCCTCGCGTCCATTTTCATGGACGATGAATCCCTGTATACGGTGCCCGTTGGATTGCGCTTCTTTGTCAGTGACTACGCCTCCGAATGGGGTTACTTTGCCTCCGGTTCCATTCTCGTGTCGCTGCCGGTTATGCTGTTGTTTCTGACCCTGCAGCGTTTTCTGATCTCCGGCCTGTCCGCTGGGGCGGTAAAAGGCTGAAGCCCGCGCGCAGTGGATAGAGTAGAGAGAAACGATAATCCTGGCAGCCTGGCTCCTATGAATACTTCAATAATCCCGCTTTCCTTATTGGCGAGACTCGCTCTGGCTATTTTGTTCTGCACAGGAGGTGCCATGTCCACGACTGCCGCTACCGCGCCACAATTGAACGGGGTGCAGTTGTATACCCTGCGACAACAGATGACGGAAAGTGTGGAAACAACCCTGGCAAAGGTGGCTGAGGCTGGCTATCACACGGTGGAATTTGCCGGGTTCCACGGTCACACGGCGGAAGACGTGCGTGGACTGCTGGAGCGCAACGGCTTGAGTGCTCCGGCCAGTCATTTCCCGCTGGCGCAGATGGAGTCGGACTTCCCCTCCGTCATCGCCGAGGCCAAATCATTGGGCAGCCGATACGTGGTCCTGGCCTGGCTGGAGCAGAGCCGGCGTAGTGCCGGCGATTATCGCCAGCTGGTGCAGAACCTGAATGACTGGGGCCGCCAGTGCCGGGAGGCCGGCCTGCGCCTCGCCTACCACAACCACGATTTCGAGTTTGAGCAGACCGGCGGGTTCGTGCCCTACCAGCTGTTGCTGGACAAGACCGACCCGGAGCTGGTGTTCTTTGAAATGGATATCTACTGGATGCACAAGGCCGGGCAGGATCCGCTGGCCTACTTCGAGCGCCACCCCGGCCGCTTTCCTTTGTGGCACCTGAAGGATGCCACCGGCGAGGGTGCCATGGCGGACGTCGGCCACGGCGTGATCGATTTCCCTGCCCTTCTCGAACACGCGGACAGGGCCGGTCTGGAGTTCGGCTTTGTCGAGCGCGACGACGCGGATTTACCCTACGAGAGCATCCATCGCAGTCGCCGAACCTTGGCCGGCTGGTCGCGAGACTGAACAATTTCGACCTCGGAGTCACGCTCTGTCTGGCAAGTCATTTCCTGCCGGCGAGAATTTGTCTCGCCGGTCTCCCGCCTCTGCACCACCCTGGGCCGCGATTGGCGCCAGATCTGTGCAAAAATACATCACATCTGTAACTTATTGATTTTAAAGGGTTTACCTGTTCCCGCTTTTCGGGATCCAAGGTGGGATAGTCCATTTTTCCATAATAGGTAAAGGTGGGACGACTCAATCTGGCGCGTGGCGGGAGTATAGCCTCGAGCCAGATCGGGTTATCCTTGCGTTGTCTCGAGGTACCCGATCCCGGCGAAACCAATAACGAAAATGACGTGACGATGGGGGAGACAACTCCATGAATAGAATGACCGGATTCAAGAAGAACTCTATTGCGGTAGCGATCGCTACCCTCGCAGGTGTGAGCGGCGGCGCCCTGGCTCAGACCGAACTGGATGCCGCACTGGAAGAAGTAGTGGTGCTGGGCATTCGTGGCAGTCTCGAAAAATCCATGGATGTGAAACGCGATGCCAAGGGTATCGTGGACGCTATTTCCGCGGAAGATATCGGTAAGTTCCCCGATACCAACCTGGCGGAATCCATGCAGCGTATCACCGGTGTCTCTATTGACCGTGTGAACGGTGAAGGTAGCAAGGTTACCGTGCGCGGTCTGGGCCCCGACTTTAACCTGGTGACCCTGAACGGTCGTCAGCTGGCCCGCACCACCGGCGGCCGCTCTTTCGACTTCCAGAATATCGCTTCCGATATGGTGACCGGTGTTGAGGTTGCCAAGACCAGCGATGCCACCCTGCCGTCTGGCGGTATGGGTGCGACCATCAACCTGCTGACTGCTCGTCCGCTGAATACACCTGAGCGCACCATGCGCTTTGCGGTTAAGGGTGTGATGGACGAGTCCTCCGAAGACGCCAGTATGACTCCGGAATACAGCGGCTTCTATTCCGATACCTTTGCCGATGGCAAATTCGGTGTGGCCATTTCCGGTTCTATCCAGGAGCGCGAGAGCGGCAGCCAGCAGGCGCTGGTACCCGGTGGCTGGATCAGTGTCGAAGGCCAGATGGACAACAACTGGGATGGCGTCAACGACCAGTGGGGCGCAGTACCGGTAGACAATCAGGTCAATCGCCCGGGTGAAGGGGATATCTACTCCGTCGCACAGAATGCCGCCTTCAAGTTCGAAGAGCAGCAGCGCAAGCGCACCAACGGCCAGCTGGTGCTGCAGTGGGCGCCGACTGACGATGTGACCGCAACCCTGGATTACAACGTCTACGAGAACAAGATCGCCAAGCAATTTAACGATATCTCCGTATATCACGCCTGGCAGGGCGATCAGCGCGGCGTATGGAGCGACGGCCCCATCTCCACGCCGATCATCTACTCCGAGTACTACGGCGCGCCCAGCGATGTGGCCATGGGCGGCGGCAGCACCGCGGAAGTACACGAAGGCGATATGTTGGGTATCAACCTCGAGTGGCTGGTAAGCGACAAGCTGAGCCTGTTCTTCGACGGCCAGCACTCCGAAGCCGAGCGCCGTCCGGACAGTCCCTGGGGTACCAGCAACGTACTGACCGTTGCCGCCATGGTGCGCGATGCCAGCAGCGTTGACTTCACCGGTGACATCCCGGCGATCTACGTCGATACCGAAAATGGTGTGAACGCGTCCGATATCATCGTGACCGGCTCCGTATTCACCAACTCCAAAGACTACTCGGAAGTGGACCAGTTCCGCTTCGGCGGTAACTTCGAGCTGAACGAATCCAGTGATATCGACTTCGGTATCGCCCGTCAGGAAGTCAGCAACCGCTCCCAGTCTGTCTTTGTACAGCGCAACAACTGGGGTGGCGCGGGCCCGGCTTCCGATCTGCCGGACGAGCTGTTTACCGCGGATACCATTGCTGACAAGTTTGACGAATCCTGGGGTGACTTCTCCGAGATCGGTGGCCTGGATCCGCTGAACGTCTATTACCAGTGGGACTTCGAAGCGGTGCGCGCGGCAGCCGAGCAGCTGTACGGCAGCGACCCCACCGACATGGCGACAGCCACCCGCATGGGTGACTGCGGCACTGCATTCTGTGCCTCCACCGATTACGCGTCGGACACTGACCGCACCACCATCGAAACCTCCACCTCGGCCTACGCCCAGTACAACTTCAACTCCCAGTTCGGCAGCATGCCGTACGAGGTGAATGCGGGTCTGCGCTACGAGGAGACCGATGTCGACTCCACTTCCTTGGTGCCAGCCTACGATCGCGCCGAGTGGAACTCCAACAACGAACAGGCCATCCTCGGTTCTGGTGAGCAGGTATACCTGAGCGAGCAGGGCAACTACGACTACTGGCTGCCCAGCATTGCGTTCAAAATGGATTTGAGCGATGAGCTGCTGACCCGCGCTGCGGTGAGCAAGGCCATCACTCGCCCGGATTACAACTCCATCAAGGGTGGTACCACCATCGGCACCATCGCCAACGGCGGCATTGGTGGCGGCTCTACCGGTAACCCGAGCCTGCTGCCCTACGAGTCCATCAACTACGACCTGTCGGTAGAGTGGTACTACGGTGAGACCAGCTACGCTTCTGTGGGCCTGTTCCGCAAAGACGTTTCCAATTTCATCAGCAATGCCAAAACCGACAAGGCGCTGTTCAACATTGCCAACCCGGCAGATGGTGCGCTGGTGGATGAGGCTCGTGCCAATGGCGCCAACGATGCTGAGTCTATTCGTCAGTACATCGCGGCCAACTACGCCGACAGCGACTTCGTTGACGTGACTTACCAGGAAGATGGCGTTACCGTCGACAAGATCTTCATCAAGGGTAACCCGGCCACTGACCGCGATATGATTTTCCGCGTGGATACACCGGTGAACAGCGATGTGGAAAACACCATCAATGGTGTCGAGTTGGCGGTGCAGCACATGTTCGGCGAAACCGGCTTCGGTTTGCAGGCGAACTACACCATCGTAGACTCCGAGCTGGAATACGATCCGTTTATTCTGGTGGACCAGGAAGCCATGGTCGGTCTGAGTGACTCCGCTAACCTGGTTGGTTTCTACGATATGAATGGTTTCCAGGCCCGTATCGCTTATAACTGGCGCGACGAGTTCCTGAGCTCTCGCGGTCAGAACACTGGCGCCAACCCGCAGTACGTTGAAGCTTACAGTCAGATCGACATGAACGTGAGCTACGAAGTGCCGCAGCTGGATGGCCTGCAGGTGTTCCTGGAAGGCATCAACGTTACCGATGAAGCACAGCGTGTTCACGGTCGCGATGAGCGTCAAATTCTGGGTTATTACCAGGGCGGTGCCCGCTGGCAGCTGGGTGCCCGTTACGCCTTCTAAGCCATTTCACAGGATGGTCTGTTAGGCAACGGAAAGCCGCTGGTCCCCTGGGCCAGCGGCTTTTTTCATAGATCAAAATCAAAAAACAATAACGACTGAGAATGAGAGAAGTAAGATGACGAATGCGGTACTGTTGAACAATGTCGAGCATCGCGACCTGCGGGTAATCACCGAGCGGTCTTCCAGTCTTGGTGACGATGCCTGGTATGCGCTGACTTTTCCGCTAGAGTTTCGGGCCCTGCAAGGGCAGTATCCGATTTTTTTCCAGAAAGATGCCAACAGTGACACTTTCTTTCCGCTGGCGTTGCTGGGCCTGGAGCCCGGTGAAAACCTGTATCTTCGCGACGGCAAATGGACCGCAACGCATATCCCGCTCACCATTCGTCGCGAACCTTTCCTGATCGGGCGGCAGAATTTTGTTGAAGACGGCGTACAGAAAACCCGCCGCGTCATTCATATCGACCTGGATAGCCCGCGCGTCAATCGCGAGCGCGGCGAACCGCTCTTCCTGGAGTACGGAGGCAATTCCCCGTTCCTCGACAGCATGTCCGACCTGCTGGAAGCCATTCACCATGGCATCGAGCAAAGTGAAAAGTTTGTACGTGCGCTGCAGATTCACGGCTTGCTGGAATCGATCACCCTCGATGTCACGCTGGATAACGGCGAGAGCAATCAGCTCAAGGGCTTTTACACCATTGATGAAGAGCGCCTGCGCGCGCTGAATGCGGAAGACCTGAACGAACTACACCGGGCCGGCTTCCTGGAAGCGATTTACATGGTCATGGCGTCGCAGGCGCAGATGCGCCGCCTGATTGACGAGAAAAGCCGCCGCGCAGCTGCGGTCTGAAGCTCCGCGCAGGAGGTGACAGAACATGGGCAAGCCCTACATTGAAACGATCGAGCTGGCCAGCGTGGAAGAGATCCGCGGCGTCGCGCCGGAAACGGTGCTCGATGCGGTCGCTGGCGTGACACAACCGCTGATCCTGCGCGATTACTGCGCGCACTTTCCCGCTGTGCAAGCGGGGAAAACATCGCCGCGGGCAATGGCCGATTACCTGCTGGACCACTACGGTGGCAACCCGGTGATCGGTTGCCACGGCGCGCCGGAAGCCGGTGGACGCATCTTCTATAACGAGGATATGAGCGGTTTCAATTTTGACAGCCGTCGCGTGCCGCTGGCCGCTCTACTGGACGAAATTCTTGCCACTGAAGGTGCGGCACAGGCGCCGATGTTGTATATGCCATCGAGCGAAGTGTCCTACTGGTTCCCCGAATTTGCCGCGGCCAACGATGCCGGTGTTTCCAGTGTTTCTCCCATCGGTTCCCTGTGGCTCGGCAACAAGGTGCGGGTTGCTGCACATTACGACTTCCCCAATAACCTGGCCTGCAACATTGCTGGGCGGCGCCGCTTTACGTTGCTGCCGCCGGAACAGATTGCCAACCTGTATCCCGGCCCACTGGAGTTTGCCCCCGGCGGACAGGAAGTGAGTCTGGTGGATTTTTACCAGCCGGATTTTGCGCGTTTTCCCCGTTTCCGCAACGCCCTGGAGCACGCACAGGTGGCCGAGTTGCAACCCGGTGATGCCTTGTATATCCCCGGCATGTGGTGGCACCACGTGGAAAGCCTGGATACGCTGAATGTATTGTTTACCCACTGGTGGCGGGATTCCGCGGCCTACATGGGGCGGCCAACCAATGCGCTGTTGCATGCCGTGCTCGGGTTGCGCAACCTGCCTGCGCACCAGCGCAAAGCCTGGAAGGCGCTGTTCGATTACTACATTTTTGATGCCGAAGAGGGCGTGTCAGAGCATATCCCGGCTAATGTACGTGGGGTGCTGGAGCAGCCACTTTCGCTGGAGACGGCGATGCAGTTACGCGCCAAGTTGCAAAATGACCTGAAGCGTTGAGCCAAAAAAATACACCGAGAGAGATTGAAGTGAGCGCCGATAAAAGAATTCGCAAAGTCGTCATTGCCGGGGGTGGTACCGCCGGTTGGATGACAGCCGCAGCGCTGTCCAAGCTGCTGGGCAAGAACCTGGATATTAAACTGGTGGAGTCCGAGGCCATTGGCACCGTGGGTGTCGGCGAGGCCACTATTCCCACCCTGCACCTGTTCCACCAGCTATTGGGCATCGACGAGCGCGAGTTGATGGCGGCCACCAACGCCACCTTCAAGCTGGGTATCGCCTTCGAAAACTGGAAAGACGTGGGAGAGGAATACATTCACTCCTTCGGCGCGGCGGGCAAAGACTGCTGGGCGTGCAATTTCAGCCACTTCTGGGTGAAGGGCTTGCAGCAGGGTATTGATTTCCCCATTGGCGATTACACCAAAGAGCACCTGGGTGCACGGCTTGGGCGCTTTGCGGTTTCCCCGCGCAGTGAGCGCACGCACGCCTATCATTTTGATGCCGCCCTGTATGCCAAATTTCTGCGAGGGCTTGCTGAGAAACACGGTGCTACGCGCATCGAAGGCAAGATTGACAAGGTGCAACTGGACCGGGACAGCGGGTATATCCGGGCGCTGCAATTGGACAGTGGCGAGGTGCTAGAGGGCGACCTGTTTATCGATTGCACCGGTTTCCGCGGCCTGCTGATCGACGGTGCACTGCACACCGGTTTTGACGACTGGGGCCACTGGTTGCCCTGCGATCGCGCCATTGCGGTTCAGACTGGCAAGGGCGAAAACCCGGTGCCCTACACCCGCTCCATTGCGCGGGAATCCGGTTGGCAGTGGCGTATTCCGTTGCAGACGCGTACCGGTAACGGACTGGTGTACTGCAGTCACTACATGGATGAAGAGCAGGCGCGGCAGCAATTGCTGGATAATGTCGAGGGGGAGCCGCTCAACGAACCGCGGGTGATTCCGTTCCGCACCGGTACCCGCCGCCAGCACTGGAATAAAAACTGCGTGGCCATCGGCCTTTCTTCCGGTTTTATCGAGCCGCTGGAATCCACCAGTATTCACTTGATCCAGCGCAGTATTGTGCGCCTGATGACATTGTTCCCGGCGCAAGGTTTTGTGCAGGCGGATGTGGATGAGTTCAACCGATTGATCCGGGAAGAGACGGAAAATGTTCGGGACTTTGTTGTGCTGCACTACAAACTCACCGATCGCCAGGATACGGAATTCTGGAGGTACTGCCGCGGTATGGATATTCCTGACTCGCTCAGCCACCGTATGGAAATGTTCGAGCAGGGTGGTCGTGTTTACCAAAATGGCACAGAGCTGTTCGGTGAAAGCTCGTGGTTACAGGTTCTGCTGGGGCAGGGGCTGATGCCGCAGTCGTATCATCCCATTGTGGATATGATGAGTGACGAAGAGTTGGCGCGTTTTCTTTCCGGCATCCGCAGCCAGGTTCGCGCAACGGTAGACAGTTGGCCGCATCATATGGAATTTATCGCGCACTACTGCAAAACGAAAATCGACCAGATGTGACGGAATCGGCGTTCGCTGGCGCCTTATTCGCACCATATTTGGGAATACCGCAAAGTGGGACGACGCAGTCGCACCAAAAAAACTACCTTCAGCCTCGCGATGAACTGAGATAAGAGCTACAGCGCTCGCACTCTGATAATCAAAAATAATGAAGAAGCGAGGTTCGATATGCGTATACGCCACAGAGGGCGGAACGGCCTTCTTGCGCCCGTGTTTTCCCTGATCACCAGTTCGGCATTGTTGATGTTCGGTGCCGCAACCTTTTCTCCGCCAAGCCAGGCTCAACAAAATAATCTTGCGACCGGTGCCTCGGTCACTGCGAGTACGGCGGATCTCGCCGCAAGTAATGCCGTCGACGGTGACAACGGCACCCGCTGGGCCTCGGCCGCACAGACGGATCCCTCCTGGTTGAGCGTGGATCTCGGCCAGCCCTACAACCTGAATCAGGTGGAAATTTTCTGGGAGGCGGCAAACGCGGAGACCTATGAAATTCGCGGCTCCAACGATGGCAGCCAGTGGACCACCCTGTCGACCCAGACCGGCGGTCAGTTCGGTCACCGCACCGATACGGTGCCGGTCAGCGGCGCCTATCGCCATGTGCGCATTCACGGAATCACTCGCAGCGCCGGCAATTACTGGGGCTACTCCATCTGGGAGCTGGGCATTTATGGCTCACCGGTAACTTGCGACAACGGCTGCGTGGTGGAGCTGGACGGGAGCACGGCACAGGCCCGTGTGACCGGGGGCGATATTGTTGATGCCCATTACTCGGTGAATGGCGGTGGTCAGCAGAATGTGCGCATGCAGCAGAATGGCAACCTGTGGACTCACAATATTCCCAACCTGTCTGCGGGTGATGTGATTTCCATTTACTACACCAAGATCACCGGTGGTGTTGGGGAAAACCTGCCTGCCACTCAGTTTACATTTTCCGGGCAGGGCGGCAGCTCTTCCTCTTCTTCTTCATCGTCCTCTTCGTCGTCTGGTGGCGGCTCGGGAAGCTCGTCTGGCGGTTCGTCTTCCAGCAGTTCCTCGTCCGGCAGTTCCTCGTCTGGCGGCTCATCGGGCGGGAACCTGGGCAATATTGTCCCGCTCTATAACAGCAGTACGCCGCTTGAACCGGCGATCCAGTTTGAAACCGGCAACGCGCTGGTTACCCGATTTTCAGATCGCGCGCGGGATCGCCATGCCAAGGAAGATCACTTCCAGGCCTACGATCATTACCTCAGCTTTTACTGGGAAGACCGTACCGCTTCCATCGAAATTATTGATGAGGTCGCCAAAGGCGGAAACACCGTGCGGATGAATGTGCGCACCCAATTCAAGCTGAGTGATACGGAGGCGGAGAATCGCTGGTTCTATCGCGGTGTGGGTACGGTGGCGGAATACTGCGATAACGGCGTGATGCAGGTTGTCGATCAGTACAACTATTTCAAGGAGCGCAGCTTCAACTGCCGGCAAAACCGGCCGATACAGGTGGGTGACAAGCTGGAGTTTGAAATCAGCCAGTTCCTGGATGCCAGCGTGCCCAACGGCCGGGCAAATTATTACGGTACCACTTTCCTCTACATCGTTGGTGAAGGTCTGGTGTCCTGGGATGTGGGTGGTGCCACGCCGTTCGGTGGCATCAAGGATTCCTTCAAAATTCCGGAGCGAGCCTGGTTGGGCGGTAATACAAGTATCCATGCTTCAACTTCCGGAGAGACAGATAACCACTTTATGCAGATGGCAACAAATATGGGCTACGACAATGCTCAGCCATTTATGCGCGGACGTCGCGTGCTGCACACCTCCGCCGTGGATGGTTTGCACGATGAAAAGCCACTGGAAAACCCTCCACTGCAGGATATGGTCGGTCTCGCGGGCCCGCATTACATCAATGATAGTTGTGCCAGTTGTCACGAGCGCAATGGCCGCGCTGCGCCTGCGCCTGTTGGCGAGCCACTGGAAAAGTGGACGTTTAAAGTCGCAGATGCTAACGGCAACCCCGACCCCTATCTAGGCAGCGCCCTGCAACCCCAAGCGCGCGACGGCGCAGCGAGTGAGGGCTCCGTTTCAATTGCTTTCTGGAGTGAACAGAACGGTTTGCGTTCACCCAATTACGCGTTTACTGGGGTCACGCCTGCACGTTTTTCTGCGCGTATCGCGCCGAACCTGGTGGGCATGGGCCTGCTCGAAGCGATTGCCGAGAGTGACATCGTCGCGAAGGCAGATCCCTCCGATAGTAATGGCGACGGTATCTCGGGGCGACTCAATCGCGTAGTGGACCCGGAGACTGGCGAAACCCGCCTGGGTCGATTCGGCTGGAAGGCCGGCGCAGCTAGTATCCGCCAGCAACTTGCACGAGCATTCAATACCGATATGGGGGTAATGACATCCGTATTCCCGCAGCCCGATTGCGGTAGCAGTCAGACAGACTGCGGATCTGCGGGTGCCGAGCTGGCGGATGCACACCTCCAGGACCTCACCAAATATGTTGCCCTACTGGGTGTGCGGCCGCAGCGAAACTACGATGATCCTTCGGTACTGAATGGTGAGCAATTATTTACCTCTGTCGGTTGTGCTGGCTGCCATACGCCAAACCAGCAAACCAGCGCAAATCATCCCTTCGCGGAATTGCGCAGTCAGACCATCCATCCCTATACCGACCTGTTGCTGCACGATATGGGGCCGGGGCTGGCTGACAATCTCGGTGAAGGCGAAGCCAGCGGAGCCGAATGGCGTACCGCACCGCTGTGGGGGCTTGGGCTCTCTGCCTGCGTGACCGGCGGAGTGGAAAACCCTATCGGTGGACAGGGCAACGAAGTTTGCACGCCGGAACACAGCTATCTGCACGATGGCCGTGCGCGCACTATCGAAGAGGCGATCCGGTGGCACGGCGGTGAGGCGCAGTCATCAAACAATGGCTATCAGGCATTGTCTGCGACGCAAAAGCAGGACGTTTTGAACTTCCTGAATTCGCTGTAATTCTTGTTGTTTTCATTCGAGTAGAGGGCGCGGAAAAACCGCGCCCTTTTTTAATCCCCCATATTTTTAAAAGGCACGGCCCATATTGGTTTTTTACCGAATGTGGGGCGACTTTTGCTGCGAACAATCGTCATATAAGCGGGCTCTCGATAACAGACCGCAGAAAAAACAATAACCACACAAAAAGGAGACAGCGATGTCCAGATTTCTGTTCCGCACCACAACCCTTGCACTGGCCATGGCGGCCACCGCATGCGGCGGGGGTGGCGCCAACGGCAATGATGACAATGAGGAACCGGTCGACCCACCGGTGGTGGATACTCGCCCCGAGCAATGTCTGGAGGACCCCGTGGCTTCCGGCTACTGCCTGGTTTGGCAAGACGAGTTTTCCGGTGACACGATCGACGCCGGAAAATGGTCCCACGAAAAAAACTGTACCGGTGGTGGCAACAACGAGGCACAGTGCTATACGGACGCGCCGGAAAATTCCTGGGTTGCCGACGATATTTTGCATATCAAGGCGATCCGCGAAGATGCCACCGGCCCCAATCGGGTGGATGATGACCCTGAATACGATCCCGCAGATACGTCCGGGAGTGGTTCCTATACCTCTGCACGCCTGCGCACCAAAAACCTCGGCGACTGGAAATACGGGCGCTTCGAAATGCGCGCGAAGCTGCCTTTTGGTCAGGGTTCATGGCCGGCATTCTGGATGCTGCCCACCGAGTGGGTCTACGGCGGCTGGCCGCTGTCCGGTGAAATCGACATTCTCGAAGCCGTCAACCTGAAGGTTGGTGGCGAGGACCATATCCACGGCACCCTGCATTATGGCGACTCCTGGCCGTCCAACGTATACACCGGCGAGGCCTACCAGATTCCCGGCGGTCTCAACCCCGCAGACGATTTCCACACCTACGCGGTGGAATGGGAAGAGGGCGAAATCCGCTGGTATGTGGATGGTGACCACTATGCCACCCAGAAGGCCGATGGCTGGTACACCACCGCCGCACTGGACAATGCCAATGCGCCATTTGACCAAACCTTCCACCTGATACTCAATCTGGCGGTGGGTGGTGACTGGCCGTCCAATGTCAATGATACCGGTATCGACGAGAGCGCCTTCCCGCAGGAATACCAGGTCGACTATGTGCGGGTTTACCAGTGCACGGAAGATTTCGACACCGGTAAGGGGTGTGCCAGTACCGACGGTGAATTTGTGAGTAATCCCGGTATCACACCGCCACAGGCTCCGGACAATGATGGTGATGAGCTGCTCGTGTTCGATGGCGCGGCCAAGGCGCCTTACCAGTGGTACACCTGGACCGCATTCGGTACGGTCGATTTCGAAGTGGCCGATGGTGGTGGCGATTACGCAGACGTGGGCCAGATCACCTACAACACCGATCAGGGTATTGGTTTTTTTCAGTCCGAAGCCACCTACGACCTGAGTGGCTACAGCTTCATCGAATTTGACCTGCGGGTTCTGGCGGAACCGGCGGATGCTGGTTCCGCATCGCTGACGTTTCGCGCCGACTGCGTTCACCCGTGTTCATCCGGAGATTATCCGCTGGACATGCCCGCGGTGGATCAGTGGACCCATTTTCAGATCCCAATGCTGGAGCTGGAACAGGGAGGGCTCAACACCGCCAGTGTAAACACCCCCTTCGTCATCTCCCCCGGTTGGGACAATCAGATGGGTGCGGTTCTGCAGGTGGATAACATAAAACTCACCAAATAACTGGTCCCGACACCGTCCCATTTTGGTATTCCGGGCCGTTTTGCAAGGTGGTCTGCACCATTTTGCCTCGGGAATTCAAAGTGGGACGACCCTTTTCAGGGCAACCCGTAAAAAGAACACTGGAAAAGCCGGGTCTACGCGGGACTGTCATCTGACAAAGTCGACCAGCCGGCGAAAGAAAGTCACAAGAAGATTCAGAAGAATAATCGGGTCAGAAAATGATGGGAGTGTTGCGGTGATGAGAAAGCGAATTTTACTGGGGGTCATCTCCGGTCTGATAGCTGGCGGCGGACTCGCCGGCTGCGGTAAACAGGAAATGACCACCGCGCCGAAAACGGAAGACACCAGCGCTGCCAGCGTTAACGATACCTGGCCGCAGCTGGCCAGCCCGATCAAAAAAGATCCAGCGATCGAAGCGCGCATTGACGAGCTCCTCGCCAGGATGACCGTCGAAGAAAAGGTCGGTCAGATGGTGCAGGTGGAAATCCGTACCGCCACCCCCGAAGAGGTGAAGGAATACAACATCGGCTCCATCCTGAATGGTGGCGGTGCCTTCCCCTACGACAACAAGCACGCGACCGTAGACGACTGGGTCGCGCTGGCAGACGAATACTACAAGGCCTCCGTCGACACCAGTGACGGTGGAGTCGGTATTCCCATGATCTGGGGTACCGACGCCGTGCACGGTCACAACAATGTGATCGGCGCGACCCTGTTCCCCCACAACATTGCCCTCGGCGCTACCCAGAATCCCGAGTTGATGCGCCAGATCGGCGCCGCCACGGCAGCGGAAGTGCGCGCAACCGGTATCGACTGGATCTTCGCGCCGACCCTCGCGGTCGTGCGCGATGACCGCTGGGGCCGCACCTACGAATCCTATGCCGAAGACCCGCAGGTTGTGTACAACTACGCCGGCAAGCTGGTGGAAGGCCTGCAGGGCAGCGCCGACAGCGAAGAGCTGCTGCACGGCAAACACGTCATCGGCACCGCCAAGCACTGGCTTGCCGACGGCGGTACCAAGAACGGCATCGACCGCGGCGATGCGGTGATGAGCGAAGAAGAGCTGGTTGCGATCCACGCTCAGGGCTACTTCTCTGCAATCGAAGCCGGTGTTCAGTCGGTGATGGCCTCCTTCAGCAGCTGGAACGGCGAGAAGATGCACGGCCACAAATACCTGATGACCGATGTGCTGAAAGGCCGCCTGGGCTTCGACGGTTTTGTGGTGGGTGACTGGGCCGGCCATCAGTTCGTTAATGGCTGCAGCACCGACAGCTGCCCGCAGGCGATCAATGCCGGTCTGGATATGTTTATGGCGCCGGACCCGAGCTGGAAACAACTGTACGCGAATACCGTGGCTCAGGCGAAGAGCGGTGAGATTTCTGCCGAGCGTCTCGACGACGCCGTGCGCCGTATCCTGCGGGTAAAAATGCGCTCCGGCCTGTTCGAGGCGGGCTTGCCGTCGGAACGCGCCAACGCCGGTGACGAATCCCTGATCGGTGCCCCCGAGCACCGCGCCATTGCCCGTCAGGCGGTGCGCGAGTCCCTGGTGCTGCTGAAAAACAACGACAACCTGCTGCCACTGGCGCGCGATCAGCGCGTACTGGTCGCCGGCGACGGTGCCGACAATATCGGTAAACAGTCCGGTGGCTGGAGCATCACCTGGCAGGGTACTGGCAACCAGAACAGCGATTTCCCCGGTGGCACCTCCGTCTACGGTGGTATCGCGGAAGCCGTGGAATCTGCCGGTGGCACCGCGGAACTGTCTGCAGACGGTAGCTTCGAGCAGAAGCCGGACGTGGCCATTGTGGTGTTCGGTGAAGACCCCTACGCAGAAATGCAGGGCGATGTGTCCAACCTGGATTACCCGGGCGAAAGCGATCTGGCGCTGATGCAGCGCCTGCAGGAGCAGGGTATTCCGGTGGTTTCCCTGTTCATTACCGGGCGCCCACTGTGGACCAACCCTGAAATCAACGCCTCCGATGCCTTTGCCGTGATCTGGCAGCCGGGTACCGAAGGTGGCGGTGTGGCGGACGTGATCTTCCGCAAGGCCGACGGTGAAGTGAATTATGACTTCAAGGGCCAGCTGACGTTCTCCTGGCCGAACGACGCCCAGCCCACCCTGCGCAACCCCGGGGAGAACGAGGAGCTGGCGCAGTTCAACTATGGCTATGGTCTGGACTACGAGAATCCGGTACAGATCGCTGCACTCTCCGAAGAAAGCGGCCTGAAAGCATCCGATGGCAACGAAGCGCTGGCGGTCTTCAACGGTCGCGCTCTGGATCCATGGAGCTTCCAGGTGACCGACGCCGGGAATAATCAGTCGGAAATTACCAGCAGTGTTGCCAAATTGCAGGGCATCAGCGTGCAATCCGTTGACCGCAAGGTACAGGAAGACAGTCGTCGCCTGCAGTGGAGTGGTGAAGGCAATGCAGTGGCCGGCTTCTTTGCCAACAGTCGTACCGACCTGTCCGTATATCTGGGCAACCAGGGTGCACTGATTTTTGATGTGAAGGTCGACGCAGCGCCCAGCGACGCCGTCAGCCTGGGCATGTACTGCGGTCAGGACTGCGGTGCAGAGCAGTCCATTACCGACGTGCTGAAGGGTGCGGCACCGGGCGAGTGGAAGACGGTCACCGTTGATCTGCAATGCCTGGCCGCAGGTGGCACAAAAATGGATATGGTGCTGTCTCCTTTTTACGTGCGCACCGCCGGCAAGCTGGACCTGACCATTCACGATATCCGTATCGCGTCCCAGGCAGAAACCGACATTCACTGCGGTTGATCAGCCAAACGTATCCCGGCCCTTGGAGGCCGGGATCCTGACAAGCATGAACGTCAAAAAATAATAAACGCCGGATAACCGGTAACGACAAAGTAACTGTCAAGTAACTATTAAATAGCTATCAAATAGCTATCTGGCAGTACCCAGCAGATAGAAGTACCCCAAAAGGCAAAAGAAAACCTGCGTTGTTTGCAGGCATTGTGGAGGACCCCAGTATCTCCGCAATGGCTTTCTGCGCCCTGAAGAAAGTCTCCGACAAGGATCGAGCCGAGCTGTACCTTCCTGTCCGGTCAATGATGCAACCGAAGTACGATGGGAGAACATTCAATGGAAAAGAGCACGAAAACTACCAGTTTATCCTGCTGTAAACGCGGGTGGCTGGGTGCACTCTGCCTGGCGCTGCAGCCGATGATTTCCGCCACGGCGTTCGCACAGACAGAACCGGTCTGGTCGGATGAATTTGATGGCGAGCAGATAGACCGCAGCGTATGGACCTACAACACCGGTGGCAGTGGTTTCGGCAACGGTGAAATGCAGTTCTATACCGCATCCCAGAACAACGCCTATATCGAAGACGGTAACCTGGTAATCGAGGCGCGCCGGGAAAATTATGAAGGCAAGCCGTTCACCTCGGCGCGCCTGCACACCAATGGCCGTTTTGGTTTCAAATTCGGCACGCTGGAAGCCCGTATCAAGCTGCCAAAACTGGACAATGGCCTGTGGCCGGCGTTCTGGATGCTGGGTGACAACTATGGCGTAGATGGTTGGCCGAAGTCCGGTGAGATCGACATCCTAGAGGCGGGCTTCAAATCAGCCATGGAAGACGGCAGCGTGAACAACGCGGTTTCCGGCGCGGTGCACTGGTGGCATGAAACCGGCACCTGGAGCGATTGGCTGCAGGCGTCCCATTCCCAGCATGTGGTACTCGCCGACCCTCTCTACACGGACTACCACACCTACCGACTCGATTGGACCCCGGAGGAAATTATCATCTCCGTGGACGACACCAGGGTTCTCACCATGGACACTAGCGACCCGGCACTGTCGGAGTTCCGCGACAACCCCATGCATATTCTGCTTAACCTCGCAGTGGGCGGCTGGAATTTTGTAGAGATTACCGACCCCGCACAGATCACTGCGGACTTCCCGGCAAAAATGTATGTGGACTACGTGCGCCTGTATGCCAATGAGCATACCGAGCTCGAGGTTGCCGCTGAAGACTATATCAGTGGTGATTTCGGAGTTCTTACCGAAACCCACCCGGTCGAAAATACCCTGAACTGGGAAGACAACACCAATCTCTATGTATGGAGCAATATGCAGGACAGTTCTCCGGTGCCGTTTGAGGGCAGCGAAGCACTGGGCTTCACCGTACAACCGGGTAACTGGTGGGGCATGGGCCTGCTGCATCCGGATTACAACCTGCACAATTACAAGCACGGTACCTTGCAGTTTGATATGCGTGTCGACAGTGACGTAAATATCGAGGTCCACATGATGAGCACCGCTGGTGGTCAGGGCACCGTAGTGCTTGCCAACGGCGGCGACCAGTACGGTCTGGTGCGCGATGGCGGCTGGCATCATGTGACGATTCCGCTGTCGAAATTCGGCGGTGTGGATATGGAAACCGTACAGACCCTGTTTGCGATTTCTGGCCCGGCCCCAGCATCGGCGTTTGAAATTGCCGTGGACAATATTTATCTCACGGAAAGTACGCCGCTACCGGCGCCGCAAAATGGCAATTTTGGAATCTATACCGAAACTGCGGCCAACACCACAGCTGGAGCGCTTCTCGAAGGGCAGGATAGCGACCTGTTTATCTGGGAGGGTACTCTGAATCTTGCTCCGGCCACGGCTGCTACCAGCGCCCCGGAAGGGGAAGCAGCACTCAATTTTTCGTCGACCGGCAAGGGCTGGTTCGGAATGGGCTTTGCCGCACGCGAAGGATTTGATCTCAGTGCCTTCGATAACCATGAGGCAGCCTTGCATTTTTCGATGCGTACCACTGATCAGACCGAGTTTCGTGTCGGCCTGAAGAGCGGCAACGTACAGAATATCGGCCAGACCTGGGTAACCTTTGCCCCGGGCAATGACCCCTATGGTTTTGTGCGCGACGGGCAATGGCAGGATGTGGTTATCCCGATGTCTGATCTGTCCGGAGATCTGGAAATGACGGATATGCGCCAACTGTTCCAGCTGCTTGGCTTCGGCGAAATCAGCGACCTCTCGATTGACAATATTTATCTTTCCGGAGGAGCCAGTAGCGAGCCGGACGGAGATGTCTGTAAGCCGGTACGTTGGAAAAAGGGGGCGCGTAAATGTTTGCCAATCCGTGGCAAAAAACGCGGCTGGGATAAAGGCAAGCCGCCATTTATAGCCGTTCCTTAATTAGATTATAGAAGCGCAGCGGTCGCGACCCGCAACTCTGCATGCCAGTCTGTCAGGTGTGCAGAGGTCGCAGTGCGTAAAAAATATAAAAAACGCATGATGGGATTAACATGAATACCTCAAAAAAATCGAAGTTAAAAAATCGGTTGCTACTGACGGCTGCGTGCCTGTTGGCACAACCGGCGATTTTCTCTTCTGTTAACGCGCAAACAGCGCCAATCTGGGCAGATGAGTTCGACAGCGAGCGGCTAAACCGCGAAACCTGGACCTTCACGACCGGTGGCGATGGTAACGGCAATGGTGAACTCCAGTACTACACCGCGTCTCACAAAAATACCTACCTGGAAGACGGCAATCTGGTAATCGAGGCGCGCCGGGAATCCTACGAAGGAAAGGAATTCACCTCTGCAAGGTTGCACACAAACGGTCGAGTGGGCTTTAAGTACGGCACACTGGAAGCCCGTATCAAACTGCCCAAACTGGACAACGGCCTTTGGCCGGCGTTCTGGATGCTCGGCAATAATTTCGGTGTCGATGGCTGGCCCCAGTCTGGCGAAATCGACATCATGGAAGCGGGTTATAAATCCGCTATCGATGATGGCACGGTAAACAATGCAGTATCCAGTGCATTGCACTGGTGGCACGAATCCGGTGACTGGAGCGACTGGCTGCAGGCCGACCATGCAGAAGATGTCCTGCTGGAAAGCACCGTCTACGAGCAATACCACACCTACCGGCTGGACTGGACACCGGAAGAGATCGCCATTTCCGTGGACGATATTCCGGTGTTGACCATGGATATTACCGATCCCAACCTGTCGGAGTTCCGCGACAACGCCAATCACATTCTGCTCAACCTGGCAGTAGGTGGCTGGAATTTTGTCGAGATTGAAGACCCGGCACTGATCACCGCCGACTTCCCCGCGAAGATGTATGTCGACTACGTGCGTTTGTATGCGAATGAGTACACCGAGCTTGAAGTGGCGAGTGACAGTTACTACAGCGGTGACTTCGGCATCATGACCGACACTCACCCGGTGCTGGATGCATTCGACTGGGGCGACAAAGCCAACCTCTACATCTGGAACAACATGACCAGCGTGGCTACCAACCCCGCGGAGGGCAGCACGGTATTGTCCTATTCCGTAGCGGCGGGTGATTGGTGGGGCATGGGCCTGTTACACAAAGACTACAACATGCGCAACTACGCGCATGGATACCTGCACTTTGATGCCAAGGTAAATTCCAATGTGGATATCGAGGTGAATATGGCCAGCACCTCGGGCGGCGATGCCAGTGTGCTGCTCGCCGAGGGTGGTGAGCAGTACGGTCTGGAGCGCGATGGCGAGTGGCACAAGGTGTCGATTCCGCTATCCCAGTTTGGTGGCCTGGATATGGAGACGATCAAAACCTTCTTCAGTGTTTCTGGTCCTGCACCGTCGGAAGATTTTGAAATCGCCTTTGACAATATCTACCTCACCGAAAGCGTTGCCCTGGAAGCGCCGGAGTATGGAAATTTTGGTATTTTTACCGAAACCAGCGCGAACATGACCGCGGGTAATTTCGGCTTCGGCGTCAACGGTGATCTGTATGTGTGGGATGAAACCCTGACGCTGAATACCGGTGATGTACGGGAAGGTAACTCTGCGCTGAATCTCAGCTCTACCGGCAAAGGCTGGTTTGGGCTGGGTCTGACCGCGCGCGAGGGGTTCAACCTTACCGCATTTGACAACGAAAACGCCGCGCTGCATTTCTCGATGAGAACCAGCGATCAGACCGAGTTCCGTATCGGCCTGAAGGGAGGCAATGTCAACGATATCGGCCAGGCCTGGGTCAGCTTCAAACCCGGCGCGGATCCCTACGGTTTTGTCCGTGACGGCCAGTGGCACGATATCGTAATTCCCATGAGCGACATTGCACCGGATCTGGACCTGTTCGATATGCGGCAGGTTTTCCAGTTGCTTGGTTTTGGTGAGGTGATGGACCTTTCCATCGATAATATCTATCTGTCCGGTGGCGAGCAGGCACAAGATCCCGGCACCGATGGTGAAGTGGTCAACCGTGCGCCGGTGGCTGCAGTAAAGCCGTCGGTGATGGGCGGCCCTGCCGGTACTACTGTGACCTTTGATGGCACAGCGTCAACCGATGTGAACGGCGATATCCTCACCTACAGCTGGGATTTCGGTGACGGGATCACTGCCGAGGGCGCAACCGTTTCCCACACCTATGCAGACAACGGCAGTTACCGCGCGGTATTGACCGTTAACGATGGGCAGGCCACGGATGCCGCCGCGACAAATATTTTTATCGCGGACAATTACGGCGCAGCGAAAAGCAGTAAGCGTGGGCTGGGTTACGGGCATCATTCGGTAGAAGACTTTGAGGTAATGTCCCAGGGAATTTCCTGGTGGTACAACTGGAGTCACACGCCGGACGTGCAGATTGCCGATATCTACCAGAACTATGGTGTCGAATTTGTACCCATGGCCTGGAACGGCGCCTTCGACGATCAGGCAATGCGCGATTACATCGCCGCGCACCCGGAAGTGAAATATATTCTCGCCTTCAATGAGCCGAACTTCATCGACCAGGCCAACATGACACCGTCCCAGACCGCTGCCGAGTGGCCCCGTCTTGAGGCGATAGCCGACGAGTTTGACCTGGATATTGTCAGCGTAGCGATGAATTTCTGTGGCAATTGTGTCACCGAGAACGGTACCACCTACTACGATCCGATCGATTACTTCGACGATTTCTTTGCCGCGTGTCCTGACTGCCGTGTGGATGCCATGTCCATTCACGCCTATATGCCGGATGTGGGCGCCATCGAGTGGTACGTGGATCTGTTCAAGAAGTACAACCGGCCCATCTGGCTCACGGAGTTTTCTGCCTGGGAAGACACTACCACCGAAGCGGACCAGCAGAAGTTGCTGATACAGACCGTCGATTACCTGGAAAATGATCCCGACGTAGCTCGCTATGCCTGGTTCACAGGTCGCCGCAATGGCCACCCGTACAACGGTCTGTTTGACTACCGGCAGTCCGGAGTATTGACCGAACTCGGTAACATCTACGTGAACATGCCGGTACACGGTGCCGCCAGTGTGCACAATCTGCCGAACAAAATTCAGGCGGAAGCCTATGGCAGCATGAGCGGTGTACGTGTGGATAAAACCAGTGATACCAGCGGTTTCCTCGATATTACTGAAACGGCCGCCGACAGCTGGGTGGAGTACAACCTGGTGGGCAAGGCTGGCAATGCAGAGCTGCAATTGCGCGTGGCTACGGAAGCGTCAACCAGCATCGAGGTAGTGATCGACGGTGTCAGCCAGGGATCTGTAGCCGTGCCGGCTACCGGCGGTGTCTGGGATACGCTTTCTACTAGCCTTAATCTGAAAGACGGTGCACAAAAACTGCGCCTGGTATTCGCCGGTACGGTGCAGCTCAACTGGCTGGATATCGGTGGCGTCAGTGTTGATCCAGAGCCTGTCACCAATCTGGCATTGGGCAAAAATACCGCGGTATCCTCCATGGAAAACGGTGACCTGAGCGGTGCCGCCGCAGTGGATGGGGAGTTGGGAACACGCTGGTCCAGCGCCTGGAGCGATCCGCAATGGATCTCCGTGGATCTCGGCAGCGTGTCTTCCATCGACAGTGTGGTACTGAAGTGGGAAGCGGCATACGGCCGCGCCTATGACGTGCAGGTGTCTGACGACGGTCAAAGCTGGAATACCGTTGCCAGTGTCACCGACAGCGATGGCGGTGAAGACGTACTTGCGGACCTCAATGCCAGTGGCCAGTTTGTGCGTATCTATATCAACGAACGCGCTACCGGCTGGGGGGCCTCGCTGTGGGAACTGGAAGTCTATGGCAGCGACGGTGGTACCACTGAACCCCCTTGCTGCGAACCGCAACCCGGCGGTGATCTGGCACTGAACAAGCCTGCCAGCGCCTCGTCTGTAGAGGGCAATTACTGGTTTGCAGAATACGCCGTCGATGGTGACACCTCGACCCGCTGGGCGTCTGACTTCAGCGACAGCCAGTGGTTCCAGGTGGATCTCGGTGCGGTGTACAGCCTGAGTCAGGCGGTACTGAACTGGGAAGCTGCTTACGGCAAAGCCTATGAAATCCAGGTGTCCGATGATGGTAGCAACTGGACGACGGCGGCGAGCGTCAGTGATGGTGGAGGCGGTGTGGATCAGCTGAACCTCAACCCTGGTTCCAGCGGCCGTTATGTCCGCATGCTGGGAATCGAGCGCGGCACCCCCTACGGTTATTCCCTGTGGAGCTTTGAAGTTTACTGACAGGGCTGCCGGTCAAAAAAAAGGGCACCATACGGTGCCCAAAACGCCTATCAAACAAGATGATCAGATGGTCTGATCTGTTGGGAAAATCGGCTGCCCTCAGGGAATGAACGCTTTCTCGAACTTGGCTACATAATAGGGTGGGCGGTCGAGGAACTGCGCCCAGCGGGTGTCGCCATCGAGGTAGGTTTTCTGGAAAGCCAGTGCCAGCTCGCCCACAAAGCGGTTGGCATCTTCCGGCCCGCCCCAAACAAAATGTCCGGCATTGGACGCCTCATAGAACAGCTTGGGTACACCGTAGGGGATATTGCGGTATACACCGTCACTCTGCCCAAGACCGCCGAGGGTAGTGTTGTCCAGTGCACCGTTGAACAGGATGGTCGGAATGCGGGTGTTGCGGCCGCTGGAGTCGAAATCGACGGCGGTCAGGTTGTGGCCCGCGAACGACATGGCGGTTTTCAGGCCGCTGTATTCCGCGGAGCTGATCCAGGTCGCACCGCCGCCCATGGACCAGCCGGTGGCACCAAAACGGCTGGTATCCAGCTTGCCCCGCAGAGGGCTACCCCAACGAGTATTCTCACCTTTCATCGCATCCAGCACATCCTGCTGCTGACGCGCGCGTGAATCCACCGTGTCATAGATGGTCCGGCTATCCATGGTCACCATTACGATACCGTGGGAGGCGAAGAAGGGACCCCAGTCCCGGTACCAGATTTGGGTGCCGGTATATGGGGGAGTGAATACCAACAGGGAATAGGGTGGTTGTGCGTTGCGCGGATAATACACGGTGGCGCCACCGGGGGTTGAGAAGTACGGCATGGTGTAGCTGTCATAACCGTAGGGACCATTACCACTATAGTTTCCCGGTGTGTCTTCGTAGCGACAAATGGCGTCGGACGGGCAGCTCTGTGCCTGTACTGCTGCGCTGGTAAAAAAGCCACCCAGAATCATGCCCAGGGTGGGCAGTAGGGTTTTTATGAGTTTTCTCTTCATCATAATCGGATTAGCCTCGTTATTTCTTGGATTTATTCTCGGCCGAATGCGGTCTGGCCCATGTGCTCTTGGAAATTTTGCTCTTGGTTTTTTTATGTGAGCTGGAATGCCGCGAGCTGTTGGAAAGGTTAGGCCGGGCGGGCAATTTGCAGAAAGCACATTAAGCACCAAAAAGACGTTACTCTGTGCTCTGCTGTTACTGTGGCGTTATTTTCGTTTTATGATCTAAAAATATTGCTTGCAGGCGCTGCCGCGATGGTAGATTTTTGCTTACATGTGATTGGGTGGACTCTCCAATTTCTGTACAAATTACCTGGAAGGTAGTGCTGTGAAAATTTTCATTACCTGTGCGGTTATTGCATCGCTGTTGGCTGTTGCTATTACGATTTATTGGCCCGGTTCCGGCGCATCGAAAACGGGCAAAACCTCAGTTCAGCAGACCGAGGGCGGGCCTTTGGTTAAACGGGTCGTTGCTGATCGATTGGTCGCACCCGAAACGCCGGAAGCTGAAGAAATTCCGCGGCCGGAAGATAAGCCTATGCCGCAAGTGCCCGGCAAAGTAGGGCCTGAAGTCAGCGGCCTGGATGCGCTAGAGATTTACGACGTATTGCTGACCCTGAATTTTTCCGCCGACAACCAGTTGTTGGTCGACCGCAATACCAGAGCAGTACTGCAAATGATGTATGACCAACTAGGTGATCCGGTGGATGAACAGCGAGAGGAAAACCTGCAGGCCCTACTGAGGGAGGCCCTTCCACAAGAAACGGCCCAACAACTGCTCGACCTGTTGCAGGACTATTCCGCCTATACCCAGGCAGTGGACGACCTGCGCCGTACGCAAGCGGCGAGTGCTAGCAGTGGCGCGGTTGATCCACTGCACCACTACGATCAGGTGAAAGCATTGCGTCGCAGTTATCTGAACGAAGAAGTCGCGAGCGGGATGTTTGCGGAGGAAGAGGCACAGCTTCCGTATATGGTCGAAGCCATGGCGGTGACGCGCGACCCGAATCTTTCACAGGAGGAGCGGGCGCAAAAACTGGCCGCGCTGCAGGCTGAGTTCAATGATACGGCGATTCGCATGAACTCGCCGCTTGCCGCGAAGGTGCTGGAGGCGAAGGTGGCGCGGTTGCGTGCCGAGGGCGCCAGCGAGGCCGAGATTTTTGCGGTGCGCAATGAGGTGCTTGGCAGTGCTGAAGCGCAGCGGCTGGCGGAAGCCGATCAGGCGGAAGACGTTCACCAGTGAGCGCCGGGTAGTGAGTGCAGCCGGCGCCTGGGGGCGGAATTCAGGACGCGTCAGCCGCAGCTAGCGCCTGCTTGCGGTATTCGGTGGGCGACATGCCTACAAGACGGCTGAAAAACCGGTGAAATGCGGATTTGCTGTTGAAGCCCGATTCCAGCAGCACGTCCAATACGGTCATGTCCGCCTTTTCCGGATCAGACAATAGCGCCTTGGCAGTCTCTACCCGGTAGCTGTTCACAAATTCGAAGAAGTTGGTCCCGAAGTGCTTGTTGATAACCGCGGAGACTTCTTTGGCGGGCAGGTCGATCCGCTCGGAAAACTGTTCCAGGTTCAGGTTCTTTTTCAGGAAGATGCGGTCGCCTTCCATTGCATTGCGTACTTTGGCAATCGCGGGCTCTGATGGCTCTTCCTCACTGCTGGTTTCACGGGTTTCCTCCTCCGGCTTGGTGATCAGCAGCTGGTGCGCATAGGTCAGGCTGTAGGCAAAAAACGCATTGATCAGGATAAACGCCAGATAGTTGTCGGCGATGCCCATATAGTCTGCCACCACATCGCTGGAGAACTTGGCGACTACATGGACCACCATGGTCCAGGACCAGGCGATACAGACCCCCCAGGTCAGTGCGGAGAGCCAGTGCAGTTCGGTTTCGGAGAAGTGGGAGTATTCATCTTTCAGTGCATGCCGGTAACGCCGGATTCGCAGCAGCGCAGCGACCGCATAGGCAAAAGGTACCAGTGAAGCGAGATCCCAAACGAATTCGATGGCGGTGGAGGGCAGGGACTGGCCCGCATCGGATGCATGCCGCAGGTCATTGCTGGAGATACTGAAGAATGCAATGCACAGGAGCCCCACCAGCGCCGGTAACAAATGCAGGATGTGACGGTGATTGAGGCTCAACTTTTGCTGGGTCAGTGAGCACACATACAGGTAAATGGCTGGTCCCTTCAGCAATAGGGCGGCAAACAGCAGGTAGGGAAGAAGGGTCTGCTCAAACCACGGAGCCAGGGAAAACTGGTCATTCCACAATATCAGTGTGCAGGCCGAGGCAACCGCGATAATCAGTAGGAACGCGGTCAGCAAGCGACCGTCGTGCCGGGCACGGGTGGGCAGGATCGACTGGAATACCGCCAGAAGCAGGCACTCGGCCGCGGTCATCAGCAGCACCACATCGTGGATATTGAAGATATATTGTTTCATTGCATCGTCGCCGAATGGAATTTCGTTCTTATGATTTTTTATCGCTCTTCTGAGGGGGAGTATATGAGAATTCCCGCCGCGGGAGGAGCGCAGCCGGCCAGTATTGTCCTGCGTCCCCAATCCCGGTCACTAAAAATCGGAAAGTGACACCGCCCAGTTTACCGGTTTTGCCAAAGTGGGGCGACGCTGCCCAGGCCCTTTCGGCACACTGACTACATCGGGTGTTAGCAAAGCCGGCGCGGTGGAGGGATATAGCAGTTCTACCTCGGCGAATCCCTCGGCGCTGGTTGCCCGACATCATCTCTCTTCATCCCGCTAGTTGGTCCTTTCTCGTCGACCTCCCGTAATAGCTGGACCGGCAGGTTTCCCCTGCCGGTATTTTTTCCTACCCCCGCTGTCGCGTCTTACTGGCTGAGCCTTGCCCGGGGCAAGACCTGTCCGCTTGTAGGGTTCCACAGAACCGTTCGGTCTGTAGATGATGCTCCGGGCGCCTCATCCCCCCGAATTTGTGACCATTAGGTGAGGGGAGGGCTGGAGTTTTCGTCGGCAAATCATTACCTTATACCGCCATTTTTTCAGGGTATCTGTCTGCTCGTGCAGATACACTGTAGGAGCTGCCACAGTGGCGGTTCTCGCTGTATACAGAACGTGTAAGGAAAGCGTCATGACCAGAATCGTCGCGGATATCGGCGGAACCAACGCCCGCTTCGCCATTGCCCACTCGCATCTGGGAGGGTACCGGCTGGAATCCATCCATGTGGTGAATTGCGCCAAATTTGGCGATTTCTACGCTGCCCTTGGCCAGTGGCTGGAGGGGCTGGATGGACCGCAGCCGACGGAGGCTTGTATTGCCGTCGCCGGGCCGGTGGAAAAGACGCCGCAAGGTGGACGGGTGACCATGACCAACCTCGGCTGGGATATCCGTGCTGAAGAGCTGTGCGCCCGTTTCTCCCTTGAGCGCGCTCTGGTGGTGAACGACTTCGCGGCGCTGGCTTTGTCGCTGCCGCGTCTCGGCGCTGACGACAAGTGGGCGTTGCGCGATGTACCGGCCGAGGAAAATGGCTGCATGTCTGTACTGGGGCCGGGTACCGGCCTCGGCGTGGCGGCGATTATTTTCGAGGCGGGACGTTACCGGGTGGTCCCAGGGGAGGGCGGTCACGCCAACCTGTCGGCCGGCAGTGAGCGTGAGCTGGAGCTGTTGCAGATTCTTGCCCGCGAACAGATGCCGGTATACAACGAGTATGTGCTGAGTGGTGGCGGCCTGGTCAACCTCTATCGTGCCGTCTGTGCCCTGCATGGCCGGCCAGCGGAAGACCTGACGCCGCCGGATGTCAGCGGCCGCGGCCTTGCAGGCTCGGACCCGCTGTGCCGCGAGACCCTGATCGACTTCCTCAACTTCCTCGGCAGTGCTGCCGGTGACGCGGCCCTCTACTATGTCGCCCGTGGTGGCATATTCCTCGGCGGAGGTGTGTTGCCTCGAATCGAGTCGCTGTTGCCGGAGAGTGAGTTCGAGCAGCGTTTCACCAATAAAGGGCGCCTGGGAGACTGGCTAAAGGGTGTGCGGGTCGAGGTCCTCAAGGCTGGTTACCCGGCCCTGATCGGTGCGTCTGCCTGGCTGGAGCGCTGATCCGCCCCGCACCCCCTCGTCTGTTTTCTCCCAATCTCTCCCAAATCCTTGGATATAACCACTGTTCAAAAAACACACAGTGGTTATAATCCGCCGCCATGGTGAACAACCGTTGGCCCCTCCTCCTCTGTCGGCCGCGGCTTCTCCCCCCTCCTCCCCCCCCGGGGGTGGAGGATAAGGACATCGGGTATGCCTAGGATGGCACTACTCACCATAACGATAAGTCCAAGGGAGAAGATGATGAGTCTGACTAACAAACGTTTCCGACCGGCACTGCTGTCTGCAGCTATTGCCGCGTCCGTGACTTCCATGGGTGTGTTTGCTCAGGAAGATGAGAGCACCAATTCGCTGGAAGAAATCACCGTTACCGGTTTCCGTAAGAGTGTTATGGACTCTATCGGTACCAAGCGCGATGCCAAGGCCGTTGTTGAGGCCATCTCTGCCGAAGATATCGGCAAACTGCCGGATTCCTCCATTGCTGAATCCCTTGCCCGCCTGCCGGGTCTGGCTGCCCAGCGTCTGGACGGCCGTGCTAGCCGGGTGACCATCCGGGGCTTTGGTGAAAATGAAAGCGCCACTACCTTCAATGGTCGTGAGCAGGTTTCTATTTCCGATAACCGCGGCGTTGAGTTCGATCTCTACCCGTCCGAGATCATGAGTGGCGTCACCGTCTACAAGACCCCGACTGCCAGTCTGGAAGCGGATGGTGTTGCCGGTGTTATCGACATGCAAACCATCAAGCCGCTGGAGCGTGGCGAGCGCGTTGTCCAGTTCAACGGCCAGTATGAGATGACCAGCTTCGACAAGCTGAACCCGGACGGTGAAGATTCTGGCCAGCGTGCCACCATTTCTTATATCGATCAGTTCGCTGACGATACCATCGGTGTTGCTTTCGCCTACAACTCTATGAGCTCTCCGAACCAGGAAGAGCGCTGGAACGCTTGGGGCTACCCGGAATTCACCGCAGAAGACGGCCAGACTTACTCTATCCTCGGCGGCGCCAAGCCGTTCGTGCGCTCCTCCGTACTGGAGCGTGACAGCGCGATGCTGGTGGTTGAGGCTCAGCCCAACGAAAAACTGCACATGACTTTCGATGCCCTGTACGTGGACTTCTCAGACGAGAAAATCCTGCGTGGCATCGAGATTCCCTTCGCATGGGGACAGGGTTCCATCAGCCCTGAGACTGCGGTAGTGGATCCGGAGTCCGGTTTTATTACCCAGGCTACTACAGAAGGCCAGCGTGTCGTTGTTCGTAACGATATGGAAACCCGTGATGCAGAGCTGAACTCTTTCGGTTTCAACACCAAGTTCGACGTTTCTGACAGCCTGCAGCTGGAATTTGATGCGAGCCACTCGGCGGTAGAGCGTCAGATCTGGAGCTTCGAAAGCTATGCCGGTACCGGCCGTGGCGATTCCGAAGGTGTGGCCGACGACCTGACCTACTCGTTCTCCGGCGGAAACACCGGTGCACAGTTCGACCACAACCTGGACTACAGCGACTGGAACCTGATCCAGATGGGCGGCCCGCTGACCTGGGGTTGGAGTTCCGCACTGAACGACAGCCTCGGCATCACCGGCACTCCGCTGGAAAATACCGGACAGGACGGCTTCCTGAACGCTCCGGAAATCGATGATGAGCTGACCTCTCTGAAGCTCGCTGCCTCTCAAATGGTTGAGGTGGGTATCATCAATGAGATTTCCTACGGCGTGTCCTACCGCGACCGCGAGAAGACCAAGAAATCTGAAGGCTACTTCATGACTCTGTCTTCTTTCCCGGACATGCAGGTTGTGCCGGAAGAGTATCGCCTGGGTAGCGTATCCCTGGACTTCATCGGTATGGGTGACATGATCGCCTATGACGCTGCAGCGATGCTGAACGATGGCTACTACAGCCTGCTGGCAGAATCCCTGACCAACAGCAGCCACCTGACCAAGTCCTGGTCTGTAAACGAGACTGTGACTACTGCCTTCGCGCAAGCCGACTTCGAGACCGAAGTTGCGGGCATGGAGCTGGGTGGTAATTTTGGTCTGCGCTATGTGTACACCGAACAGCAGTCCTCTGGTGCGGCCGGACGTCCGGATGCCAACGGCATTATCCAGACTTCACCGACCGATCTTTCGCACGATTACAACCACCTGCTGCCGAGCCTGAACCTGGCACTGTCTATCGACGAGCAGCAGACCCTGCGTTTCGGTGCGGCCCAGACCATTTCGCGCGCGCGCATGGATGAAATGAACTCTTCCCTGTCCGTGGGTTACAGCGAAACCCCGAACGCGGAAGGCTACAACTGGACCATCAGCGGCGGTAACCCGGAGCTGGAGCCGAAGGAAGCCACCGGTGTGGACCTGTCCTACGAAAATTACTTCGTGGACGACGGCTACTTCTCCGTGGCCCTGTTCTGGAAGGACCTGAACAACTGGATTTTCGACGGCAACTACGAAGTTGACCTGACTGGCGTTACCGACCCGGTAAGCGGACAGGTTCCACAGAACCCGATCGCATTCGGTTCCGGCAAGATCAATGGCGGTGGCGGTACCCTGCAGGGTTACGAGCTGTCCGTGTCTCTGCCGTTCCATGTGTTCAACGAGAATCTGGATGGTTTCGGTCTGCTGGCTAGCCACACTGGTGTTAGCTCTGACATCAAAGATCCGAACGGCAACGATTACGAGCTGCCGGGCCTGTCTGACAGTATCCAGACCATGACCCTGTACTTCGAGAAAATGGGCTTCTCCGCGCGCACCAGCCTGCGCAAGCGCTCTGACTTCAAGGGCGAGGTATACGGCATTGGCTTCGACAGCCAGCAGGTTGACGTAGTGGGCGAAACCCTGGTTGATGCGCAGATCGGTTACGACTTCGCAGAATCCGGCATCGGTGGATTGGAAGGTCTGTCTGTGTTCCTGCAGGGACAGAACCTGACTGACGAGCCGTTCACCACTCTGAGTGGCGATAACTCGCTGCAGGTACGCGACTACCAGAGCTACGGTAGCACTTACCTGCTGGGCTTCAGCTACAAGCTGTAATCCTTCGTAGTTAGTCTCACGGAAAAGCCCTTGTAATCTTTGGTTACAAGGGCTTTTTTTATGGTTTAACGGGTAAACCAGACTATTAATATAGTGTCAGTTTTCGCAGGCAACACGGGCAGAGGTAGCGAAATTGAAAAGCACAACGATAAGAAACCTGGTTATTCTCGGCGGCGGTACTGCCGGCTGGATGACTGCGGCCCTGATGGCCAAAGTGCTGGGCAGGGTAGTGAGCATCACGCTGGTGGAGTCGGATCAGATTGGCACGGTGGGCGTGGGTGAGGCCACCATTCCTCCTATCCAGAACTTCAATCGCGCATTGGGCCTCGACGAGCGGGAGTTTTTACAGGCGACCAAAGGCACGATCAAGCTCGGAATCCAGTTTGAAAACTGGTCGCGTCAGGGGACGCAATACATGCACGCCTTCGGCGGCATCGGTAAGAACTTTCCTTTCTGTGATTTCTATAATTACTGGCTGCGCGCGCGGGCAGCGGGTGATACGTCTTCCCTGTGGGATTATTCGCTGAACTGCCAGGCCGCACTGGCAAATCGCTTTGCTCCCCTCAACCAGATTCCCAATACCAACTTGCCGGGAATCTCCTACGCCTATCATTTTGATGCCGGGCTTTATGCGCAATTTCTGCGTCGTTACGCCGAGGAAAAAGGTGTAAAGCGAATTGAGGGTAAGGTTTGCGATGTGGCCAGCAACAGTGATTCCGGATTTGTCGAAAATCTGAAACTGGAAAGTGGTGATATCGTTGAGGGGGATCTCTTTGTCGACTGTTCAGGCTTTGTCGGCCTGTTGATCGACAAGGTGGTGGGCAGCGAATACGAGCAGTGGGGCCAGTGGCTTCCCTGCGACCGCGCGATGGCAGTGCCGAGTAAATCTGCCGAACGTATTGCGCCCTATACCCGCTCCATCGCTCACACCTGTGGCTGGCAGTGGCAGATCCCGCTGCAGCATCGCACGGGTAACGGGCTGGTGTATTCCAGCAGCCACTGGAGTGATGAGCAGGCGCAAGACGTGCTGTTTGGCAACCTGCCCGGTGAACCCCTGGCGGAACCGCGCATCATCCCCTTTAAAACCGGCCACCGGCCCGAGCAGTGGAAAAAGAATGTGGTGAGTCTGGGACTTGCCAGCGGATTTCTGGAGCCTCTGGAAAGTACTTCCATTCACCTGGTGCAGTCTGCCGCTACACGGCTGATCAAGTGCTTTCCGCATCGCGGCATTCGCGAACAGGAAGTAGCGGAATTCAACCGTCAGTCCCGGGTGGAGATGGAGCGGATCCGCGACTTCATCATTCTGCACTACAAGGCAAACCAGCGTCGAGACAGCGACTTCTGGCGCGACTGCGAAGAAATGGTGGTCCCTGACAGCTTGCAGGAAAAGATTGACCTGTTCCGCAGCACCGGCAAGGTCTTCCGGGACTACGATGACCTGTTCACGGAAGTTGCCTGGCAGCAGGTGCTGATTGGCCAGGGTGTACTCCCTGAAGATCACCACGTCATTGCCGAGGGACTGAGTGAGGGCCAACTGAAAGATCTTCTGCAGAGTCTGAAAACCCTGGTCCAGGGCACCGTTGCACAAATGCCTTCGCACGAAGCGTTTTTATCCGGCCGTATGCACTAACAGGGGGCGCCACGGCGATTACGTGACGCCCGAAAATCCGTTCACAGAGGCTTGTTACAGGGAGCGCTGAACAGCCAGCTGACGGCCTCAGGAAAGATCCGGTTCCAGGACGCCTCGTTGTGCTCTCCATCCGCTTCCAGTTGTGCCTGCCACTGGCCGGTACCCGCGTGTTGCTCCAGCAGCTGCGACATCTGATTGAATCCCTCGGTCATGGCCTCGCCTTCTTTCGCCCCTGTGGCAAGGTAAATACGGGTGCTTTTCAGTGCGGGGTTGGATTCGGTGGCCGCAAATATCTGCGGTGCTATCCAGTACGACGGCGAAAATATGCCCGCGATACCGAAGACTTGCGGATGGCGGTTGATCGCGTGGTTGGATATGAGTCCCCCCATCGAGCTGCCCATAATTGCGGTGTGCTCACGGTCGGGAAGGGTGCGAAACTCCCGGTCGATATGTGGCTTCAGCCGGTTCACCAGAAAGTCCACATAGGCATCGCCTTCGCCCTTGCCGAAACGTTCGTTGTCATAGGGGTTTAGCTCGGTCATGCGCAGCTTGTCCCCGTGATCAACGCCCACCACGATCATATCCAGGCCGCAGGTTTTGCTCAGTTGATTGAGCGCCTCGTCCACACCCCATTCACCCACATAGGATGTGGCGTCATCAAACAGGTTCTGGCCGTCGTGCATATACAGCACCGGGTAGCGTTTGCCGGAACCCTCGTAACCCGCGGGCAGGTAAACGCGGTAGACGCGCTCCCGTTGCAGGGTGCCCATGTCGATCGCCGGCATAACGTGAACGTTGGCCTGTGCAGTGGAGGTTTTTGCTGGGACCTGGGCTGGTACTGCACTGGCGCTCATGGCCAGGGCGGCCAGCAGCGAGGAAACTGCCGGGGTGATTAGCTTGCGCATAGGTGTGTCTCCTGGAGTCTAGGGCAGGGTCCAGTATCCAATGTGCGTCGGGAGTGTGCTTCAGCCTTGGCTGGGGAGGAGAGGGGGAAGGATGGCCCCGCTTGCGCGGGGCCAGGCGCAATGGGATCAGTGCGCGGTAGTGGTAAACGCGTTACACACCATCACATCGGTATCTACGGAGCCGATTACCCGCTCGGCGGTATTGCCGCGCAGCAGTGAGCCGGTTTCACCGTACTGGTTGAGGGTGCCCATCACCACCAGGTCCGCGTCGATTTCTTTGGCAATCTCCGCGACCACTTCGTTGGTATAGCCCTGTTTGACATGGATGCGGTCGGTGGCTACGCCGGTCTTGTCCGCCAGTTTGGCCAGTGCGCCGCGATCCGGGTACCGCATGGAGTCCAGGTAGGCATTTACCAGGTGCAGTTCGGCACCGTACATGTTGGCGATATAGTTGGCGCGCTCGGTGATCTGGCGGTTGAGCTGGCGTTGCTGGGTGGTCTGGGCCTGGTAGTTGACGGTAGCCAGCACCACTTTGCGGCGATCTTTGGCACCCGGGCGGATCAGTACCACCGGGCATCTGGCCTGCTTCAGAACCTGCCACTTGGATTCGGCAAAGGTGAAGCGGCGGCTGCTGGTTCTGGCGTGAACCGGCAGGTAAATCATTTCCGCATTGCAGCGCTTGGATTCCTGAATGATGGCCGCCTGCCAGTCGCTGGACCAGCATACGGTGATCTCGAACTCCACTCCCGCTTCTTCGATGGGAGTGCGGATCTGGTCGCGGAACCAGAACTCATCACGGAACAGGTGGTCGTTCACCGCGCGGGTATCGACCGCTTCGCCGTCGACCGCGACGAATACCGCCAGCTTGGGCTGGGGGGTGCGCTCGCGGGCGGTGGTCAGTGCCCGCTCGAGGGCTACGTGGCGGTCATCGTTCGGGTCGACAACTACGAATACGACGGGTTTTTCCTGCATGTTCACTCCTTTATAGGTTGGGAAGCTGATCCCTGAATTCTCTCTGGATTCGCTGCGCTTACAATTGATCTGGCACAGTTTCCGCCTCTGTTTTTAGTGCCGTCAGTGGCTTTGGGGCGGCCCCAAGACTGGGGAGTCAAGCCTATCATCGGCGGCTGCTTTTTTCATCTACGCCCCTCGGCGGGATGATGAAAATATGACGGGCGTGCGTAGAGTAGGCTGCAGTGATGACCGTTCGACAACGGCGGAGAGAAGATAATGAGAAAAACCGCAGGCCTGAGTGCCCTAATTGCTGCAGCGAGCCTTTCCCTGGCCGCATGTAACGACAGAGCCGCGACGGGTTCGGCTGAGCTGGTCACAGAAGCTCAGCCGGCAGCGGCGGCCCACGATTCGACCCAGGCGTCGAAAGGCGCCGACCCGTTCTGGAACAACGCCACCATCTATTTCATGCTCCCGGACCGTTTCCACAACGGCAACCCGGAAAACGACCTCTCCTATGGCCGCAAAGACGACGCGGCGCATCTGCGTGGATTTCACGGCGGCGACCTGCGCGGTGTAATCCAGAAACTGGAGGAAGGCTACTTCTCCGACCTGGGTGTGGATGCGATCTGGATGTCTCCGGTGATTGAGAATGTCCACGGCTATGACGAGGGCGACAAGCGCACCTACGCCTTCCACGGTTACTGGCCAAAAGACTGGACCACCGTGGATGCCAACTTTGGCAGCGAGGCAGACCTGGCCGAGCTGATTCAGGTGGCCCACAGCAAGGGTGTGCGCATCCTGATGGACGTAATTATCAATCACACCGGGCCGGTCACCAGCGAAGACCCGTTGTGGCCCTCGGACTGGGTGCGTGCGGCGCCCCAGTGTGACTGGAGCAGCTTTGCACAGAACGTTCAGTGTGCGCTGACCGACAACCTGCCGGATATCCTGACCGAAAGCGAAGAGCCAGTAGCGCTGCCGCCGCAGCTGACCGAAAAGTGGCAGCGTGAAGGACGCCTGGAGCAGGAGCAGGCCGAGCTGGATGCCTTCTTTGAGCGCACCGGTTATCCGCGCGCGCCCAAGTACTACGTAATCAAGTGGCTTACCGACTGGGTGCGGGAGTACGGCGTAGACGGTTTCCGTGTAGATACCGTCAAACATGTGGAGCCTGAAGTCTGGGCCGTGCTGAAAAAAGAGGCCAGCCTGGCTCTGTCCGAGTGGAAAGCGGCGAATGCTGAAAAGAAACTCGACGATCGCGAATTTTTTATGGTCGGTGAGGTTTACCATTTCGGGGTAAAGGACTTCGCCAACAGCGACGGTCGCCTGTATGACTTCGGCGACCGCAAAGTGGACTTCTTCGATCATGGCTTCGACAGCCTGATCAATATGGGCTTTGCCGCCCACGCAGCGGACGATATGGAGACCATTTTCAGTGACTACTCCAGCATCCTGCACGATGGTCCATTGGACGGCGTTGGGGTGTTGAATTATCTGGGGTCCCACGACGACCACCATTCGTTTGACCGCGAGCGCAAGCAGGTCAAAACCGCTGCTCTGAAGCTGATGCTGGCCCCTGGTGCCGCACAGATTTACTACGGTGATGAAGTGGCGCGCCCGATGATTGATGAGCAGGCATACGGCGATGCCTCCATGCGTGTGCCCATGAACTGGGCTAGCCTGGAGCAGGCGCGCACCCAGGAAATTCTGCATCACTGGCAGAAGCTCGGACAGTTCCGCAAGTCGCACCTCTCCGTGGGTGCGGGTGAGCACCAGCGTATCAGCGAGACGCCCTATATCTTCTCCCGTACCTTGAACGAGGGTGGCGTGGAAGATCGCGTGATGGTCGCGCTGGATCAGCCCGCTGGCGAAAAAATCGTGAGTGTCAGCGGCGTGTTTGCGGAAGGGACATTAGTCCGTGATTATTATTCCGGTACCGAGGCGCGGGTTGAAGATGGCGCGCTGGTATTCGATACCCGCTTCGATCTTCTTCTTCTCGGTGAGCCGCAGCAGTCCCAGCTGAGTGCGGCCGCGCATTGATAGGCAGTAATCTTGTAGGTTTTCTTGTAGGTTTGATCGTGCATATGTGACCCCCCAACTTCTCTTTCTCGTCGAAAGACTTGCCGGTATCAGCTATGGCCTGATACCGGCTTTTTTTTGCCTGTAATTTACCGGTGGTGGCGTATTTCCAGACTAAGCCCGCTTGGGGGAGGAGGTAATACCCCGGGAGAGGAGTAACTTGAATCTGCGCCTATGCAGTTCGCGCGCACAATACAGCTGCGATGTATTCAGTTAATAACAATATAAAGGCTGAATGTTGAACTGACATGACAGTCGTCCGGATAAAAATAACGACCGGAGCATAGCGATGAACTCTGCCCTCTGCACGACCGGAGACAAGGTCTCTGGCGTTCCCGTACGCCTGCGTAAACTGTTACTGGTATTGCTGCTTTTGCCAGTGCCGACACTCGCGCAAAGCTGGTCCGAAGCCTGGTTCCGTGGTACACCCAACGATTGGGCTACCACGGCGATGACCTATGACCCCGGTGCCGGTGTCTGGGTTACCGAACAGGTATTTAACAGCACCAACCCCCGCTTCAAAATAAGCCATTATCAGGATTGGAATGAAGCTTATCCCGGGAATGATTATTTGGTCGAAAACGGAAGCTACCGGATTACCTTTGACGACGTCAGCAAAGCGATCACGGTCACCGAAATCGTTGATCCTCCTGAAGGTGCATCCACCAGTATCTGCTTCGACAATATGCAGAATTACGTGGATCCACATATCTACTTCTGGGGCCCCCAGCCTGCCGGTAGTGTAGAAAACCTTCCCGGATGGCCGGGTAATGCCATGGTCGCCAATGGCGATTTCTACTGCTATGACTTTGCCGCACATCTGCAGAGCGGCTCCATGCCGGCTAGTCTGAATGTAATTTTCAGTGATAACGGTGCACCGCAAACGGCTGATCAGCTGTACACCGGCGACCCCTGCTATATCGACAGCCAGTGGCATGTAGCTGCCAATTGCGGTCTGGACCAGCGACCGGTTGTCGACCAGCCGCCGACCACCCGTCCCGAGCTGGCGCAGCCGCTGAATTTCCCCATCTCCGGTAATGTATCCGGCGGCAGTTACCGATTTGAAATTGCCTATCCCAATCTGCAGGGGCAGTTTATGTCCCCGGTGATGGTGATTCCCGACGGTATCAACGACCTGCTGTATGTAGTGGATAAAACCGGCACCATTTTTGTGTTCCCCAATCGCGAGGATGTGGCACCGGGTGAGATCCGCGAGCTGTTGAACATCAATGGTGAAGTGCGGAATTATCATGAGCAGGGGCTGCTGAGCATGGCCTTTGACCCGGGCTATGCCAGCAACGGCCATATCTATATCTATTACATCCACGGTACGGACGATAACCTGCGCGCCCCCGATGGCAGTTATGGTGACGCGGTTCTCGAACGCTGGACCGTGGACGACCCGAACGATCCCACCCAGGTAATTGCCTCCTCACGCACGGAAATCCTGCGCGTCCCGCAGCGCGGCCCGGACCACAAGGGTGGCATGATGCAGTTCCACCCGGAAGACAATTACCTGTACCTGGGTATCGGCGATGGTGCCTATGGTCACAGTGCGACCATGAGCTACCCGGAAGATCCACGCACCAATAACGGCGCGCAGGAAACCGATAACCTGCTGGGCACCTTTATTCGCATCAAGCCCCTGGAGCAGGCGGTCAATGGCAAGTATTACGAAATTCCCGCGGACAACCCCTTTGTCGGTGTGCCCGGATTCCGCGAGGAAATCTGGTCCTATGGGCACCGCAACCCCTGGCGCTGGAGCTTCGATACCGAGGCCCCCTACACCTTGTGGGAAACCGAGGTAGGGCAGGCCGGGTTTGAAGAGGTAAACCTGATCGAAAAGGGCAAAAACTACGGTTGGCCCGTGTGTGAAGGAACCAATAACCGCGGCGACCTCGGCGGTGATCCCGGCAAGAACTGCAGTACCGATTTTGAACCGCCGCGGGACGGTTACGCCCATCCTACCGGCTACTCGATTATCGGTGGTGTGGTATATCGCGGCGGTGCACTGCCGGCACTGAGCGGCCACTTTGTGTTTGGGGATTACGTCACCAAGCGTATCTGGTCCATCGTCGATGGCGAAGCCAAGGCGCTGATCAGCGATGCCTTCCCGGAAAATATCGCCTCCTTTGGTACCGACATGAGTGGCGATACGCTGCTGGTTTCCACCTACGGCGTGGAGTACGGCGGTCAGTCCACGATTTATAAAGTGGTGGACGACGACGCGGAAGCTGCGGTGATTCCGGCGAAACTGTCCCAGACCGGTCTGTTTGCCGACATGGAAAACCTTGAACCGGTCACCGGTGTGCTGGAATACAGCCTCAACACCGAGGGCTGGTTTGATGGCGCCGACCTGCGGCATTTTATCGCCGTGCCCAATGACCAGCAGATCGCTTTTGATACGACGAACAAATGGGATCTGCCCATCGGCAGCGTGCTGGTAAAACACCAGAGTGTTGCCACGCAGGACAACCCACAGAAACCGTTTACCACTTCCGTACTGTTCCGACAGGACACCGGCAAATGGCAGGCGGCCAACTATTTCTGGAACAGCGCCGGCACCGACGCTGATCTGGTGACCGAAACCCTCACGGTGATGGACGGCGGACTGGAAAATCGCCAGCGGGCCGTGCAGTCAGCCGCCGACTGCGGATCCTGCCACATCGGAAGTGGCAGTCGCGAGCCCCTCGCGGTACATACCCGACAACTGAACCGGGATTTCCAGTACGGCGCGAGTAGTGAGTCGGTGGCCAACCAGCTGGACGTATTCAACAATATCGCATTGCTTGCGGAAGATATCGGCGGTGCGGACGCCCATGGCAAGTTTGTTGATGCCGCGGATACGGGCGCCGACCTGGATGAGCGCGCGCGCGTCTACCTCGACACCAACTGTTCTCACTGTCACGCCAGCGGCTTTATGGATCTGCGCTACGACACGCCGCTCGGAGATATGCGGCTGGTCAATGTGGAAACCACCGGTGGCGCTGCACGATTGCGCCCATTCGACCACGCCAACAGCCTGGCATATATCTACCAGACCACCGACAACAACCGCATGCCGAAAGGCACCCGCTATACCAACCCGGTGGCGGAAGCGCTGTTCCGGGAGTGGATTGACGGCGCCGGCTTGCAGCAAGTGGGCATCCGGCTGGATGCAGATAGCGACCGCCTCAATAGCGGCGACGCACTGTCGGTACCGGTGTACTCCCTGTACGACAACGGCTTTATCGCACCGGTGCCCAATACGCCCAGTGTGAGCTCCAGCAACAGCAATGTGCTCGCGGTGGAATCGGTAGGTGATGAGGGCTTTGTACTGCGCGCCGGTGATACCGGCAGTGCCATTGTTACCGTGCAGCAGGGTGGGTTCAGCGCGCAGCTGACTATTGCCGTGACGTCCATCGATACCGCAATCACCGGCCTGGAAATTGCGCCGCAAGGGCAGCCGCTGGAAAGCAGCCGCCAGCTGGTTGCCGTGGGTGTGCGGGCCGATGGCACGCGGCAAAATATTTTCGGACAGGTCAGCTGGTCCATCGCAAGTGGCCCCGCCACCATCGATGAAAACGGTCTGGTGGCCCGCACCGGGGAAGGTGATGTTTCGGTACAGGCAAGCCTGGGTGAATTCACCGCAACGCTCACGCTGGTAGCGGGCTTTGACGGTATTCGCCTGCGTTACGACAACCCGGACAACTGGGCGCAGGTGTATGTGCACCTGTGGGTTACCGTGGATGGTCAGGACCAGGCGTTGACCCAGTGGCCGGGCATCCTGATGTCCGGGCCGGATGCCGATGGCTGGTGGACCCACGCCGTCGAGCAGGAGGATCTGCACAACGGTCAGGTCAATCTGGTCTTCAACAGTGGCAACGGCCAGCAGACCGGAGACCAGCGGGATATCAGCGAGTCCTCCAGTTTTGTCGGTGGTGCCTGGGAGCCGTGGACACCGGAAGCCCCGGTAGGCGGGGATACTTCCCGGGTCTCCGTGGTTGGGGGCACCACCGCAGACGGTGAACGCGATTATTCCATTGGCAGTGTGATCACCGTAAATGCCGACACACCGCCGCTGGGAACCGCCTTTGGCGGCTGGAGCGGAGATGCGGCGCCGTATATTGTCGGCGATCCATCGTCGCCACAGGTACAGCTGCTGATTCCTCAGCACGACCTGTCCCTGGTGGCACTCTTCCCCAGTGCCACCAACGAGTACGAAGCGGGTCAGAATTTCTACGCCGCCCAGTGTGCAAGCTGTCACGGCGATCAGGGCGAGGGCGCGGTGGCCCAGGCGCTGGCCGGTACCGGCGGCAACTGGCAGCTGGGTGATCTCACCCAGTACATCGAAGACTTTATGCCCATGGACGCTGCCGCCAGTTGTACCGGTAGCGAGGCGGGTGCCTGTGCCTATGAAGTGGCAAGGCTGATCGTGGATGAGGCCTGGAGCAGTGGTAACTGTAGCGGCAGTGACTGCGACGGCAGCAACCTGGATCAGCGCAACTTGCGTCTGCTCACGCGGGAGGAATACCTCAACAGTGTGCGGGATATCTTCGCAATTGATTTCGATGGTTCTTTGATGAGCCCGGTACCGGCCGACGGCCGCTATCGCAACTTCGATACTGCCTCCTATCTCACCGCCGACAACGATCGTACCCTGGGCTATGAAATGGTGGCCGGGCAGGTCGCGGATATTGCCATCGGGCAAACTGGCTTCCTCAATCTGGTCAGCGGCTGTAGTGATGTGGCTTGCGTAGTGGATACCCTTGGTTTCCGTCTGTTCCGTCGTCCGTTGACCAGCGAAGAAATCAATCGTTACTCAGCACTTTACAATTCTGAAGACGACGGCCGTCTGGCACTGCAGGCGATGCTGATGTCACCGCACTTTATGTATCGCTCGGAGCTCGGTGTGCTGGATACCGAGACGGGGCTGTACCGGCTCGACAATTACGAGATCGCGACTCTATTGTCCTACACCTTCTGGGCCACTGCGCCGGATGATTCCCTTTTACTCGCCGCCACCGAGCAGAACTTTGATGTCGCTGCCCAGGTAGATCGCCTGCTTGCGGATCCTCGTGCTGAGCGTGGTCTGCGCCGCTTTATTGGCGGCTGGCTGATCAACAATCAGTATCCGTTCCCGGCGATTAGCGATACCAACCTGGTGGCTGCGTTCAAAGAGGAAACCGTGGGTTTTGTGCTGGAGAACATCCGCAATAATGCGGCCTTTAGTGAACTGCTCTCCGCCAATTACACCTGGGCCAACGGCGATCTCGCCGCGCATTACGGTCTGGACGCCAGCGGCAGCGACTGGGCCATACGCACATTTGCCGCGGGGGATCCGCGCAGCGGCAGTGGCCTGCTCGGCCACGGCAGCTTCCTCGCCTCGCGTACCAGCACCGTCAACCCGGCGCCGATCAAGCGCGGTGTGTATGTGCGCGAAGTACTGATGTGCCAGGAATTCCCGCCACCGGCAGCGGCGGATTTCAACGTGGTATTCGAAGACACCGACAGCAACCGCGAAGCGACCGCGCGACACACCTCTGACCCCGCCTGTGCCGCCTGTCACCAGTTTATCGACGGTGTCGGTTTCGGTTTCGAACGCTTCGGCAGCGATGCCCTTTACCGCACCATTGAAACCATCGGTACCGGTGAAGAACGCGAGATCGACGACAGTGGCAGTATCAAGAGCCTCTACACCCCGGCCACGGTGATGGATCCGACCAGCCCCAGTTACGATTTTTATTCGGTGCCGGAACTGGCTGGCCTGATCGCCGGTAGTGACCAGGGCGAGGCCTGCTTCGCACGGCAGTTCTACCGCTATGTCGTGGGGCGCGAAGAGGGCGCCAGTGACGATGTGATCATTCACTCCACCAGTGAAGACCTGCGCAATGGTGGTGGCATGCGCGACATGTTGCGGACACTGGTCCTGTCCGATGCATTCACCCTGCGTCGCTAGGAGATAACAATAATGAAATTTTTAAACAGATTTGGTTTTACCTCCGCCAGAGAATCCACCAGCCGCTCGCGCAGAAAATTTTTGCGCAACCTGGCGCAAGCGGGGATGTTACTGCCGCTGGCGGGTCCGCTGCTGGGGCAGAAGGTGTTTGCCGCAACCGGCAGTGCGCAACGGGTATTGTTCCTTTACTACCCCAATGGTGTGGTGCCTTATAACTGGGTGCCGCAACAGGGGCCCGGTAGTATCAGTGGCAGTCAGGAGTTGAGTTTCGGCCTCGGCCCCTTATCTTCCTGGCACAACCGTTTGATCGTATTGCAGAACATGACCCTGGATATCGGTGCCGGTGCTGGTGCCCACTACAACGACATGCGTGGCATCCTCACCGGTAACAATGCCATCGGTTATGAGAGTGCCAGTATCGATCACCTTATTGCCGAGCAGTTGGGTAATGAAGGTGTTCTGAGCCTGGGTGTACGCACCGGCAATCGCTCTGACATCATGATTTCCAAACCGCGTAACGTGGATTCCGCAGCGCGGCCGATACCGAATAATGACCCGGCGGATGCGGCACAGAAACTGTCGGTGGGCATTTCTGGTGGAGGAGCCGGTGGGGGAACGGGTGGCAGTGATCCGGACAGGCAGGCCTACTATGAAGCGATTCTGAATGACTTCGACAGCCTCGCGGACGCCACTTTGGAAAATGCGCAGCGCGACAAACTGACTCTGCATGAAAATGCGCTGAAACGGCTGCGGGACCTCGCCGGTAACCAGGTGGGAGAGTGCAGTTTTAACACCAATGTAATGAGGGATCCTCACTACGCGTCTTCCACTCCTTTATCTCCCTCCGAGTGGCAAATGTTTCCACACCTGGCGCGCGCACAGGTGGACAATATCGTCGGCGCGTTTTCCTGTGGCCTGAACCGTGTCGCCACCCTGCAGCTCTCCAAGGGGGATGAAAACGGCAACCTGGTGAACTACTCCTACGATGAGTGCTGGCAGATGGCCCAGACGGCAATCAGTCAGGGCATTCAGCACAGCAGTGACAGTGGTACCGTGGGCCCTATCACCCGCTGGTACAACGAGTTCGCCAGCCACAGCGCCTCCCACCGCCCCGGTGACGTGCCGCATACCGCACAGGTGCGCTGGTATCACTCGCTGCTCGCCTACACGCTGCAGCAACTGGAGAACAAAGGCCTGCTGGACGACACCCTGGTGGTGATGTTCAGCGAGGTCGGTGACGGCTCCAAACACGGCGGCGCGGCGGGTGCGGTAACGCTCGCTGGCGGTGCCGGTGGTGCCCTGCAAATGGGGCGCATCATCAACTGCGGCGACGGCATCAACAACGGGCAGCGTATCTACGGTACTCATCAACTGTTTGGGGATGTCGCGCGCTATCTGGGAGTGGGGGCGCTGCCGGAAGCGCACTGGTCCGGTGGAGTCGTCTGATCTGCTCTGGTGTCACGAGGCAAAATCCGCCGCGGGAGGCCTTGCGATTCTAGTGGCGGCGCGCTGTTCTATCCTTTGCTAGTCGAGATGCATGGTTTTCGGTGTGGGCGCGCTGTGTGTCGCCGGGGCCAACGCACACTCGCCTCAAGCCAAGGATGAACACGATGGATCTACGAAGGGTATTTGCGCTGGCGGCACTGCTGCCGGGCTTGCCGACGCTGGCGGATACGAATCTGGTCGACCGGGTATTCGACCCCTATGTCGAATACGGAGAAACGGAAGTCGAATGGCGGGCGGTGCGCACGGCGGATTCCGATGATGAGGAGCTGGATGGCTTATGGCAGCACCACTTCAGTGTGGGCTACGGCTTTTCCGAGCGCTGGTTTGGTGAAATTTATGTTATCGCGGAGCAGACGCCAGAGGAGAGCTTCGATATCGAGGCGGCGGAACTCGAAGCAAAGTGGCAGCTGACCGAGAAGGGGGAGTACGCGGCCGACTGGGGCATGTTGTTCGAGCTGGAGCGTATCTTCCCCGAAAACCAGTGGGAGGCGGCGGCAACGGTGCTGGTGGCGCAAGAATGGGGGCGCTGGACCGGCACCGCAAATCTGGGCGTTGTGTACGAATGGGGCGAGGAGCGGGACGGATTTCTGGGTGAGCTCCGGGCTCAGGCGCGCTACCGCTACAGCACCGAGTTTGAACCGGCCATTGAGCTGTATGCGGCGGAGGACCTACTTGGCATAGGTCCGGTTGCGATCGGCAGCTGGCATCTTGGTGGAGAAGGCGATTCGGAACGGAAGGTTCACTGGGAGGTTGGCCTGATCATGGGCATCACCGATGAGAGTCCGGATCAAACACTGCGTCTGCGTTTCGAATACGCTTTCTTCTAGAGTGTGAAAGGACCGGTGGCACTGGGCCACCGGTGTACAGGTCAGGATCTGCTTGCGGTATCAGTTCGTGGGCAAATTCTGCAGCGCGCTTTTAAGCTCACGCAGTTTCTCTTTTACCCGCTTGGCATTGTCCGGGCCGATGCGAATCATCAGCTTGTGCAGGCCGGGCATTTTTTCCAGTTGCTCGTCTTCGTATTTGTAGTAGACGGTGGGGCGCACCAGTTTGATCGGGCCCTCGATTTCTGGTGCGGCCAGTGCCTGATCGATGGCGGCGAGAACGGCGGCGTGGAAGTTCTTGTTTTTCAGGCCGAGTTCGCCATAGGCCTGCTTCAGGCGCGGATACCAGAACTGGTAGAGCTCGACGGCGGTGTCGGTGTCCACCATCGCGAACAGGCGCACCGGGTTGTCGTAGCGCTGATAGTTTTCCTGAGAGAGCACGTAAACTTTCTGGCCGTCGTCCCTGGTTTCCAGCTCTTTGACCACAAGCTTGCCGTCCACATTATTGAAGGGACGGTTTTTGTGCATCAGGTTGCCTTTGGTGGCAGTGTTGACGGCGGCCACCCATTTACGCACGACTTCGTCGGAAACGATCCATTTGGCCAGTGCGCCATCGGAAGACAGGCTGATGATGTCTTTGCGGGCTTCGCTGTCACTGTCGTTGAGTGCGGGCAACTGGCGCGGGGGATTTTCTGGCTCGGCGGGTTCCGGGGCAGGCGGGATTACCGGCTCGTCATCGGGCTCATCGAGGTCGACGCTCGGTGTTTTCGGTGCGGGTTCGGTGACAGGGGCGGGAGCTTTAGGCTCCGGGGTATCCCGCACCGCGAACCAGTAAATACCAAATGCAACCGCCGCTACGACTAATAGCGCGATCAGCCAATCTTTTACATTGCCACCCATGTAATCCCCTCCTGTTTGTCCCGCCGCACGTTCGTCGATCCACCCACTCGTCAATACAACGGTCTCGCGCAGCCTGTGATAGCTCTGACAGTATCAGCTTAGGTTGGTTTCAGCGCAAACACACTGTAGTGGAGAGCATGTGTTGCGTCTCTGCCCACGACAATTACGCGCAAATTACGCCAGCTTAAGTTTGCCTTAATTTTGCCGCCATAGACTCACTACATCGACAGTCCGGAGAGTGGGCACAATGGAAGCGGAAACCTATCCAACGATGGAAACAAGAACGAATAGTGGCGCGAGGATTTTTGCGCCAGGTGTCTGTCCGGGGTTCTCCCTGAGCGCCGCCGGGGATGAAGACCGTGAGGCGATTGAATCCTATATCGCAGCAACCTTCTCCGAGACCTACGGGGCCCGGCTGTACCACTTTATGCCGCTGCTACTGGCGCGGCGCAACGAGACCGGGCTGGTATCCGCCCTGGGAATGCGCCGGGCGGATACCGCGCCGCTGTTCCTGGAGCAATACCTGAACCAGCCGGTTGAGCGCGCTTTGGCGGATGCTACCGGCAGTGAGGTGGCGCGTTGCGACATCGTGGAGATCGGAAACCTGGTGTCCACCTCGCGCGGCGGGAGTCGCCTGCTGTTTCTCATGCTGGCGGAACTGTTTGCGGCAGCGGACGTGACCTGGGCCATTTTTACCGCCACACCGGAAGTCCGTCGCCTGTTGCAGAAGCTCACTGGCAACCAGTTTGTCCTGTGCCAGGCCGACGGCCGGCGGCTGGGTGACCGGCTCGCGGACTGGGGCAGCTACTACGAGACAAAGCCGGCGGTCACCGCGATCAATGTCGCGGAAGAGCGTCGCGCGCTACTCGAGCATCCACTGGCCCGGGAGCTGCTGCAGGCCTGTTCCGGTCCGGCACAGCAAATGGCTTCCTCAATGCGGGAGGTACACCCATGCAATTGATCGAGCAGATCACTGCATACGCTGCGCAGTACCCCACACGGAATGCCCTTGTGGGCTTGCGCGGGCTGGAAACCGGCGGCAGCACCAAGGTCAACAGTAATAGTGATCTGAGCTACGCGCAGTTGTTTGGGGCGCTGGACGCGCTGGCCAGTGGCCTGCAACGTCAGGGCATCGAGGTACTCGGGTTATTTGCGGACAACGGACCCGAGTGGCTGCTTGTGGATCTGGCGTGTCAGCAAGCGGGCGTGACGCTGGTGCCGCTTCCCGGCTTTTTTTCCGCGCAACAGCTCGAGCACACCATTCGCGCCAGTGGTATGCAGGCGCTGTTGACCGATGACTGCGAGCGTTTCACCCCGCTTGAGCCGGTGGGTGAAGCCCTGGGAGAACTGGCCGGCCTGACCCTGATTGAGATTCCGCAAGCAACCCGGGTGGCGCTGCCCGCGGAAACCGCCAAGGTCACGTTTACCTCCGGTTCCACCGGAACCCCCCGCGGCGTGTGTCTGGCAAATGAAACCCAGTACGCCACCGCCGCTGCGCTCGCGCAGGCACTCGTGGAACTCGGTTGCGCTCGGCACCTGTGCCTGTTGCCACTGGCGACACTGCTGGAGAACGTCGCCGGTGCCTATACCTGCTGGTTGCTTGGAGGCACCGTCATTGCGCCCTCTCTGGAGAAGCTGGGTTTTCACGGCAGCTCACAACTGGATCCGGCGCAGCTGTGTCGTTGCATCGACGAGTGCCAGCCGGACAGCCTGATTCTACTGCCCCAGATCCTGAAGCTGCTGGTGGCACAAGTCCGGCTGGGGCAGTGGCAGGCACCGCCTTCCCTGCGCTTTGTCGCCGTCGGTGGTGGCAAGGTATCGCCGGAACTGCTGCGCCAGGCGCGCACACTGGGGCTGCCGGTGTTCGAGGGCTACGGCCTGTCCGAGTGTGGATCGGTGGTGGCGCTCAACCTGCCGGGGGCAGACTGTCCTGGCGCTGCCGGTCGCCCATTGCCGCACTGTGAAATCCGCGTGTGCGACGGCGAGGTCCAGGTACGCGGGCCCCGCTACCTGGGCTATCTGGGCGACAGCGGCGTCGGCAGTGATATGGATGGGGACTGGCTGGCAACCGGTGATCTGGGCGCCATCGACAAGGATGGTTTCCTGCATATCACCGGTCGCAAGAAGAACCTGCTCATCAGCGCCTTCGGTCGCAATATCTCGCCGGAGTGGGTGGAGAGTGAAATCCTTCTCACCCCGATGCTTCTGCAGTGTGTGGTCATCGGCGATGCGCGACCACACTGCTGTGCGCTGGTTTTTCCGCTCCCCGGTACGGAGGATGCGCAGGTCGACCGCTGGATACAGGCGATCAACGAGCGCCTTCCCGACTACGCACAGATCCGCAACTGGGCGCGTCTGCCTGCCCCACTTTCTTTCGACGATGGCCTGCTCACGGCGAACGGTCGCCCGCGTCGCGATGCCATCTCACACCGCTATGCCGAATCCATTGAAACGCTGTACGGAGAATCCCATGCTGTTCTATGACGAACTACAACAAAGGACCGAAGAGGCTCGCCTGTCACTGTTGAATGTGCCACTGATCCAGGCTGGCGCCCGCGGCGAAATCACACTGCCACAGTATGTGGCTTTCCTGACCCAGGCCTACCACCACGTTAAGCATACGGTGCCGCTGATGATGGCCTGCGGCAGTCGCCTCGGAGGTCACCAGGAATGGCTGCGCGAGGCGCTGGCAGAGTACATCGAAGAGGAGATCGGGCATCAGGAGTGGATCCTGAATGACATCGCTGCCTGTGGTGCCGATGCCGAGGCGGTGCGTCACGGTCGACCGAACTTCTCCACCGAGATGATGGTGGCCTACGCCTACGATGCCATTGCCAGGGGTAACCCGGTGAGCTTCTTTGGCATGGTCAATGTCCTCGAGGGCACCAGTATCGCGCTGGCAACCAGTGCCGCACGTGCAATCCAGACTTCGCTGGGATTGCCGAACAAGGCCTTCAGCTACCTGCTGTCGCACGGCGATCTCGACATAGGACATGTAGATTTCTTCCGCGGCCTGATGAACCGGATCGAGTGTGACACCGACAAGGCAGCCATCGTGCACAGCGCGCGGGCGTTCTACCGCCTGTACGGGGACATCTTCCGTGAAGTCGAGCGCTGTTCCCCAACACTGGAGGCGGCGTGATGAATACCGCGGCACAGTCTTTGACGGTACTGGTCACCGGCGCCAGTGGCGGTATCGGGCGCGCGATTGCCGAGCTGCTCGCCGCGCGGGGACACCGGCTGTTGCTACAGGGGCGAGATGAAAAGCGCCTGCAGCAACTGTGTGAGTCCCTCCCGGGCGAGGCGGAACACCGGGTGCTGGTCGCCGACCTGCTGGACCCCGACGCTCGTCAGGGACTGGTACAGGCCTGCCGCCAACAAGCGGGTGGTGTGGACGTATTGATCAATAACGCCGGCGTATCGACGTTTGCTTTGCTGGCGGACACCCGCGATGACGAGCTGGTGCGCATTCTCAACACCAACCTGCTTGCACCGATGGCGCTGACCCGCGACTTGATGCCGGTGCTACAGAACAGCAGGCGCGCCGCGGTGATCAACATCGGTTCCGCGTTTGGCCATATCGGTCATCCCGGTTTCAGTGTCTATGGCGCCAGTAAATCCGGTCTCCACGGGTTCACCGAGGCCTTGCGTCGCGAGGTGGCTGATTCCGGCGTGCGCGTGCACTACCTGGCACCGCGCGCGGTGGATACCGCGTTCAACTCGGACTCGGTGAATGCACTCAATCGCTCACTCGGCAACAAGTCCGACTCGCCGCAGCGGGTTGCCCTGGCCTGCCTCAATCTCCTCGAAGGCAGCGGTAGCCGCCGGCGCTTTATCGGCTGGCCGGAGCGGCTGTTTATCAAGGTAAATGCAATTTTCCCCGCACTGGTGGATTCCGCACTGGCGAAGAAGCTGCCGGTTATCCGCGAGTATGCGCAACAGAATTTCCCCGACCTCAAAGGAGAAACACCATGAAAGGTTTGCCACTTGCCGCGCAAAAATGTTCCCGTGCCATCGCCGTTTTGGTGGTCGCGTTGTTTTCCCAGATGTTTTTCTCACTGACCGCTATGGCGGATTCGGCGGACGAGCGTGTCGCCGAGCTGCAAACTGCCTGGGCAAAGATCAAGTACCGCACGCCGGAGAAGCAACAGGCCGCGCAGTTCTCCGAACTCATTGGCCAGGCGCAGGCGGCCACCGCGGCCTACCCGCAGAGCGCACCGGTGTGGGTGTGGAGCGGCATCATTCGCGCCTCCTATGCCGGGGCCAAGGGTGGTTTGGGAGCGCTGTCCGCGGTAAAGGCGGCGAAGTCCGACCTGGAGCAGGCCATCGCCATCGATGGCAGTGTGCTGGACGGAGCCGCCTATACCAGCCTCGGCTCCCTGTATTACCAGGTGCCGAGCTGGCCAATAGGGTTCGGCAATGATAAAAAAGCCGAATCCTTTCTGCGTAAAGGACTGGAATTTGGCGCCAAAGACGTGGATGCCAACTACTTCTACGCCGACTACCTTTTCCAGAAGAAAAACTACGCGCAGGCGCTTGAGTACCTGCACCGTGCGGAGCAGGCACCAACAGACCCCCAGCGGCCTGTCGCCAGCGAGGGGCGGTTGGGAGAAATCAAAAGTCTGCAGGCGAAAATACAGCAGGAAATGCACTAGGAACTGCACGGTCAATGCGGATATTGCTAATCGAGGATGATGAGTCCCTGGCCGATGGCATTGCCACGGCACTACGCCATACGGGTTACGCCGTCGACCTGGCTGCGCGAGGAGGGGAGGGGGTTTCCCTCGCTCGCGCCGCGCAGCCGGATGTCATCGTTCTCGACCTCGGGTTACCGGATATCGATGGGATCGAGGTGTTGCGGCAGTTGCGCAGCTACGGTGTGAAGTCCTCGGTCCTGATACTCACCGCGCGGGATGATCTCGCCTCAAAAGTGCAGGGGCTGGACGCTGGCGCGGACGACTACCTGACCAAGCCGTTTGCAGTCGATGAGCTGCTCGCCCGCCTGCGCGCGCTGGAACGTCGCGCGGGCGTGGGGCTCAGCGCAGAGATCGCGATCGGCGATGTGCAGATCAACCTTGCCTCCCATGAAGTCTTTCGCGCGGGCGAGGCGGTGCGGTTGTCACGGCGGGAGTTTACCCTGTTGCGCGCTCTGGCCGAGCGTCCCGGGCATATCCTCAGCCGCGAGCAGCTGGAAGACAAGCTGTATAGCTGGGGTGAGGAAGTATCGAGCAACACCGTGGATGTGCACATTCACAACCTGCGCAAGAAAATCTATCCCGAATTTATCCAGACGATCCGCGGCGTAGGCTACAAGGTGGGCCCCGCATAGTGAGGTCTATTCGCATCTTCATGCTGGTCACCCTGCTGTCGACCATCGTGCTGGTTAATTTTGTGTCCGCATTGCAGGGCTATCGCGCCAGTATGGCGGAAGCGCAGCAACTGTTTGATCAGCAGATGGCGGCTACCGCGCAGCTGCTTTCTGCCATGCCGGTGCCTCAAAAAATTCCCGTCGTGGTGGACCATACCGGGTCGATGGCCTTTCAGGTGTGGGCAGATGAGCAAAGCCTGTTGATGCGCTCAAACAATGCCCCGCAAACCCCGGTGAGCACCTTTGCCGAAGGGTATCGTGAGATCAATTTTTCCGGCTACCGATGGCGGGTGTTCACCCATCACGCGGCGGATCTGGGTGCCTGGGTACAGGTGGCCGAGCGCATTGACCTGCGCTTCCAGTTGGCGGACCGGGTTATCCTCGAGTCCGTTTCTCCAATTCTGATTGGCATACCGGTAGCCGGGTTACTGATCTGGCTTATTCTGGGGCGCGGCCTGAGCAGTCTGCGAAAACTGGCCGCGGCGTTGCAGGAAAAGCGCGCGGAAGATCTGCGTCCACTGCCAATAGATAGTCCACCGGTGGAATTACAATCGGTTGTCTCCTCCACCAATGCGCTGCTCGCCCGGCTGCAGGGATCATTCGATCGTGAGCGGCGCTTCTCTGCGGATGCCGCGCACGAATTGCGTACGCCGATCAGTGCGATCCAGGTGCATGCGCACAATGTCGAACGCGAGCTGTCGGAATCTTCGGGCGGAGAGCGTCAACTGGCCCACAAACCGGATTCACTGGCAAAGCTACAGGCTAGCGTGGAGCGCATGTCACACCTGGTTGAACAGATGCTCGATCTCTACCGAACGACCCCGGATCACTACCCGGCGCGCTTTGAGTCCGTGGATATTTACACCCTGGCGCGGGAAATTATTGCCGAGAACTATGCGGGCTTTGCCGCCCGGGAGCAGCAGGTGGAACTGCGTGGTGCTTCCGCCACACTTGATGGTGACCGTTTCGCGTTATCGATCCTGCTCAAGAACCTGCTCAGAAATGCGAATAAGTACTCGCCGGAGGGTGGCCGCATCGAAGTTTCCGTGAGGCCACTCAATGATGCAGTGGAGCTGCGTGTGGAAGATTCCGGACCGGGTATTGCGGAAGAGGAATACGCGAGGGTGTTCGAGCGCTTCTATCGTATCGGCGGCGATCGACATACGTCTACGGTGGAAGGATGCGGGCTCGGGTTGTCGATCGTGCAGCATATCGCTCAGTTGCACCATGCAGACATCAAGCTCGGCACGTCGCATTTCGGTCATGGGTTATCGGTTCAGGTGAGGTTTCCACGCCGTGGGCCGAACCGGGAACAGGCGACGGATGAGAGCATTGCACAGGGAGAGACCAATCATGCGTGACAGCCGTTGGACCCGGGCGCGCAACGCGCTGCTGGTGCTTCCTGCAATCGTTTTCTGTTTTGGCGCCGGGCGGCCAGAAGTGACGCTGGAAATACGCGACCATCTGTTTATTCCCTCAGAGCTTGTGGTGCCCGCCAATACCAAGGTGAAACTGATTGTCCACAACCGGGACAAAACGCCGGAGGAATTTGAAAGCTACGAGCTGAACCGGGAAAAGGTGATTATGGGTGGGCAGAAAGCGATTATCTTTATTGGCCCACTGAAGCCCGGCGAGTATCCATTTTTTGGTGAGTTCAACCCGAAAACGGCGCAGGGCAAAGTCATTGCGGAATAATATTTTGGATAGCGACAGACAATTTCCATGCTATTGACCAGTGTGATTATTATTTTCCGGGAAGTGCTCGAAGCGGGACTGGTGTTCTGCATCCTGCTCGCCATGAGCCGCTTTCTCGGGCTGTCGACGCGTTGGTTTCTGCTTGCACTGGTTTTGGGTGGTATTGGCTCCGCCGTGTATGGAAATAACCTGGCGGCAATCTCGAATGCCTTCGACGGCGCCGGACAGGAGCTGCTGAATGCCGGGCTGCATTTTTGGATCTATTTCCTGCTAGTGATGGCGACCACTCTGATGGTGATCAACTACTATCGCCCTGGATACCGGCTCTCGCTGCTAAAGTGGTTGATGTTGCTGGCGGTGACCTGCTCGGTACTGCGCGAAGGCGCAGAGATTTATATTTACCTGTATACCTTTCATTCGCAGCCGGAACTGTTTGGCAGCGTAGTAAAGGGCGCACTGATCGGCGCGGGAATCGGCTTTAGTATTGGTGCCTTGTTGTATTACCTCTTGCTCGGCCTGCCGAAGCGCTACATCCTGCCGGTTACCTGTATATTGCTTACCATCGTTGCCGGGGGCATGTGTTCACAGGCCGCACAACTTTTGATTCAGGTGGACTGGCTGCCGGCACAGGCACCTCTTTGGGATAGCTCCGGATTGCTGCCCGAGCATTCGCTGGTGGGGCAACTGCTGTTTGCCCTGGTGAGTTACGAGGCGTCGCCGACGCCGATTGAAGTCTTCTTATACACAACGAGTATGGCGGTGATGGCGCTGATACTTGGGGTTACGCATTATGTTTTTCGAACGTCTTCCCATGTCCCCGCGATTGCGCACTGATGCCTCTCTGCTGGCCGCTTGTGTCATCGTGATGGGGGTACCATCGGTGGCGCACGCGGATGGGCAAGTGGTCGACCGTGTTTACGATCCCTATGTTCAACCGCTGGAAAAAGAACTGGAGTGGCGCACATCGGCGATTCCCGGCGGGGATGAGCCCTATGAGGGGCAGCAGCTGCACCGGCTGGGATTCGGCCGCAGTTTTTCCGACCGCTGGTTTGGCGAGGTCTACCTGATTGGCGAGAAGAATTCCGGGCAGGATCTGAGACTCGCCGCCGTGGAGCTGGAGGCCAAGTGGCAGCTCACCGAGCAGGGGGAGTACGCTGCGGACTGGGGCATGCTGTTTGAGCTGGAGCAAGAGCGTGAAGACGATATCTGGGAGGCGGCGGCGACCTTGCTGGCCAGCAGGGAGTGGGGGCGCTGGACGGGTACTGCCAACTTTGCCGCGGTTTACGAGTGGGGCGACGATTTTGCCAACGAGTGGGAGTCCGAGCTGCGCCTGCAGGCGCGCTACCGCTGGACGCCCCTGTTCGAGCCGGGCCTGGAACTCTATGCGGGGCAGGACTACACCGGCGTGGGCCCGGTTATTCGCGGGGTAAAAAAATTGCCCCGCGCCCAGCAGTTGCTGTGGGAGCTGGGCGTCATACAGGGGCTGACCAGTGACAGCGCGGATCAGACAATACGCCTGCTGCTGGAATTTGAGTTTTATTGAACCCGCCGCCAGCGGCCTTGCCACCGGCGGCGGGAATCAATCAGTTTTCCAGCTGCAGGATCACGCTCTCGAAAGGTTCCAGCTCAAGGGCAACCTTCCCTTCACCGTTCTCCACGCTCAGTTCCGCACCCGCGGCTCCCTGTAGCTTCTCGCTCATCGGGTAGCGGCCATCTTGCAGCTGCCACTGTTGCAATAACTCCGCAGGCAGCTTCAGCGTCAGGCTTTTTGCGGTGTCGGCAAAGTTGGCTACCACCACCAGCCGCTCCTGCGGCGCCCAACGGGCAAACGCGAACTGCTGATCGCTATAGCCCTGTCCGTGTTTGCGGTTGTAGCTGTGCAGGTCCGTGTAGTCGCCACGCAGTGCCTCACTGCTGGTGGAAAAGGCCAGGAGGCGCCGGTAGGTATCGCGCAGTTGCTGTTCGGCGTCACTGAGGTTTTCGCTGTTGAACTGTCCCTCGTTGTTCCAGCGGCGAATGCTGGGGACTGACCAGTAGTCGAAAATGGTGGTGCGGCTCGCTTTGCCGAAACCGGCATCGCCAGCACCGGGCTCACCCAGTTCCTGGCCGAAGTAGAGCAGGGTGGGGGCGCCGCTGATGGTGGCGGATACCACCATGGCGGGAATGCCGGCTTGCGGGTTACCGGCGAACTCGGGGCTGCTGATACGCTGCTCGTCGTGATTTTCCATAAACCGCAACATGTTGTCTTCAATGCCTTCCAGGCTGTTCTGGATATCTACCAGCGGATCGGTGCCGGCCTTGCCTTCCATTACCGCGCGGATTGCATCGTAGGTGCCTACCTTGTCGTAGAGGTAGTCCATCTTGCCGAGGTGAATGTAATCCCGGTACAGGTCTGGCTGATAGATTTCTGCGAGCAACAATGCGTCGGGCTTTTGCATCTTGATGGAAGAGTTCAGGTAGCTCCAGAACGCCACCGGCACCATCCCGGACATGTCGTAGCGGAAGCCGTCGACGCCGAACGCGAGCCAGTAGTCGGTAATCTCGCGGAATTTTTTCCAGCTGTCCGGCACGTCCTTGTCGGCCCAGAACGCTGCGTGGGCTTTGTAGTCTTTATTCGCGAAGTCTGCGGGCAGTTCGGCAAAATCGTGACTGCCGTCCGGGCGCACCCCGAAGTTGATTTTGACCGTTTCATACCAGTCGCCCTGGGCCGGCTGCGGTGCCCGGCTGCCGTTACCAGTCCACTTGGCGGGTACCTCGGTAAACTCTCCGTCGACCAGCGGGTGGGCCTCACCGTTCAGGGGACGGTAGCCATCGTCGGCGACCGGTACCTGGAAGGGTTCGCCCGGCACATAGTAGAAATTGTTATCGCGTGCATAGGCCACGCTGGTGTCATCGTCGGCACCGAAATCGCGCACGCCCTCCGGCTTGTCGAGGGACTGGTAATTGCGCGCGACGTGGTTGGGGACGATATCAATGATGACCTTGAGGCCGGCTTCGTGAGAGCGGGCGATCAGCTCGCGAAACTCTTGCAGGCGTTTGGCCGGGTCCTCTGCCAGGTCGGGGTTTACGGAATAGTAATCCTTCACCGCGTAGGGAGAACCCGCACGGCCTTTCACCACATCGGGATCATCATTGGCAATGCCGAACTCGGTGTAATCGCGTACCACCGCATGATGCAGTGCACCGGTATACCAGATGTAGTTGGCGCCCAGTTCGCGCACCGCCTGCAGGGCCTCGGGCGTAAAGTCACTGAATTTGCCGACACCATTTTCTTCGATGGTTCCCCAGGGTTTGTTGGTGGCATTGGTATTGCCGAACAGTCGCGGCAGAACCTGGTAGATCACCGGCTTGCCGAAGGTTTCGACCGGGGAGGCAGTTGCTGTGTGCAGCGCTGTGTTCTCTGCTGCAGGGCCTTTCGCGGCCGAGACCTGGGATGTTTCGTGGATACTGTCGGCGGTATCCGCCGTGGTTTGGTTATCCACGGGCCTGGATTCACAGGCCGTCAGAAGTGCAGCGGCGACAGCGGGAGCCAAAAGGGTTCGGGCAAACTTATTCATAACATTCCGTTCTTTCAATTTCTTCGCATCGATTGATTCGTTACAGCGTGACAGCCATTGCCAGGTCTTGCTTACCCCAGGGGAACTTCACCTGCAGGGTCTTGCTGCGCTTGTCGTAATAGGCAGTGTGGTCGGTCAACTGGTTCTGTTTCTGTACCAGCGGAATGGTCTTGTCGCCGAGCTGGATGCTTGCCGGTGCCTGTTGCCAGTTATGCATTACCAGATCCATCGCGCGGGCTTCCGGCGCATTGCTGTAGCCATCGCCACTGCGGCTGAAGGCAAAGTGCAGGGTGTTGCCCTTGCGTTCGCTGGTGAAGGCAAGCTTTTCATACTGGCCCTTGGCAAAGGCTCCGGCGGTCACACCGTCATCTTCGTATACATAGCCGCGGGAACTACTGACGGAATCGTCGGCGTAGTAATCCAGGCGCAGGTATGCACTGGAGTAATCGCGGGTGTTCTGCAGGTCGGCGACCGTGGGGATAAACGCACCGGCGCGAACCAGGACCGGGATGGTTTTCAGGTCCACATCGATTTCCGCGGATGCGCCGCTGTAGCGGTCATCGCTCCAGAAGTCGAACCAGACACCGCCGGGTAGCGGAACGTCTACTTCATCGATGTCTTCATCGGTCACCGGCGCCACCAGGAAATCGTTGCCCCACAGGTAGGCGTCCTTGTTGTCCATCAGCGCCAGGTTGGATTCATTCTCGAAGAACAGCGGGCGCATCAGTGGCATGCCGGTCTGGCTGTTTTCGAACGCCAGAGTGTAGTTGTAGGGCAGCAGGCGATAACGCAGCTTCACATACTCGCGCAGGATGTCGCGGGTTTTGCGATCGTGGAACACCGGCTCCGGGGCAATATGCTCCTGGGCGTGGGGGCGATAGACCGGCTGGAACACGCCGTACTGCAGCCAGCGGATGTAGAGTTCGCGGTCAAACTTCTCGCCATCGGCAAAGCCGCCGAGGTCGGAGTGGGTGTAGCCGAAGCCCAGCAGGCCCATCTGCAGCGAGAGTTCTACCTGAGGCTTGAGACCGCCCCAGCTGCGGGCGACGTCGCCGGTCCAGGGAATCATGCCGAAACGCTGGGAACCGGGGAAGCCGGCGCGCATCATGATGAACGGGCGCTCTTCGGGGGAGTCGGACTTTTCATTGTCGAACAGCATCTGCGCCCAGCGGTGGCCGAAGGCATTGTGGATCTCGTCCGCCATGCCCACGGCGTGTACCGTATCCGACGGGTGTACTTCCGGCTCGCCGAGGTCGCCCCACCAGCCGGCCACGCCCTGTTCCTTCAGGCCCTTGTAGATATTCCAGAACCAGTCGCGGCCATCTTCGGAGAAGACGTCGATCAGGCCGGTGTTGCCGAAGTAGAAATCAAAGGTTTTCGGCTGGCCGGCGATATTTTTCGCCAGTGCGTTGCCGGCCACGGCAGAGTCCCAGCGCTCGGAGGTGGAGAGTACAAAGGGCTCGGTAACCAGGATGGTGTTGATGCCCTGCTCGCTAAAGTCCGCCATCATTTTTACCGGCTGCGGGAATGCACTTTTATCCCACGCGAGGTTGCCCATGTGGCCCATGATGTCCGGGCCGAACCAGTAGAGGTCGAGTACCACGGCATCCAGCGGGAAATCTTCCTCGCGGAATTTTTCCACGGTATCGCGCACCTGCTGTTCGGTGCGGTAGCCGAAGCGCGAGGCAAAGTTACCCAGTGCCCAGCGCGGCGGCATCGGCTGGCGGCCGGTAACATCCACGTAGTTCTCGATAAGCTTGGGGTAGTCGTTGCCGGCCACCACGATGTAAGCACTGCGACCGGCAACGGCCTCAAACTGCATCACGTCTTTTTCACTGGCGCCCAGGTCCATGGTGCCGGTGGCGCTGTTGTCGAACAGCAGTACGTATTTGTTGCTGCTCATCACCGCCGGCAGGCCAAAGTACATCTGCTCGGACTCGGTGCTGTAGCCGTAGTGGGCCTTGTTATAGAGCGGCAGACGATGGCCGCGCCGGTCCATGCCCAGTACACGCTGACCGCCGCCGATCAGTTTTTCCTGCTCCTGCAATGCAAAGCGGAAGCCACGCATGGTGGCATTGGCAAAGAACCCGTGCTCTTCCGCCAGCAGTGTTTCGCCGCCGCGCAGGTATTCGATGGCAAACGGGGATTTGTGAATCACTGCGGTGAGCTCACCGAGGGAGTAGCGCAGCGCCTGTTCGGAAACACTCAGTTGTGCCTGAAGGTCTTCGGCGGGATCGCCGGCGCGGGCAAAAGACGGCAGTTGCTTTAATCCCTCACGCTGGTAGTGGACTTCCAAAGCGGCACTGTTCAGCGGTGTTAGGGTGACCTTGCTGTCGCTGGTCTGGATCACCAGCTTGTCGTCCAGCAGCTGGTGGCTCTTGTATTCACGCAATGTATTTGCACTGGCGGGCTGTATTACTGCGGCCAGCAGCATGCCCAGACCAAGTTTCCGAATCAGCTTCCGGGGTGAGTATCGGGTGTTCTCTTTCATCGTCTTCATCGTCGTTTTCTTTTATTGAACTTCAAAGATCTGAACATCGCGTGCGGCGATGACCAGGTCATTCAGGTTTTGGCGGTTGCGCTGGACAACATCCATGGCAGTGGTTTTATTGCCCAGAATCTCGGCCAGATGCGCCAGCGGCAGCTCTCTGGGTTGATCACTTTTGTTGATGGCGACCATTACCGTGTTGGTATCGTCGTAGCGGAAATAGATATACAGGCCGTCCACCGGCGCGAAGTGCTTGAGCTGGCCGTTGTGGATGACGGCTTTGTCTTTGCGCCAGCGGAACAGCGTGCGCACAAAGTGCTGTGCCTCGCGCTGCTGTTCACTCAGGCCGGTGCCGGTAAATGCATTGACCGCGTCACCCGGCCAGCCACCGGGGAAATCGCTGCGCACCACGCCATCGTCACGGCGCTTGGGGCTTTTCGCGAGTACTTCATCACCGTAGTAAAACTGCGGGATGCCGCGCATGGTGGCGATGTAGGCAATTGCCATGCGGAACTTGCCGGGGTCCTCATCCAGCTGGCTGTAAAGGCGGCTCATGTCGTGGTTGCCACCGAGAATCACCAGGTTGTTGGGGTCGGGATAAAGCACGTCGTTGGCCAGTGTTTCATACAAGGTCACCAGGCCGGTGCTCCAGCTCTCCGGTTTTTCCAGCCCGTCGCGCAGGCCATAAAGCAGGGGGAAGTCCATCATGCTGGGCATGTTGGAAACGTAGCCGTTGCGATTGTTGTTACCCGCCTGCCAGTAGGCAACGAGTGCCGGCTGGCGGGTCCACTCTTCGCCGACAATATTGAAGTTGGGGTATTCCTGCATCAGGCGGGCAGACCAGCGGGTGAGGAAGTCCGGATCGGAATAGGCATAGGTGTCCACGCGAATGCCGGAGAGGTCCGCATACTCCACCCACCAGATGGCGTTCTGGATCAGGTAATTGGCCACGCGCGGATTGCGCTGGTTGGGGTCGGGCATCGAGTCCACAAACCAGCCGTCGGTAAACAGCTGGTGGTCCTTGTGGCTGGCATAAGGGTCCATATGCACGGTGCGCGCATGGTTGGTGTACTCGAACTCGCCTTTTTTGATCCCCTTGCCATTCAGCCAGCTGTCACCGGGCAGATCCTGCAGCCACCAGTGACCGTCACCGATATGGTTGGGAACCATATCCTGGATCACGCCGATCCCCTTGTGTTTGGCCGCCGCCACAAATGCGCGGAAGCTTTCGTTGCTGCCGTAGCGGGAGTCGATACGGTAGAGGTCTGTCGCCGAGTAGCCGTGGTAGGAGTATTTGGGCTGGTCGTTCTCAATCAGCGGGTTCGGCCAGATCTGGGTAAACCCCATGTCCGCCACATAGTCCAGGTGCTGCAACATACCGGCGATATCGCCGCCGTGGCGGCCATTGGGGTCGTTGCGGTCCGGGCTCTCCAGGGTATCGGGGGTGGCGTCGTTGGCGGTATCGCCGTTGGCAAAACGGTCAGGGGTGATCAGGTAGATGGCGTCCGAGCTATTGAACCCCTGGCGCTGTGCAGAGCCCGCACGGCGCTGTTTCAGCGTGTAGTTGACGGTCTGCTCCCAGCCGCTGGAGGCCAGGTGAATTTCCACGGTGCCCGGCTGTGCGGCATCGGCAATGGCCAGGTTGATGAACAGGTAATTGGGGTTTTGCTCACGCTCGGTGCCGGTGACAGTGACCCCGGGGTAATCCACACGCACCCTCGCGTCCGCCAGGTGTTTGCCATGGACCAGCAGCTGCAGGTCGGACTCTGCCATCCCGGTCCACCAGAACGGCGGCTCCACGCGCTCGATGCGGGACTGGTCTGCGGCGCTGCAGCCCGCAGACAGAAACATCAGCAGTGTAAACAGCAGAGTCTTGGAGCGGCGTGTGTTCATCATCGCAGGCACCTGTGGGTGGAGTTTTCGGCGGTCAATCGCACTTTTTTTCGCCATTGTGCCCGCTCCGGGGGTGCCTGTTATCCCCCTCCCTGCGGGGGGAGTTACCCGCCGGGACTGCCGATCTGGCCTGGCGCGCCCTTCCTCCACGCCCCAGGTGAGGAGGAGGTATTGACCGGCCAGTTCGCCAGTATGTGTTGTGGCCTGGAAATACCGTGACCTTGTAGTGAAAAGCGTCACCGGACACCGGGCCGAAAACCAAGGACCGATAACAATAATCAACCAGAGATGATGACAATGAAAAAGAGCTACCTGGCCCTGGCGGCACTGCTGCTGGGCGCGAGTTCTGTGGCGCAGGCGGAGTGGTTCCTGCGCGGCACCCACAACAACTGGCAGGCGGACCAGATGCAGGACGTCGGCAGCAACACCATGCTCGCAGAGGATGTGGTGTTCACCGCCGATGGCAATATCAAGTTCGACCGCTGGGGTGACTGGAGCGAGAACTACGGACTCAATGGCGTACAGGGCGGCGGTAATATTTCCGTTCTCGCCGGCACCTGGGATATTGAGTTCTACACCGATACCCACGACTACCAGATTATTGCCGCCGGCGGCCCCTCCGGGACCGACTACCACCTGCGCGGCACCTTCAACAGCTGGGCGGAAGACACCCTGCTGGCTCGTGAAGGCGAGACCGATATCTACACCTCCTGCCAGGACTTCACCGGTAATACGAATCCGCGCTTCAAGGTCGACCCGAATGGCGGCTGGGGTGGAGACGAACTGCCCGCCGCAGACTACACGGTAGCCGCCGGCTGGGTGGCCATCACCTTCGATGCCGCCAGCGGCAACATCAGTACCGATGAAGGCCTCGCCGAGAACTGCGGTACCCCCGCGTCGGATGCCGATGGCGACGGTGTGGCCGACGCTGCCGATCTCTGCCCCAATACACCCGCGGGCACCCCGGTAGACAGTGATGGCTGTGCCATTGTGGCCGCTAAAGCACTGCACCTGCGCGGCACCCACAACAGCTGGGCCCAGGGTGACCTGATGAGCCAGATCGCCGGCACCGGCCAGTACGAGGCCTGCCGCAATTTCACCAGCGGAGACGCCAACGGCGGCCCACGCTTCAAGGTCGATCCCGACGGTGCCTGGGGCAGTGATGCCTTCCCCGCCATAGACCAACCCGCCAGCGGCTGGACCGAGATCGTCGTCGATGGCGACAGCAACAGCCTGGTCAGCGTAACCACCGGTCTCGGTGAGAACTGTGGCGATGCGCCGCCCCCCACAGCGGACTTCCGCAACCGCAGCATCTACTTCGTGTTCCTGGATCGCTTCCACAACGGCGACACCTCCAACGACAATGGCAACAACGCCGCGGCCACCTCCACCTCAAAATCGGCCGGCGGACTGTCCGAGTGGAAGAAATACTGGGGGGGCGATATCCAGGGCCTTATCGACAAGCTCGATTACCTTGAGGCACTGGGGGTGAGCGCCATCTGGGTAACGCCGCTGAACGACAACATCGACAATTCCGGCTCCGAAGGTGCCTACCACGGCTACTGGGGACGCGACTTCTATGAAGTGGACGAGCACCTGGGGGACTGGGCGCTGGTGGACCAGCTGGATGCGGAGATGGAAGCGCGCGGTATGAAGCTGGTGCTGGATATCGCCCTCAACCACTCTAACCAGGACGACCAGTACGAGTTCGGCGCACTCTACAAAGAGGGCACATTTATTACCGACGGCAACCAGGACAATGGCACCTGGTACCACCACAATGGCGCCATCGCCGATTGCGGCGACAGCGATCCCACCACCACCTGTGGCGGTGAATGGAATGACCCCTGGGCCTTCCGCAACAAAACCCTGTTCAACCTTACCGACTTCAATCACGGTACCAGTGGCAACAGCGCGGCGGACCAGTACCTGATCGATGCCGCACTGAAGTGGATGAGCCACGGCGTGGATGCGTTCCGTATTGATGCCATCAAGCATATCGAGCCGAGCTACATCAACCGCTTTACCAGTGCCGTACGCGCGCAGAATCCGGATGTGTATGTCTTTGGGGAGTGGTATGGCGCGGGTGCCGGCGAGAGCCTGTCGATGCAGTTTCTGAATGAAGGGCGCGGCTCCGAGCTATTGGACTTCCAGCTGCGCAACCATATCGAAAGCGCCATTGCCGGTGATCTCAGCATGGTACAACTGAGTAATCATATCGGTTCCCGCCCGGGCGCCATGAACGGCCGCGACAGCTGGCAGCCGATCTTCCTCGACAACCACGATGCCACACGCACCAGCGTTTACCTGCAGACAACCGGCCCTGTGGATAACGGCCGCACCGGCAAGGGCTTTTCCAAGGCACTGGCAGACGCGCGCCAGAATCTGGGCATGGCTCTGGTGATGACGCTGCCGGGCATTCCCACCATCTACTACGGCAGTGAGCAGAACAGCACCTGGTTTACCGCCAACGGTGATGGTCAGGTAGGCCACGACCCATTCAACCGCGAGGGTATGCCGTCGTTCAGCCAGTCCACCCCGGCGTTCCAGCTCATCAGCGCACTGGCAAGCCTGCGTGCAGACAGTCCGGCACTGGCTTCTGGCAGTTACAACGAGCGCTGGGTGAACAGTGATGTCCTGGTGTTTGAACGGATCGAAGGCACCGACGTGGTCACCGTGGCCGTGAACCGCGGTGGCAGTACGTCCATCAGCGTCAGTAATCTCGCGCTGGCGGATGGCCAGTACAGCAGCCATGTTGGCAGCGATTCTGTGAGCGTGAGCGGTGGTTCCGCGGTGCTGAACCTGGATGCCAATGAAGTGATCGTGCTGCACTGACATTTGTCAGGGCAGAGCGTTAGGCATATACAGATGCTAATAAAAAAGGACCCGGGATATCCCGGGTCTTTTTTTTTGTAGTGCGATTTCTTTGTAGTGCGATGACTCAGTCAAGGCGATGCATTGCACATACTTTATTGCCGGAGGGGTCAAGCAGGTAGGCCAGGTACAGCTTCATGCCGCCACCTTCCCGAACGCCGGGTGGATCTTCACAGGGCGCACCGCCATTTTCGACGCCCGCGGCATGCCACTTGTCCACATCTTCTGTGCTGCTTGCTGCAAAGCCAATGGTGCTACCGTTGCCTTTGCTGGCCGGTTCTCCATTAATTGGCACGCTCAGCGCAAATACGCCGGTTTTACTGAAGTAAAAACAGCGGCCCTTCTCGTCAACAACGCCGGGCTTGTGCCCCATCACGTCCAATATGGCATCGTAAAATTTCTTGGACTCCTGAATATCATTTGCGCCCAGCATGACATGGCTAAACATATTCTTTCCTTATCTGTTGTGAAATGGCGTCAAGTTATCCTTTGTAAGCGCGGGGATGATCACAGTAAATATGCACTTGAGCAAGCGCGCGAAGCGGCTCGTTATGCACTGCGCTCCACGCGCCATGGTGGGTTCTTACGATTCTCGCCCGCCCAATATAACTTCAATTTGTTACCGCTCGGGTCGAAGAGTACCGCCTCACGCCACAGGTACGAATGATCTTTAGGCTCTTCTGCGAAGGTAAAACCTTTCTCTTTCAGCTGCCCGACCCAGCAGTCCAGGTCTTCATGCTCGAAGTAAACAATGGCGGAGCCCACACCGGCATCATCAGATAATGAAAGCGAGAAGGTGGCGTCACCGTCCGGGCACTCGAATCTGGCGTAATGTGGAGTATCGACAATCTGCAGGAATCCCATCTTCCGATAGAAAAGGGTTGCTTCATCCATATCCGATACAGGCATGGTGACCTGGTTTAAATTCATCTCGGTTCTCTGCTCAATACATTGTCCGCGCCGGTAGAGTCGGCCTCTTGCGCCTGCTGTGCACGCTCCGCCTTCGACACGTAGCGTGGCTTGTTCTTGGGATTAAGCTTGTCGTTGGCCTTCTTGGCCTTCTTCTTCAGGATCTGGTTGACTTTTTTCCTGCGATTCATGCAGCACTCGCTCGGATTGTGGGTAAAAAGACTCGCGTGGCTAGACGCCAGTTTAAACGGATTGTCGGTCATATTAGCGTCACCCGTGCAGCTAACCAACAAGGCGGGCGCTTGTGTTACATTGCTCGCCCGATCTACTGCGCCACCATCTCACCCGAAAGCGAGCCACACCATGAAGCCCTGGATCGAACTTGGTACCGCCCAGATTCCCAATGATGGTGGCGTGCTCACGCTGCGTCAGCGCGACCAGGAATTCTCCATCTCCCTGTCCGGCCCCCGGGGCGAGCTGATGAACAGCCGCCGATTCAATAGCGAGCAGCAGCTGTCGGTGCTGGGCTGCGCGCATCTTAAGAGCCACAAGGGCGCCCGCGTAGTCGTGGGCGGCATGGGCATGGGCTACACCCTGGCTGCGGCCCTCGATGTATTGTCGCCTGACGCCAGCGTCATCGTCGCCGACCTGATCCCGGAAGTAGTGGAATGGAACCGGGGTCCCCTGGGGGAGTGTGCCGGTCGACCACTGGATGACAATCGTGTGGGCGTACACATCGGCGATGTGGCAGAGCTGCTGGTGAACCGCAGCGGTGAATACGACGCAGTATTGCTGGATGTGGACAACGGCCCCGAGGGCCTGACCCACAGTGACAACAACTGGCTGTACTCGGTCGAGGGGACCAGCAGTATCTACCGGAGCCTGCGCCCGGGTGGAGTTCTCGCAGTGTGGTCGGCATCACCCGATACGTTTTATGTGGGGCGACTCAAGAAAGCGGGATTCCGCGTAGAGGTAAAGACCGTGCGCGAACGCCCGGGTAAGGGCGCGCGGCACGCCATATTTGTGGCCAGGAAAAAGTCGGGCTGACAGACGGTTCATCGATGGTAATCGTCCGACAGGCTGCGGTATTTGCGTGATCAGGTCTTCATTTTCGCTCTAAAAATCCGCAGTTTCAGTCATTATTCGAGATTCATCCGTTTTTTTTGAATTGGTAGCGGCTTCGCTGCGCCTGACCGCTTCCTCTTCCTCCGCAGAAAGCGCTTTATACCCCCGCCCCACTGGCCAGCCATACCCCCAGCGAAAATCCATGGGGAGGTAGGGCGTACCGCCAATCCGCACCCCGGCCAGCATCAGCGCCGCCACCTCCTTCTGCCCGGTTTTCGCCACGCAGGCCTTAAGCGCTTCATCGGCCGCGACCCGCTCCTCGTAGGAGCCTCCCTTCCAATAGGCGTAATCGTGCGCCTTGCAGCATTCCAGCCACAGTTCTTCCTGCTCCATGGTCCCGTCCGGGAAGGCACTGCAGCCGTCTGAGGTAAATGGCTCTATCTCCACGGCGAGAGCCTGAGAACAGAGAAGCGACCATACGGTAAGTGCGCGTAATGCGATGAGAAGAAATTGCATAAAACTGACTTATGATTGCTCGGGTTTGTTACGAGGTGTTGGGGGGCAGATCCTGGGTTATCGCCCCGGGTACTTGTCTAGGCTTTTAGGTTACTACTAATCACAGTCGCTGATTAGTGTCGCTGCAGCTGAAATGTACAAATTTAGGTGTCCCATTACTGCACTTTGTTAAGATCTTAGTCCCAGAGCTCCAGATACTTCCTGTGAAGCTCTTCCCGTTCCTGATCTGACATACTTGAAATCGCCAAACCTTTAGAACACCTATTTTCAATTAAATACTCCTGCCAGCTTGGAGGAAAGTCCGAACGTCTCTCTTCAGGCTCAGGTCGCCTAAAGTGAACCAGCTCAAGCGTAAAGTGACTAAATTCCGCTTCTCCACGCGTAACCTGGAATGCTTGCCAAAAGTGCAAATGCCCGAATAAAACCGAAATCATCAATACGAGCGAAACAAACGGAACAAACCGCTGACTTTTTGAAAATACGCCAAGTGCCAACTCCAGAAGTGACCAGGCAGTAAGCAATAAAAATACTAGCGTATACATCCAAAATGGATTCAAGGTGTCTGGGCGGTGGTCCCACACGTCTTCAAAACCCCAACATTCGAATGGAGTTACCGTCAAAAAAATATGGAGTCGGAAAAATATAAGAACTGCCGTAACTGACAGTACTAAGACCATTACTCTCCAGCAGCTTGATTCTACGTTTTTCATTTTTATTTTGGCTTAACGGCCGCGACAGGAGTGGCCAATAGTATGTAGCATTTGTGCCAAAATGGAAGCGCAGCGATCCGTACAAAACTGCTTGCGTTTATATGGCATCACAACCATCCCTATTTCTTGGCTTTTTCAATCTCTGCTTGCTTTTTGATGTCCAGCTCTTTTCTACGGTTTAGCTGTTTTTAGTCTGGATGCTTGGCTAAAAATGGTCCTCACCGCTCTCCCTCATATGTATTGTTAGAATGCACCCAGCCGTACCCTAAGACGCGCTGTTTGCCAGCATAGAAAAATAGGCAATGCCGTTGCCGATAACGTGTGCCAGTATCGGTGGCCATAATGAATTGCTGAACCAGTAGAGTGCACAAAGCGCCAGGGCCATAAGTGCAGCGCTGATTGCTTGCGGTGGAATGATGTGCATTGCACCGAAAATTAATGAACTTACCAGCATCGCCAGCCATACCGGGCGATGACCAGTCATCCAGGTAAACAGAAACCCACGGAAAAAAACTTCTTCGGCAAATGGCGTGAGCAGCACAGTGCAAAATCCAAGCGCAATGCTTACCATCATGCCACTATCAACGCTGCCGTACGGACTCCGCATAAAAGTAGCCCAGTCAGGTACAGCTACCGACATCCAGCGCGCCAGCATTAAGCGAATTAATAGCCCCGCGACAGCGACAAGCACAGCCAGCATTAGCCATTTGCGCGTTGTTGGCCGCAGCCCTAACGTCGCCCAGTCGAGACCACGGCGTTGCAGTGCGACCGCTAACACGCCTAGAAGTAGTACAGCTTTAGTGAGTTGAAGGGTCAATAGCAGGTGTTGCGGTAGGCCAGGGCCATCTCCCAGGTAAGCCTCGAATCCGATGGCATGCTTAACCAGTAGCATGTGTGCTGCGCTAGTACAGGTATAGAGCAATGCGAAACAAACCAGCACCAGCAGTCCGGCGCGGAATGTCCAAGGAGAAACAGGACGCTGCGAGAGCGTAGTCTCAGGCATGCTATAGCCTCCAGTGCCTTCTAGCGCCTAAAGCACCGGCGCTGTGTTATCGTGTTCGGTGCCTTTATTGGTTAGCTGCACGGTGACAGGCCAGCCGTTAAAAAGCCCATGCTTTGAGTTCGCTAGATATAGATGCCCAAACAAAATACTCCTACGACCTTTCAGTTTCCAACCGCCTAGTACTAGCTGATATTCAAGTCCGTCCTCTCGCCTAAACTTCCAGTAGAAGAGGCTTCCAACTTGCTGGAAGCTAATAGATTCTGTGGTTTCAATGGAGCCGTCAGGATACGCCCGAGTGATTCGTGCTTGATTTTTCGGGCTCACTTGTAAAGTGATTTCAGTGGGTTTCATCTTGCTGATTTCCGTTACGACCTCATCAAGATTTCTTCTAGGCCACCAAGAGCCAGAAAGGCCAGATTCTTCAACCGTGCGACCACTATACGCAACAGCGCCACTCATAATAGATATGAGTAGTACCGCGATGAGACCCTGCATCATGTTCTTCATAGCAGCTAACAGTTTTATTCAAAATGCTCAGGTATAGCCATTATGCCTAATTATGGGCATGGGCATGGGCATGGGCATGGGCATGGGCAATATGTATATATATTGGCATTTATCGTATGCGATTTTGTTGATTGCGCGCTCTTACTCTTATTCTTTTTTCGATATTTTCGTTGGAGTGTCGAGCCCTAGATATTCAACCGAAGATTCATCTCAATTTCCTCAATAAGAGGCTCTGGCACTTCGTATTCCTCGGCCAGGCTTCTCCAGCGCGATACTTCCTCAACCACCTCATCCACAATCTCGTCGATCTTTCTGCGGGAAAACAGTGGGCTGATTTTCTCCAGGCTGTAGAGATCCGCGCGGGTAAAGTCTTCGCGCTTGCCGTTCAGGCTCATCCAGTGGCTGTTGACCCAGCGGCTGCCGGGTTTGTAGCTGTAGGCGAGATCGTAGGCGGGGGCCAGCTGCCAGGTTTTTTCGGTCAGCTGGAAGGCGAAGTTCTTGGCGTGGTCGTCGTGGTTTCGGGCGATGATGTTGAAGGCCATGCGGCGGAACAGTTGTTCGGCTTCCCTGGCGCTGAGTTTGAGCTGGCGCGCCACGGAGAAGAGCTCGGCATAGGAGAAAGTGCCGGGGGATTTGTAATCCACATGGGCGATGCCGTTTAAGGTCTGGATGTGGATTTTGTCGTTGCCGCGACGGTCGAAGCGCTCGGTGACAAAGTGCCGGCGGTCGCCTTCGCGCAGCAGGTGGCAGGGCATCATGTCGATGCCGCAGTTGCTGGCCATCTCGTGGTAGACGTATTCCATGGCGCCGAAGCCCATGGGGTCACCGAAGGTTTCCTGGTTCTTGTTGTGCTCGCTGACGCCGTCGAACTTCATCAGGTGGTGGGTGAAGCCTTCGGGTACTTCGGTCTGCCCGGAGCGCACGTGGGTGAAGTCCTTGTTGAAGGCGAGTACGGCCTTGGGGCGTGCGCCGCCGGCGCTCATGCCGACGGACATTAGCGCCATCATCGCCTCGCGGTTGTCCTCGCCGGTTTTGTCCAGGTGTACGTTGAAGCCGCTGTGGTGGTCGAGTACTTCCTGGGCGATGGCCACCAGCTCGTCGATGGCGATGTCCTGGGAGGCGTTGAGCTTTTTGATGCGGGTGGCGGGGGCGTATTCCAGTGCGCCCATGCCGCGCCTGCCGGTGTACTGCAGGCGTTGCAGCGGGGTGATGTCGGCGGGGTTCTTGCCCTGGCTGGCCATCCAGGTATTGAGCACGGCGTTGCCGAAGTCGTCCGGCAGGGAGTCGGCGATCAGACCGGGGAGGCCTCGGAAGGTTTCAAAGCGCAGTTCCGGGAAGGAGTAGATGCGCCGGGCGAGGGGCATTTTCAGGGGCGAGAGTTCAATGCCGCTGTGGATAAAGTCGGGGGCGTATTCGAAGGCGCCGATGCCGGTGTCGGTATCGAAGCTGACGCCACCGGCGGTTTTGCCTTTATAGAGGACCTCGATCGCCTGCATCACCATTCCGGGGTTTCCTCCTGGTCGTCGTTATCCTGTTTGTCCTTGGTCCCGGACCGCTGCCCGGAGGCGCGCTGCCGCCGTTTGCCCTGGAGCTTTGCCAGCTGGATCGGGGAGGGCGGCTGTGGGGGCAGGAAGTTGTCCAGCTGCGCGGTCAGGTCGAGGGCGGCCAGGATCGCAATCAGTGACTCCAGCTGTACCTTGCCCTTTTCCGCATTGAGCACCACCTTGCGGGAGACGCCGGCGAGCTCTGCCGCCTCCGCCTGGGTGATGTCCCGGTTAAGCCGCGCCTGCTTGAGGCGCTGGCCGAGCGCTTCGGCAATGGCGGCGGGGGACTGTCTGGAAATGTCCATAATGTGCCAATTAGGTAACTTTAAGGGTTTTGGCTGGCTTTGTGTGTCAAAAGTAGCACTTTAAGGGGCTATATTTAAGATATTTTTAAGTGCTAAAAAAAGAACTTTATCTCTAATTACTGGCTTTGTGTCCATTTTATGGGACTTTATGGTTTCCGGTGCTGCTATGCGCTTGTTGCCCTGCGGCTGACCTCCGCCCCCTTCCCGGAGGAGGCGATTACTCGCGCTAACCGCGAGAATTCCCCACAACCAGAAACCCGTACCGGGCCTTCGTGGCGGCGGTGCGGCTGGAATCACAGTCCAGTATCACAATAAATAACGAAGCGATCAGAGAAGAGAGATGAAGAAGCAGCCCAAACTCCCCTTCTGGCAGGTGTGGAATGTCAGCCTTGGTTTCCTTGGTGTGCAGTTCGGCTTTGCCCTGCAGAACGCCAATGCCAGCCGGATTCTGTCCGACCTGGGTGCCGACCTGCACTCGCTGTCCCTGTTCTGGATCGTCGCGCCCCTGATGGGCCTGATCGTGCAGCCGATTGTCGGCTCCGCCTCCGACCGCACCTGGAACCGCTTCGGCCGTCGCAACCCCTATATCCTGTTCGGTGCTATTGCCGCGGCACTCGGCATGGCGTTTATGCCCAATGCCGGCATCGTGGTGGCGTTCGTGGCGCCGATCCTGTTTGGTGGTGTGATGCTGGCGCTGATGGACGCGGCCTTCAATGTCACCATGCAGCCGTTCCGCGCGCTGGTGTCGGATATGGTGCCCTCAGAGCAGCGTACCGTGGGCTACTCGGTGCAGTCCCTGCTGATCAACATCGGTGCGGTGATGGGTTCCATGCTGCCGTTTATCCTTACCAATGTGATCGGGCTGGACAACACTTCCCGCGCGGGAGAGGTGGCGCCTTCGGTGATCTGGGCCTTCTATATCGGTGCCTCGGTATTGCTGGGCTCGGTGCTGTGGACCGTATTCCGTACCAAGGAGTACGCGCCCAAGGAATACAACGCTTACAAGGGTATTGATGAAGCGGAAGTGGCTCGCGAGCTGGCGGAGCGCAAGTCTCTGCCGCAGCGCCTGGGTGGCTTCTTCAAACTGCTGGTCAATATGCCCAAAACCATGCGCCAGCTGGCGGTGGTGCAGTTCTTCTCCTGGTTCTCCCTGTTCATTATGTGGGTCTATACCACCCCGGCGATTACCCAGCACGTGTGGGGTGTCGAGGCCAAGTGGTTCGATTCCGACTACCTGCACTCGGTGGGTGAGATTCCCGCGCACATTGCCGCGGCCAAGGGCGCCGCGGGTGACTGGGTGGGTATCATCTTTGCCGCCTACTCGCTGTTTGCCGCGCTCTTCTCCATCGTGCTGGCCCGTGTTGCCAGCAAGCTGGGACGCAAGCCGACTTACGCGCTGTCGTTGCTGCTGGGTGGTCTGGGTTACATGAGCTTTGTGCTGTTCAAGGGCGGCGAAGCAACCCAGGTGAACCTGCTGATTACCCAGGTGACCGTGCCCAGTGGTGCGCTCGGCCTGCTGCTGCCGATGATCGGTATCGGTATTGCCTGGGCGGCAATCCTGGCGATGCCGTATTCCATTCTCTCCGACTCGCTGCCGGCCAGTAAGACCGGTGTGTATATGGGGATCTTCAACTTCACCATCGCCGCGCCGCAGATCCTGTCTGCACTGGTGGCGGGACCGATCCTGGCGGGGTTGTTCGACAACCAGGCGATCTACATCATCATGTTGGCTGGTGTGTTTATGGTGTTCGGTGCTATCTCGGTGTTCTTCGTGCAGGAAGACGAGGTACTGCCGGTGCCGTCAGAGCCGGTCGCGGCCTGATCTTCCCCCCTTCCCGTTCTTCCCTGCTGCCGGTAAGCGGGGCACTCAACCGAGAGTGCCCGCTGGCCGCAGCGGGGGCCGCTTACACTTAGTACCTTGCTCCGCTTGTCGGGGCTTTTTTGTTCCTTCAGTTTAATTCCTTCCTTGTTGTTTAAGATGGCTAGGCCCCGCTGTAGCCCGCATAAACGCTTGCTTCTGCCCCTCTTTACTCAATGATTCCTGCTTAAGGCTGCGTAAGTCCGTGGCCCAGAAAGTTCGCTAACGGTTCGCTGTGGGTTGCCCCGGCTACCAAACGGTTCGCGAACGGAAACACCCAGTAACAGCAGGAGGAGAGCCAAGAATGGCCAAGAAAAAGCCGATGCGGTTAACGCTTAAGAATGTGGGGGCCCTACCGTGGGCAAAGCGCAACGAAAAGGGCCGGGTGCTCTCGTATTCGGTGCGGGATACCGAGGTGCGCGGCCTAATGGTTACGGTGCACGCCAACAGCAAGGTCTACACCGTACAGCGCGACCTCTACAGCGCCGAGAAGGGCCCAGACGGGAAGCGGGCCATGGTGGGCACTCGCCGGGTTAAGTTGGGGGACGTCCGGGACTTCGGCACGGTGGACGAGGCCCGGGACAAGGCCCGCGAGGTGATCGCCCTAATGCGCCAGGGCATCGACCCCAACAAGCCGCCCGAGGAGCCCAAGAAACTGGTGTACACCCTGGGCATGGCAGCGGAGGGCTATCTGGACAGCCGCGAGCGGATGGGCCGGCAAGCCAGCACTATTAAGGGCTATCGGAAGTACCTCCGGCTGTACCTTGCCCACTGGGCAGACCGCCCGCTGGAGGAGATAGGCCACGACACCTTCGGTGTGGACGCCCTACACCGCAGTATTACTAAAGAACACGGCCCCATCTGTGCCAACCAGACCATGCGTTTCCTCCGGGCCGTGTACCGCTATGCCCGCCGCAAGCAGCGCGACCTGCCGCCGCCCCCTACCGAGGCGGTGGACTTTAACAAGGAGGTTGGCCGCAAGACGTTCGTGCAGGACTGGCCATCGTGGTGGGAAGCTGTACAGAACCTGCCCAGCGCAATCGCCCGGGACTGGTACCTGTTCCTCGCCTTTACCGGAATGCGCCGGGCCGCTGCTGGCTCCGCCCGGGTGGAGCATTTCGACCCCAAGAACGGCTTTCTGCACGTCCCTAAGCCCAAGGGCGGAGAAGAGCGGGCCTTCGACCTTCCTCTGTCCGACTATGTGGTTGGCTTGCTCCAGGAGCGCATCGCAGAGAACCGGGCCGTCTTCGGCGAGGATTGCCCTTGGATATTCCCTTCCGCCCGCTCCCAAAGTGGGCACCTTACCGGGGTGGATGCGCGGCACCTGGGCCTGCCCAGCCCGCATGTGATGCGGCACTCCTTCGTTACTGCTGCCAAGGCTGCTGGGCTCGCCGACTACGATGTGAAGCTGCTGGTGAACCACAAGATTGGCGATGTGACTGGTGGGTACATCCACGGCACGGAGCTGGGCGACCACCTGCGGCGCTGTACCGGGCGGGTAACGGCCTACCTACAGGGGAGGATACATGGGGAGGGGAAGGTGGTCCCATTGCGCGCAAAAGTCGCATGAAGTTGCTCTCTGAAAATGAGAAAATGGAAGCTATACGCAATTGGTCGAGAAATGAGCGGTATTCGCTGCTGCTAGCCACCCAGTTGCCAAAAATACTTACCGCACCACGCAATCGACCGAACAGGACCCGGGAATCCCGGGTCTCTCTGTTCTGGGGGTGCGGCTTACGAGAAACTCCGTATGAATGAAACAGTGAAAGCGCCCAAGAAAATGGAGCGCACAAGTACAGTGGGCAGAGGGCGTGCAGTTAAAAGAACCGAAGCCCTGGAGCAATCCATTTGGGAAGATGAGCTCGTGCGAGTTACCTGCGGCGATAGCGTGGAGCAGTATCGGCACTGGGAGCGCCCAACCTGCATCGTTAGTGATGGCGGATATGGCGTCCTTGGTTTTGAGGGCGACACTTCGGACCACCTGGGCTTGCCTGAATGGTATGAACCTCACATCGCAGAGTGGTCCAAGTACGCAACAGCGGAGACCACTCTCTGGTTCTGGAACAGCGAAATCGGTTGGGCTGCTGTGCACCCAATCTTGGAGAAGTATGGCTGGCGTTATGTGAACGCAAACACCTGGAACAAAGGTAAGGGGCATATTGCAGGCAACGTAAATACCGCAAAGATACGCCGTTTTCCCGTTACCACCGAGATTTGCGTCCAGTATGTGTTCGAGGCGCGAGTAAGCGATACCCCATTACGCGAGTGGCTAATCGGCGAGTGGGCCCGGACAGGTTTGCCCAGAAAGGCAGCCAACACTGCATGCGGTGTAAAGGATGCGGCTGCGCGTAAATACCTCGACAAGGGGCACCTTTGGTATTTTCCGCCTCCCGAGATGTTCGAAAAACTGCAGGCTTATGCCAACGAACACGGCAAGCCGGAAGGTCGACCATATTTTTCTATCGACGGAAAACGGCCAGCAACTGGCGAGCAGTGGGGTCGTATGCGGGCGAAGTTTCGTTGCCCGTATGGTGTTACCAATGTTTGGGAGCGGCCCGCGCTGCGGGGAAAAGAGCGCTTTTCTGTTCCTGGTGGGAAAGCCGTGCACCTTAACCAGAAACCACTCGATCTGATGACGCAAATTATTGCTGCATCCACCGATTCGAATGACGTTGTTTGGGAACCCTTCGGCGGCTTGTTTTCTGCAACTGTTGCGTCGCGGCGCTTAGGCCGTCGGGCCTTCTCTTCGGAGATAGACCCGACATATTTTTACTATGGGCTGGAGCGAATTAAAGCAGAAGTTCTTCAGCGTCCTCTTCTCTAATCCCCAGATGCTCTTGAAGGGCGGTGCGAATCTCTTCGTCCCGCCCCTTGCTTCCCAGCAATTTATTCCACTCCCCAACTGTCTTCCCATGGAAATTGAGGCGGTAAATTGAGGTTTTAAACTCCTCGATCCCGGGGTGAACAATCCGGTCCATCTTTGCAAAGTTCGTGTCGAGGCGGTACCTAAATCGGGCAATAAGTTCCCGTAACCTCTCTTGGTACTCGGGCGTAGGGGAATATTGCATCGCGTTTGGCCCCCAGCTGGCGACAAGCTCCTGTGCCTCGCGAAACTCTTCTTGTGTGCCCTGGAATTTGTAGCCGTTTGTATTTGTCTGCTGGAGGTTTTGCGTTCGGCTTGCGGTATCTTCCGGCTCCAAAACAAGGTAATCCGGAGGATTGTGGTAGTGGTTGTCCCTAGCTTGTGCGACGGATAGGCCAGACACCACGCAGACTCCGAGGATTTTTGGTTTACCGAATATTAGTTGTTCGGGGAGCCATGCCAGCATCGCTACATGCGTTTGGTCGTGGGCAAAGTGGTTCTGGCTATCCTTGAATCTCGCAGTAATTTCCGTAGCTAGCGGGAACCAAGCCTTAATCTCGAAGCCAGGTGTCGGCGTAACGCCCTGGAAAATAGTGTCCGGGAATCCGGGGTCTTGTCTCTGCCAAATTCCGTGACCATGAAAGTCTTCTTGGTCGTTTAGGAATTCTACCGAGTTGAACTCGATCATGTTCCCCACCAGAGGGGACAGCTTGGAGATGACCTTGGAAAGGTTTACCGCCGCATCCGGGGAAATGGGTTCCTTTACTTCCAGTACGTCGAAGACGTGACCGGACATACTCCTTAAGTGCTCTCTTCCGAGTCGGATTACATCTTGCGTCTGCATATCGATCCCAAACTACTGTAAACCGTACGAAAGTACCGGGTAATCGTTGCGTTGTCGAGCGGGCCGGGGCGAGCGGCTTGTGGGGCGTTATGGCGAGAAGATATGCGCTCGCGCGATAGTTTCCGAGACTGCGGGTGCCGCCCAGCCAGTGGGCTAATGGCCGCCGACTGGCCTCGCGGTAATTAAATATCCCCGCAGGTTGTTGGCGCGGCTGGGACTGTGGGCGGGTTTGCCCAGTAGCGAACCGTGGGCGGACTGTCTGGGGCGGGTTTCGCGGCTTACGCGGGCTCGGGGTGGTCGCCCGGGGATGGGATGCCCACTGGGGGAGGCGAAAGTAACGTAGGGATAACGTAGGATTTGCTTCCTACGTTACCGCTGTAGCCCCCGTAATTACAGGCTTTTCCCATTAGGTAACGTAGGTAACGTAGGGAACGTAGGAATAGGGTAAAAGGGGTAAAGGGCAACGGAGGTGGTTCGTCCCGGTGGGCGAGTGACCAGGGGAAGTACCGTACCCAGAAGTAGGCAATTCCTACGTTACCTACGTTACCCCGCTACAGGCCGCGTATTTACAGGGGTTGCGGGGTAACGCAGCGCCTTGCCACCACGTTACCTCTTACGTTACTTGCGTTCCGTCCTCCCGGGCGAGCAACAAAAAGGGGCCCGAAGGCCCCTGCTGGTGGTTAAGACGCGAACTGTGTGTCCGGCGCAACAAGCTCCGGCTCTGGACCCTCGCCCCGCCAAAGGTACAGCCGTCGCTTCTTGCCCAGCCAGTGCACCACGTTGGGTGTAGGCTCCCAACCAAGTACCCGCATCGCTTGCTGCACGTCGGTCGCCAGCTTGCCTCTGCGTCTCTCGTTGGGGATACCCAGCAAGCCGTAAACCGTCTCGGTAGCTACGGCTAATACGTCCTTGTAGCGCCCCTCGGCCTTGATGTTCTCCAACTGCTCCACCAGCCCGTCGTCGGCCTTGCGGCGCCCCTCCTGGGCAGCCTCCGCCAGCCGCTTGGCTTCGCCAGTAAGGAACAGACGACACCTACCGCCGCTTGCCTCGTAGCGGGCAAGTGCTTCGGCCCACAGTTGGTCGCGGTCGCGGGCCAGTGCCTCCAGGTCGGTCTCCGCCGCCTCCACCGGCCAGAAACGACGGTTGCCGGTTTCGTCCTGTAGGAAGCGGGGGCTGTTGGTCGTGCCCGCCAGCACGAAACGGCGAGGCACAGTGACCGGGTTCCGGGCGTAAGCTGGGCGCCCCCGGTCTTCCTGCTTCGTGATCTCGTACTTGAGCGTCTCGGCGTCTTTGCGGTGCATACCCGCGAGCTCGGCACACTCCACAATCCACGCTCCCTCGGTAGCCTCTAGGACCTCCCGAGAGTCCCGTGCTCCGAGGAAATTGGCATCGGAGAAGAACTCGTCGCCAGCGAGAATCCGGAGCGCCGTTGACTTGCCTACCCCTTGGGCACCCACGAGCACCAGCATATGGTCGAACTTGACTCCCGGCTGTAGCGCCCGGGCAACCGCCCCAAGCATCCACAGCGCACCAGCCTCGCGAGTGTAGGAATTGTCTTCCACACCGAGATATGCGCACAGCCACGAGTCCAGGCGCTGCTTACCGTCCCACTTCGGAAGGGACGAAAGATGGTCTCGGAGAGCGTCGTAGGTATTCCCGGCACAAAGCTCTAGTACCGCGTCCTTTACATAGTCCTTGCCCGGGTCGAAGCCAAATCGCTCGCGGATGAGCTTACGCAACATTACTTCGGCAAGGTCCGAAAACTCGCCCGCGAACTCTTGAAGCTCGTGATGGCCAATGTTGTTGCACCGACGGAACAGATCGTGGCTACACTTCAGCCCCAGCCGCTGAAGTGCCACGACGGTGTTGTGAAGGCCCCGAACAGGCCCGCCATGCTTGTTGGTAGGGTTCCATGCTGGTTCGGCGTCCTGCTTGGCTTTTTCCTCGTGGGCCTTGGCGATCTGCCGAGCAACATACTGCTCCGGGTTACGCTTCTCCCGTGGGCCTTCGGCAATCCCGTGGGACTCGTCCAGCAGAACGCTCGCAATAACCTCGTCGGGCACTTCGCACCGAACCAGCTCGCAGGCACAGTGGTAGTAAGCCTCCGACCGAGACGGATACTTGCTGGGGTTATCCGGGTCGTTGCCCTGCACGATGAGCACCTTGCACCAGTCCGGTACGCCCCACTGGTCCAATTCGTCCACCGATTCCAGCTGGGGCCGATTGTCCGGCAGGGTGTAGCTCTGCTCGCCGCCCTTGCTGGGCACGACAGCCTTCGTTGCTGGGGCCTGTTGGAATTCGCCCAGCGAATAGCTGTTCTCGGTAAACGTAACCAGCCGAGCCAGAGCAGCTTTGCGTCCTTTCTTTCGTTTCTTCGCATCCGGAACATTAACCGTGTCGGGCAAGCGCATGATGCGATCTACGTTGTGGCAATTGTCGGCCCCGAACACGGCCTCCAGGTGCCGGGTGTACCGCTCCAGCTCTTCCGCCGTGGCCACGTCGCCGTCTATGGGCTCCGCCGTTTCCAGCCGCCAGTAGGCTTGGTAGCCGCCCCCAGAGTCCACGATGACGGTAGGGGCAGGCACGCCCTTGGGTAACGCCGTCGTAAGCAGCGAGAGGGCCCGCTCGCGCTCCTCGTGCACGTCCTCCCCCGGGCGTGGGTCTATGTCCACGTGTAGCCAGTCCAGCGAGGCAACATCGGACTTCGCGGCCTTCTTGCTTAGCGGGCGCATTGTTGGGTTAACGTGGAAGTACAAATTGCGTTTGCCCTGATAGCTCTGCACCCAGTGCGCCATGTCCGACACGCGATCCTTGCCAAATGACATTGTGAGCACTTTGGGCTTTTCGCCGCTAGGAGAAATGGCGGCAAGCACCCACGGCCCACCCGGGCGGAACTGTTGAAGGAATCGAACCGCCGCGTCGGTATCGGGGACAGGCAAGTCCGTGATTGTTTCCGCACCAAATGCGCTGGAAAATTCGCTGGCACTTTCCTGTGTGGTTTGGTGTGGGTGTTGGTGATGGGGCCCCTGTTTTCGGACAGGGGCCTTTTCTTTTTCTACGCTCATTAGCGCCCCCCGTGTGCCGGCAGAGCTTCCATGTAGGCGTCGATGTCTCGCACATCGTACACAACCATGCGACCGAACTTGCGGTACTGCGGCCCACGCCCCTGGTCGCGGAGAACGCCGAGGCGGTGGTAACAGATCCCGAGATATGCGGCAGCCTCGCGGGCACGCAGCCAGCGTCTGGGTAAACCTCCTGTCTCGGAAGTATCGGAAAGGGTATTGCTGAGGGTGGTTTCGGATTGCTCGTCTGCTGCGGCGGACGCAACAGACGGAGCCATAGTCTTTGCAGACATGGACTTTCTCCATCGTGTTACGACCCGGGGCCTCTGGTAGGTCTGGGTTGTGCGGCGGGTTTGTAGTTAGCGACTTAACCCATCCCCCTGGCCACCGTAGGGGATTCCCTGCTCGCGGTAATGTCGCTAACCGGAGCAGGTACCTAGCCAACAGCGATAGTCTGCACAGTTGGAAAACGAAAACAACCAGCAATAACACCGCTAAACCACATTGATGATAAACCGAGAGAAAGTGCTAATTGCTGATGGAATCTGCGGCAGCCACCTGGTAATTACGCGCTAGCGAAATACCACAAATTCTCTGCGTCCGTCTTGCGTTTTGTTTCGCGGTCTATACCTTTTTCGCATAACAAAATCGGCCCCACAGAACTTACCCTCGGGTTTATCATGAACTGCATCCGAGACCCTAGTTAATGGTGGAAATGCAGTTGCACTTCTGAGAATGTTTCGCCCACCGAGCGGCACGGTGCTGCTTGGGCAAGCACAGAGGAAAGACAGTATGAAAACCGAGAAAGTGGTATCGCTGGCGGAATACAAGAGCGAACTCGGGAGAAACCGCTGGCAGTTAGATGCTTCGAATAAATTAGCGCTGGCGTCGCAGTATTTAAGGGATGCCGAACAGCTTCGAATGGAAGATATCGAAGTTATGTTCGGGGACATTAGTGAAATAATTTCGAATGTCTGTAGCGAAATCGCCCGTATTTATTACGATGGTTGCACTGACCCACTAGCTTGTCTTTCGGGTGCGATATGCCATTTGGAAGACTGGGTTGATTTTCGTGAAGACCACTTGGCCCAATTTCGATAGGGGAGTTTCGATAAGTAATTCGCCTCCAGTAACTTACAGTTACCGGCTGCACCCAGTGGGCACACACCCTCTCGCCCGCTGGGCGCCAGCGAACCGCTAGGCGAACCGTCTACCAGCCTCGTAGCACCTTTTGGGCGCATTCCGTGAGACGAAATTTGTCGCAGCTCCGGCATGATCGGCGCTATGGCAAAAATTTCTGAAGAACGCAAAAACATCTTCCTGTCGGAGCTTCGGCGCCACGGCATTGTGCGCAGAGCAGCGAAGGCTGCCAGCCCACACGCCGATGGCACCCACTTCGCGTCCGCCTCGTTTTACAAACTACGTGCCCGTGACCATGAGTTCGCAGCTGCTTGGGATGATGCCCAGGAACTTGCCGCTGCCGAAGTGGAGTACGAGATACACCGTCGCGCCGTGGAGGGCTACGAAGAGCCTGTGTACCAGCGCGGCGAACTCGTGGGCACGATTACCAAATACAGCGACCGACTCCTTGAGCTTCGAGCGAAGGGCCTAATGCCCGAGCGCTACGCCATTGAGCGGCGAGATATGCGCATCCAGGGCCAGGTTGGCCACGAACACCAACACTACCACCATCACAGCGCTGTTCTCCTTGAGCTACGCCCCGAAGACATAATTCTCCTGCCCGAAGAAAAGCGCGAAACGCTGCTTGGATTGTTAAACGAACTAGCAGAGGCCAGAGGCGATGCCGAACCGATTCCGCGACTTCCTAGCTGAGGTTGATGTTGTGCTGGGCCATGTTGACCAGTACGGATACAAGCCACGCAGAGTCCCTTGGGGATGGGAGCCCGACTACCCCCAGACTGATGACGGGATTACTGCGTGGGAGAAAAATGCGGCTGAGCAGCATGGTACGCAAACGAACAAAGAGCACAGACAATAAAATGGTGGGCAGCTTAAATTCCCGGCCAACACAGCGAAATGCGGATGCCGATGCTAAGTGGTCTATTGCCGCAACATACGAAAACCCTCGTCGCGTAAACATCGGCGGCTCATATGCGCAGGAGTCTGACTTTGAGGAGCCTGAGGCGAGCCCGATGCGACGGCTAGCGGCGGCAGCACTATGGCTGGCGTGGTCTGATGCTCGGGGAGGGGTAGTAAGAACAGGTGGTGTTTCGCTGCACACAGCAAGAAAAATTTCCACCGAGGCGCGAATCTTCCTTACAGCGAAGATGCCTAACGAATATGCGAAGCGGCGACAGTTGTTTACTGGGCTTCTGGGCATTGACGATGACCTTCTCCGAGAGAAGGCGGAGCGAATATTTGGCCCGCCCGAAAAACACAACGCGATACTTTTACGGGAGGGGTGGGCAGCCGGGTCCGGTGGGCAACTTAAGCTGAGGGGAGTGCAAAAGCCAAAACCGAAGCCCGAACCTAAGCCCGAACCTAAGCCTAAGCCTAAGCCAAAGCCAAAGCCAAAGCCAAAGCCAAAGCCAAAGCCAAAGCCAAAGCCCAAACCCGAACCGAAGCCCGAACCTAAGCCAGCGCCCACACAAATCGCGGCGCTACTCCGACGGGCGCGTTTCCGCAGGAATGAGGGCAAGGCACCTTGGCCGTTGGACAACTTTCTGTTTCGTTTGGTGGACGAGCTACAGAACCCTTGCACCCCACAAGCACCACAATGCCCACAGGAAGGTTCGCTTGATGCTGCAGCGTTGGCTGAGATTGGGCGCCATCGGGAAGGGCTAAGTGCGGCTGAATTAGCTGGCTGTATACCGGGCCAGACTGAACAGAAAATTGGCTCGGTAGTTAATCGTCTGCGCCGCTCTCTCAGGCAGCCAATTTTTTCCTACCGAGTGGGGCGCAAGGGTTCTGTGCGGTATCGCCTGCTCCCAGGAAAAGAATGGATCGCTGAGACGAATTCCGAACAGCAGGAGGCATGATGGTTTCGTAGCGTCGGCAACAGTGCTGGCGCACCTCACCAGAGAGGACGACAACATGCCCAAGACCATTCCGCTGCAACGGCAGCTAACACTCGGCCAAGTGCGCGAGCTGGCCAAAGACGTAAAGAGCCGACACGGTGTAGTGTCCGCGCTCTCCGCGAAGGTCGCAGATACTGTAAAGAATGCGCCTGTCCAAGTTGATGCCCAACACCCGCACATTAAGAAGCTCTCTTCGGCGGCAAAGCGTGAAGCCCGCGCCGCACTAATCCGAGAGCAGATTGACAAGATTTACCACCCAGCCCGCGAGACTGCTGGGCTGAACCTAAAAGAACTGGCGAAGACCAAGGCAATGCTAGAGGAGCATGGCGGGGCGCTGGGTAATGCCCGTGCTGCGCTGGATATTGCTACTCTGGGCAGTGCGGAAACCGCCAAGGCTCGCACCACTTACGCCGAAAGCCTGAAGGGCCTCGGCTCCCAAGCCATTCGTAACCTCGCCGGACACGCTCTTACCGAACAGAACGGTGTATTGCTAACCGCCATTCTCGCCCACGAGGAAGGCAAGAAGCCCAGCGACCGAGCCATTAACCCCTCCGACCTAATGCAGGAGATGGGGCCAGATGTTTCGGTTGAGGAAGGGGGCTTTCCAATCTTCGACAACTACCGAGAATTTTCTCGCCTGACCCGCGAGCTGGACGAAGCACTGGCCATTGGCCAAGCCCTCGTTCGTGGGCAGAACCAGCATGACCCGCTAAGCAAAATTTCCCGTGGGCTCGCCAATAAAGGGCCTGTAACAGCGCCTCGAAAACCGCAGCACTCTGCTCTGGCTGAGCAAGGAGGTGGTGATGACGCAGGTGAATGAGCTTACAAACGAACAGCTACTCCAGGAGCTAATGCGACTGCTCCCGGATAGCGAACTGACTGCCATTTTGGCGGTTGCCGCCTACTGCTCTGCGAGGGGCATTCCTAAGCCCGACGTGTCCACCGTTTCTCGCTTTGCAAAGGTATGCGGAGTTGACCTGCGCCGAATAGCACCGTTTTTCGGCTGGGTACTTCGCGGCAACCCCAATAGGTGGGTGGACGTTGCCGAGGGTGCGCATATGCCACCCTCTGGCATCGCTGCCGCACACCAAACAGAACAGCTCGGCTTGTCGGCCTACGTCCTCCTCGGTGGGCGAACGGCCTTTCTTACCAACACGACCCTAGTGCACTAATCCCAGCAGGAGGAACCCATGGCACACTTTCTCGTATTCGCCGACCAACCCAACAAGCGCCGCTCTGATGGCCTGAACGCCCTCGTTGTGGAGGCCGCAGATGCCGCCAGCGCCCCGGCCGCTGCTCGCGCCCTGGTGGGCGGTTCGGCTACCACCTTTGATAACTTCGCTGTGACGGAGATTGCGCCCGGAGTACAGTTCGCCCTACAGGGCAACGGGGTGGTAGGCCAGCCCGGTAACAGCCTGGGGCTGCCGACCGTTGACCGGGGCGGGAACGTCCCACTGGCGGCTCTGTAAGCCAAGGGCGGGAGTCTCCCGCCAACCCCTTATTTCGCGCTAAGCCCAGCCTGCCCGCTGGGCTTTTTTGTGCCACAATGCGCTCGCCCGAGAAGGTGGTGGCGCTTCCTGCGCCCAGACGGTTCGCTAAACGGTTCGCCAACCTAGTGACCCTCCCTTGGGCGAGGACACTAAGAGCCCGTAACCCTTGGCCTCTCGGGGCCTAGCGGGTGTTGCGCTCCGCAATGCGGCGAGATATAGCAGGGCTTTTTTGTCTCTATAACGCGGCCGCCTCCGGTAGCGTGTGACTTATATGACTATTTATATATGACCAGATAGACAATTCTGTTGTTAGAATTCCCGGCTAAATAAAAAAACGCCAATAAAAATGGGGATTCCATGATTAAAAAGCTGTTAGCGGCCTCGGGTATTGTCCTTGTTTCCGCTTGTTCCACCACGCCGTATGAAAACTTCGACCCTACCCCTGTGCAGGGCAAGCAATCGCTCAAGTTTGTTTCCCAGGTTCAGCAGGAAGAGATCGTTAAAGAATTTGTGCCTTCCAATGCCGGAGGTTCTGCGGGAGCGCAATTCGGGCTGGTGGGGGCGCTGGTTGGCGCCGCCGTGGATGCTTCGGTAAACAACTCCCGGGCAAAAGATGCGGAATCCGCTGTGGAGCCCTACCGCAATGCAACCCTGGATCTCAACGTACGCAATATGGTGGAAGAGGCGTTTCGCGGAAACCTGCAGCAGATCGACTGGGTAGCCGATACTCGACTGGTCAGCGAGCAGCTCCCCGAGGGCACAAAGGTGGCGAACTATCTGCCGGCCGTTCAGGAAGATTTGCTGCTGCTGGTAACGACAAACTACAGCCTCAAGCCGGGAGCGCAAGTGATCGAATTTACCGCGGACTATGCGCTGTATGATAAAGAAACGGCATTCGATGGTCGCAGCAAAAACAAAGCCAAGCCGGTCTATAAAAACTCTGCCAAAGTACAGTCCTATCCCCACAACGGCTCTATTCGCCGGTTGACGCCTGAAGAGCAGGAAGAGCAGGCTGCGCGTCTGAAACAGGAATATCCTGTAGAAGGCGAACTGAGCAAATCGCAGATCTCCCGCAATCAGAAAAAACTGAACAAAGAGTTGGCCAAGCTTAAAACCGAGACTCTGCCAGTCCCCGGACATGATCCGGCCGGTGGTGTGTGGCTCGCCAACGACGCCAAACTCCTGCGCGATGAGCTGACCGCGGCTCCCCAGATTCTGGCCAAGCTGATTTTCAAAGACCTGAGTGGTCAGTACCCGCTGCCTGTTCAGCCTGAGGGTGAAAAGAACAAAGGTTTGCAGGAGCCCCAGCTGCTCGAGAAGGATGAGCAGGGTATGGTCATTACCCGTCAGCCAGATGGCACCTTGCTTTCCAAATACCGCTACGCACCGGTTTACACCCTGTGGGGCAATGTATTCTGATGCGTAGGGGATTTGCGCTGCTGGCCGCCATGCTGAGTATGTCGGCCTGCACCAGCCAGCACTCCCATACACAACTCTCGCTGAATGGCGGTGGCCAGGCGGCCTCGAGTTCGACCGAGACGTCGCCGCTGATCTCCAGTTGCCCCGCAGCAATCAAAGTGGATGACGAAAGCGTGAAGTCCCGCCCTCTCAACGAGCTTGAAGATCAGGCGATACAGGGGATGGTTCAGTCCATTCTCGAGGGGAGTGGGCCACCAGTCGTTTTCGGTGGCGAAGCGGGCGGGCTGCAGATCACGGTGAAGCGCGCCTACATACATCCGCTGGCTACTTCAAAGTCCGCCGTGGTGGTTGTGAGTGTGACCAATGAAGAGGGTGCTCAACCCGTACTCTTTCGCGGTCGCTATGTGGGGCTAAACTGGTCGGGCACCGATAGCGAGTTTCAGGCTGCACTGAAGCGAGCACTGGAGCAGGCGCTGCTGCCATTGCATGAACAATTGCTCGAGGTGTGTGCGTCTACCACCGAGGCCTGAGTGCCCGCGACCAAAGCTGAGCGCCGCCCTCTCGCTTTCTGCCAACGCCAAGTGGATTCTGGCGGCTGGCAGAATGCGCGGTGAGTCTGCGGCCTCAAGCCGGTATTGTGACCTTAGTTTTTGTTAGGTGCGGCTCAGTCGTCCTCTCCCACCCGCACCACCAGCTTGCCGAAGTTCTTGCCCTCCAGCATCCCGGCGAACGCCTCCGGTGCCTGCTCCAGGCCATCGACGACCTGCTCGCGGTATTTGATTTTTCCGTCCGCGTACCAGCGGGACATCTGCTGGTAGAACTCGTCGTAACGGTACCCGTAATCGTCAAAAATGATGAACCCCTGCACCTTGAGGCGCTTGGTGAGGATTGTGCCCATCAGCAGGCTGAGGCGGTCGGGGCCCTCGGGTAGTTCGGTGGCGTTGTAGCGGGCGACCAGGCCGCACACCGGGATGCGCGCCTTGGTGTTCAGCAGGGGCAGCACGCCGTCGAATACCTTGCCGCCAACGTTCTCGAAGTACACGTCGATCCCGTCCCCGCAGGCGGCGGCCAGTTGCTGGTCAAAATCGTCGGCGTAGTGATCGATACACGTATCAAAGCCCAGCTCTTTCACCGCAAAATCGCATTTCTCCGGGCCGCCGGCAACGCCCACTACACGACAGCCTTTCAGTTTGCCGATCTGGCCCACGGTGGCGCCCACCGGGCCGGTGGCGGCGGCCACCACCAGGGTTTCCCCCTCCTTGGGGGCGCCGATATCCAGCAGGCCCATATAGGCGGTAAAGCCCGGCATGCCGAGCAGGCCCAATGCCAGCGAGGGATGGGTGGGGCCCGTGCCGAGGTTGATCAGCATGGTGCCGTCGGACAGGGCATAGTCCTGCCAGCCACAGGTGTAGGAGAGCACCCAGTCGCCCGCGCTGAACCCCTCCAGTTTCGATTCCACCACGCGGTTCACGGTGCCGCCCACCATGACGTCGTCGATCGCCACCGGCTCCGCATAGGACGGGGCATCGCTCATGCGCCCGCGCATATACGGGTCGAGGGAGAGAAACACGGTGCGCAGGAGCACCTGACCGTCGGCGGGCTTGGGGATGTCGGTCTGCTCGAGGCGGAAGTTGTCGTTGCTCGGTGCGCCCGTGGGGCGGGATGCGAGTACCAGGCGGCGGTTGTGTTTGGTGGACTGGTTCAAACTCATCGGGCTTTCTCCATGGTGTGTCCGGTGCTTCAGGGATTGTGCAGTATTTCGTTCCTATTGAAAGGTAGTCGGAGGTAATGGTTTGCTCAGAAGGATGTCAGGGGGAGAAGCGCTAAACACATCCGGGTTGGCCCCTGCGCCATTTCCGCCCAGCCCCCTGTAATCGTTTACATATTTGTCCGATTAATTGTATAAAGGTGCTGTCCAGACCGGCGCCCGCTGGGGTAAAACAGGGTTTGGCGATAATAAATCGGAGCCGCCAAGCGGCCCGCAGTGAGTGAGAGAATAAGATGAATACCACCGTCAGCAGCGGTGCAGCGGTCGATGCTGCGCCCGGAGTCGCGGGCTCCGAATCCCTTCACGCAGAAACAAATCACGGCCTGGTCATTGCCATCAGCGGTGTGGCCACCATCGGCGGCTTCCTGTTCGGGTTCGACAGCGGTGTGATCAACGGCACTGTGGAAGGCCTGCAGACCGCGTTCAATTCTGATTCCGCCGGTACCGGCTTTAATGTGGCCTCCATGCTGCTGGGTTGCGCCATCGGCGCTTTCTTCGCCGGTACCCTCGCCGACAAATACGGGCGCAAGGCGCTGCTGGTGGCCTCCGCGATCATGTTTATCGTGTCTGCCTGGGGCTCCGGTGTTGCCACCGGCTCGCTGGAGTTTGTGTTCTACCGCATTCTCGGCGGCCTTGCCGTCGGCGCCGCCAGTGTGATGACGCCCGCCTATATCAGCGAGGTGGCGCCCGCCGCCTACCGGGGCAGGCTGGCCACGGTGCAGCAGGTAGCGATCATCTGTGGTCTCACCGCCGCCTTCCTCAGTAACTACGCGATCGCCAAATTTGCCGGCGCCTCCACCACCGAATTCTGGATGGGGTTTGAGGCCTGGCGCTGGATGTTCTGGATCGAGCTGATCCCCGCCGCCATCTTTCTGATCGGCCTGTACTTTATTCCCGAAAGCCCGCGCTTCCTGGTCGCCAGCGGACGCGGCGATAGCGCGCGCTCGGTGCTGACCCGTCTGTTCGGCGCGCGCGCCGCAGCTGAAAAGGAGCGCGATATCCGCGGCTCGCTGGCCGATGACCATCGCCCCAGCCTATCGGACCTGAAAGATGCCAAGACCGGCAAGCTGCGCAGCATCGTATGGGTCGGCATCGGCCTGGCGGTATTCCAGCAGCTGGTGGGGATCAACGTGGTGTTCTACTACGGCGCGGTGCTGTGGCAATCCGTCGGCTTTACCGAGAGCGATGCACTGCTGATCAATGTGGTGTCCGGTGCAGTAAGTATTGCCGCGGTGATTACCGCGCTGATTTTGGTAGACAAGATCGGCCGCAAGCCGCTGTTGTGGTTCGGTTCCATCGGTATGGCGGTGACCCTGGCGATCATGGCCGTTTCCTTTTCCCAGGCCACCCTCGATGAGACCGGCTCCCTGAGTTTGTCGAACACCATCGGTACCGTTGCACTGCTGGCGGCCAACGGTTATGTGGTGTTCTTCAATGCTTCCTGGGGCCCGGTCATGTGGGTAATGCTGGGAGAAATGTTCCCCAACCAGATCCGCGGTTCCGGCCTTGCGGTCTCTGGCCTGGCCCAGTGGCTCGCCAACTTTGGTATCACCCTGTCGTTCCCGATCCTGCTGGTCAGCATCCAGCTCTCCGGCAGTTACGGCATCTATGCGCTGTGCGCTTTCATTTCGATCTTCTTTGTCAGCAAGTTTGTACGCGAGACCAAGGGGCGCGAGCTGGAGCAGATGCAGGGCTGATTGTCAGGAGTTTAACGGCGAGCGTCTTACTGGCTGCTTTTCCGACCGTTTTCCCATCGGTTTCTGGCGCGGCACAGCCCGCGCACAACCTGTATCCGCACAATATCGGCCTAGGTGCGACAAACGATGCGACGCGTTAGGCGCGTCCTCCGTCCACCACCAGTGCTTGTGCCGTAATCATGCGCGCCGCGCCGGAGGCAAGGAACAGTGCCGCGTCGGCAATATCCTGCTCGGCAATGGTGTCCTTCAGGCACTGTTGCTCGAGGCACTCCTGTAGCGCCTCCTCCGTAACCCACAACTGCTTTTGCCGCTCGGTCATTACCCACCCGGGCACCAGCGCATTTACGCGAATATTATCCGCGCCCAGCTCCCGTGCGAGCGCCTTTGTCAGCCCGACGATACCCGCCTTGGCGGTGACGTAGGCGGGATAGCCGGCATGCCCGAGCATCGCGGAATTGGAACCTACATTGATAATGCTGCCGCCCCCGAGCGCGCGCATTCCGGGGGATACCTTCTGTGCGGTAAAGAAGTGCGGTCGCAGATTGGTATTCAGGGATTCATCCCAGCCGGTCACATCCATGCCCTGCAAGGTATGCCGCGTGTCGCGAGCGGCGTTATTGATCAGGACCCTGATATCTCCGATCTTCTCCGCGGCGTCGGCGATACACTGTTGCAGATGTTCCACATCATTGATGTCACAGCGCTGGAATAGCGGCGCCACACCCGTTTCGGCTTCGACATCCGCACACAGAGACAGCGCCTTGGACGCGTCCAGCGATACGAAGGCGACACGCGCGCCGGCGCGACAGAATGCCCGTACAAACGCTGCACCAATGCCCGAACCACCGCCGGTGATAAAGACCGCGCTGTCGCGCAGGTCGGGGTAATTTGCAGTATTCATGTTGAAAAATCCGGTTGGCTAACTACTTAAGTGTTTATCTTCTTCAGCTAATATCAGCTTTCGAGGAGGGTATTCCGGCAAGCGTCTGCTGAAGAAACTCCCAATGCATGCTGCGAGGCGGTCGAAACTGCGCGTCGCTCGTGCTCGGCACGATTTGTTCGTCCGCCAAGGCGTTGCCCGAAGTGTGAATTTGAAAGTATCACCGGATGTAATCGTTTACAATGTTTGCCGTGTTTATCAAACAGCAATATTGAGAGGCTGACCGTGGATAGACACCACAGTGGACGCAACGACGGCGTAACGCACGCAAAACACGGTGGACCCACAGGTTTGAGATTTGTGATCGGTTGCGCGACTATGGCTGGTTAGTTCAGTCGAAAAGTCGTATTTCCATGTCATTTCTCGAATCGTTTCTCGGGTCTCTGGATTCCGCCCTCTCCACCTTTGTCTCCTATGCCTGGGGCACGCCACTGCTGGTATTGCTGGTTGGCGGCGGCCTGTTCCTGTTGTTCAGTTCCCGCGGCAGACCTTATCGCCACCTCGGACATAGTATCGACCTGTTGCGGGGCAAGTACGACGACCCCAGTGACCCTGGCCAGGTGCCGCACCGACAGGCGCTCTCGACTGCGCTATCCGGTACCCTCGGGCTGGGCAATATTGCCGGCGTTGCTATTGCCATCAGTACCGGTGGGCCCGGTGCCATTTTCTGGATGTGGGTGACTGCGCTGGTGGGCGTTGCCACCAAGTTCTATACCGCCACCCTGGCGGTGATGTACCGCGGCCGTGACAGCAAGGGAGAAATCCAGGGCGGGCCCATGTATGTCATCCGTGAAGGGCTGGGGAAACGCTGGCAGCCGCTGGCCTACCTGTTTGCGATCGCTGGCTTGTGTGGCCTGCTGCCGTCTTTCCAGTCCAACCAGACGGTCCAATTGCTGCGCGTTTCTTTTGCAGAGCCGATGGGCTGGGTATCCGCAGACGATGCACTGCAGTTTGAATTTGGCCTTGGTATCGCACTGGCACTGGCGGCGCTGGCGGTGATTGCGGGGCGCATCCAGCGTATCGGCCGCTTTGCGGTGCGTATTGTGCCGGCGATGGTGGTGTTCTATCTGATTCTCACCCTGGGTGTGATCGGCTATTTCTGGCAGGAAATTCCGGCTGCGTTTGGCCTCATTTTTTCCGATGCGTTTACCGGCAAGGCGGTGGCTGGCGGTGCACTGGGCACCGTGATCGCCACCGGTATCAGTCGCGGGGCTTTCTCCAACGAAGCGGGGATCGGTACCGAGTCCCTGGCTCACGGTGCCGCCAAAACCACCGAGCCGGTGCGCGAGGGCGTTGTGGCGATGGTGGGACCGATCGTCGATACCCTGATTATCTGTACCTGCACCGCGCTGGTCATTCTGTTGACTGGCGCCTGGCAGCATGGGGAAGGCGTGGAAGGTGTATCCCTTACCGCCGATGCTTTCAGTAGCGTGTTCGGTGGCTGGGGGCCGGTGTTGCTGCTGATCATGGTGGTGCCGCTGGCGTTCAGTACCATCGTCACATTCTGGTACTACGGCATGAAATGTTTCGTATTCCTGTTCGGCAACCGCTATCAGGTCGTGTACACGGTAATTTACCTGCTGCTGATTGTGTTCGGTGCAGTGGCATCGTTGAACATCGTCAACAATCTGATTATTGGCATGTACGCGGTAATGGCGATTCCGACTATGGTTTCCACACTGCGGCTGTCGGGCCGGGTGAATCAGGCCGCCCACGATTATTTCACCAAAACACCTGGCGTCTGAGCCGGGCATGATTGCCGGCGAAGACATTGAACACCTGCCCGAAGGTTGGGATTTCTGGACCATGTGCAGTGTGCTGGGGAGTCTGGGGTAAACGATAAAAAGGGCAGCCTCGGCTGCCCTTTTTTGTTGTTGCTGTGTTATTGGCGAACGGTCACCTTGGTGCCCATGGGGGCGTTCTCATAGAAAATCTTCGCCATATGCCATGGCAGGCGGATACAGCCATGGGATTCCGGACGGCCCGTCACTTTGCCCGCGTGCATGCCGACTGCTCCATTGATCCGCATAAAGAAATCCATGGATGCGCCGCGGAACACGGTGCCCGGCGGGCGTCTATCTTTACGCACATCGACGCTCGACTTGCGCACATAACCGGCGCGATCCACATAGTGTCCAAACAGGTTGGAGCGGTGATCGATATTTTTCTCCGAGACCCGGAAGCTGCCGGTCGGTGTGCGATAACCTGCGATGCCCGTCGCCACCGGGGAGACACCGGCGAGCTGGCCGCCCTTGTAGAAATAGGCACGCTGCTCACTGATGTCGATGATGATATGTGGCGATCCTCCGATCACATCCCGGCGCCACCAGGCGCTGCCATCCGTCATGGATCTGTGCTGCTGATAGGGGTAGGGATAATCACCGGCCTGAGCCACTGGCGCAAACATGGCGGATGCGGCCAGAACCAGGCTGCCACCAACGAGCATTTTCTTGAAAGCGTTTTTCAGGAGAGTGGAAGAGCGTTGCATGCATACCTCATCTGCTCTTGCGAGCGAACTGCAGGTCGGCGTACACGGTGGCCGCAGCGTTAGCCGCGAGAGTGACCGGTGCGAATAATGGGACGAGCGAGCCCCTGCACCGGAGTGCACAAACCTGACCTTTGAATTTCCCCAAAGCGGCGCGTCGGTGTTTCCCGATTTGGCCGCGGGATGAGTCTTGCCCTTCAGCCGCAGACGGCATCCGGGTAAGTGAGAGGCATGGTAGGGTCGGGGGTTTGGCGCTTATTACATTTAAATGGAATGAGGACGGTGGCGGTTATTTCTTTAACGTGTGGGCAAGCGCGCGGGTGGCAGGCAAAAAAAAGCCGGCTGGGTAGCCGGCTTGAAACAATCCAGAAGTACTGGAAAGCGTGCTTTGACGAGAGAGCAACACATGTTGACGATCTTATTGAGAGGTAATCCTTTGAGCGCTCAACTGGCCGCGGGTTCTGTACAGTTGGGAAACCGCGCGCCAATTTATGCCCAATTTTTTCCGGGCCAGCTCAATAGTCGTCGAATTTTTTCATCCTTTCGCTGAAGGGTTATTTCCGCAGTTCGCTGAGGCGTTATTTCCGAAGAAAGACGCGTGCGCCAGCCAACGGTAAGTCCACGGTTTCGCCGGTGACGCTGCCGGCAAATTCCGCCGGCGTAATATCTTCAGCGCCCACAAATGCTTCTGGCAGGGTGTAGCTGGCGGCCTCGTGCCCCAGGTTCAGCACCACGAAATAGCGCTCAGTCTCACTGCTGCGTTCGAAAATCAGCAGGTCATTCGCGGTATCAATGATGTTCTGGTCGGCTGTGGCCAGTGCCGGTGACAGGTCCGCATGCCATTTCAGCAGCGCGCGGAAACGGTTCAGCATCGAGTGCTGGTCGTCTTCCTGCAGGGACACGGCCAGGTGGTAGTGCTCTTCCGCCACCGGCAGCCAGGGTTTGACCTTGGAGAAGCCCGCATTGATCTCGCCACCATTGAACCAGGGCATGGGCGTACGGCAGCCGTCGCGACCCTTGAATTCCGGCCACAGGTTGATGCCGTATGGATCCTGCAGGTCTTCAAACGCGACTTCCGCTTCCGGCAACCCGAGTTCCTCACCCTGGTACAGGCACACACTACCGCGCAGCATCAACTGCATCAGCAGGAACAGCGGTGCGCGAGCCATCGCAGTATCAGCGTCGAAACCTTTGTTCCAGCGGCTGAACGAGCGCGGTACATCGTGGTTGGAGATAGACCAGCAGGGCCAGCCCTCTTCGGTCACACGGCGGTTTTTCTCCAGGGTGTCACGCAGGAACTGCGCACTGCAGTCTTCCGACAGCAGGTCGAACGAATACGCCATGTGCAGGCGATTCTCGGTGGTGTACTCGGCCATGATCTTGTGGGTGTTGTCATCGCCGACTTCGCCCACGGTGGTGGAACCGGGGTATTCGTTCATCAATTCACGCACCCGCTGCAGGAACACCAGGTTTTCCGGCTGCGACTTGTCGTGGATGTGCCACTGGTATTCGTAGCTGTTGACCGGGGGCAGGCCATTCGCGTCCAGCTTCACCGGGCGCGCCGGGTTGTCCTGCAGGGAGCGGTTGTGGAATGCGTGGTTGATGGCATCCAGGCGGAAGCCGTCGACGCCGCGGTCGAGCCAGAATCGCAGGTCGGCCAGCAGCTGCTCCTGAACTTCCGGGTTGTGCAGGTTCAGGTCCGGCTGCTCGCGCAGGAAATTGGTCAGATAGTACTGGCGGCGACGGGTGCACCAGCGCCAAGCGCTGCCACCGAAGTTGGACATCCAGTTGTTCGGCGCACTGCCGTCTTCCTTTGCGTCCGCCCATACATACCAGTCGGCTTTGGGGTTGTCGCGGCTCTGGCGGCTCTCCTCGAACCAGGGGTGCAGATCGGAGGTATGGCTCAGGATCTGGTCGATGATGACCTTGATACCGCGCTCGTGCGCGCCTTCGATCACACGATCGAAGTCTTCAAGAGAGCCGAAAATAGGGTCAACGTCGCGGTAATCGGACACATCGTAGCCGAAGTCGACCATCGGGGACTTGAAGAAAGGTGAGATCCAGATGGCGTCCACACCAATGGATTTCACGTAATCGAGCTTCTGGCAGATACCCTGAAGGTCGCCGATGCCGTCGCCGTTGGCGTCACAAAAGCTGCGGGGATAGATCTGGTAAATAACGCTGTTGCGCCACCATTCCCCGTTGTGAGTGCTGTTCGGATTACCGCTCATGCCTTGAGTCCATTTGTGGATACTTATTAGGTTAGGGTCAGTATGGCGATGTGGCAGGTCGCTTACCTCCTCCCTGAAAGGGGGGGAGGGGGGAGTGAAAGCGGCTTAAACCAGGGGTGTGACCGTTCATTCAGGGGAGTATCTGCGCGCCCGCGGGAGGAGCGATGAGTAGGGCAGGTGGCCCTGATCGGCCGGCAGGGGTGGTACTGGCGTGCACGCAATAATCCTTGAAGGGGATTTTAGCCCTCTTTAAGATTCCTGACACTTTCACAGATGGATCTGAAAAGCGCAAGGAATCGCATGAGTACCCCGCAACCTGCCTCCCAGGCATCCCCCCAGGACTTCCCACTGATCGCCGGCCAACGCGCGGGCAAACCAATCCGCTGCACGCCAGAGCTGCAACCGGTGTACGACCGGCTGCAGCAGGCTGCCAACCGCAACCACCACTGGGCGCGTATCGCGGTAAAGGAACTGAACGCGCTGACCACCGGCGTGCTGGGGAAAAGCAATGTGTATGTGCGACCCGGTGAGCGCCAGCGTGGTTCCGGTAGTGAGAAATACTATGTGTTTCTGCCGGGGCTAAAGGCTACCGTGCTGCGATGGATGAATGATCAGTTTTGTATTACTGAGCTGGTGATGGATGATAACTATTTCGAAGCAAAAGGATCGGCAAAAGAGCGAAGCAAGCTCGGACTGTATCGCGTCAGGAAGCGACGGGACCGGTGGGAGACTAAATATGTTCAAGATGGCAAAGTACACAAACAAAAGGGGCGCTTAGTAACCATTGCGGACTCGGGATATGAATCCGCAACAGATGCAGCCTCTTACAGCATCCCGGGGGCATTAGAATTTTTCGGCAAGAATACGGCGGGTATCCTGGAGGGGGGTGCTGATCTGCATTTTACGCCTGGTTTTAAACCTATAGGCGGTCTCAGAAGCTACAGCGCATTGATGATTGACCATAGCCGCGCATCAGCCTTACATCTGGCTGCAAGTATGGAGAGTGCGCGCGAGGTGAAAAATGTAGCTTGGGTGACAGACTTTGGCGGGTCGGCAGTGTTGACCCAGGCCATGCAAATTCTGGTCGATAAGGGGGTAACGCTGGAGGGGCACACGGCTTATCTACATAGGCCGCGCACTTCTCCTGGCGACGCACTGAAGTTGGCTCATAAACTGAATCTGAGTCTGAATGAGAGTTTCGCGAATACCGGCTTTAGCCCACGGGGTATATTGAGTCAGTTTTCCGTAGCTGGTGATCGCTTAAACAATGAAGATGATCCTTACAACCGAGGGCATCACGCACTCGCTTGGTTCAAAGGTGTTGTGGGCATCTCCACACCTGTTGGCGTAACGGCTGCAGTTCTGACTAGCCCAACAGCTGCCATGTTAGGTGGTATTGCTACTGCAATCGGAGGAGCTGGAGCGATATATGCGCTAGGTCAAAGTGTGGCTCAGGATTTGCGTCGACGGTACAAATTATGAGGGGGTTCCATGCGTAATTTCATTAAGTACCCGCCATTGGAATGGTGTAAAAACCATGCCAATTGTTCTCCGCAGGGCCCGAGTTTCAACTGGGCTCCTAGAACTCAAGTACAGCTTGGCGGGAGTACTCTGCAAATAAAAGCTCCGCGTCATAGTCCGCGGCGCTCTACAGTAGAGCAGGTTCGAGTAATTTCTGGCCGAGATGTGCTGGACGATCCGCAGCTTGGTCGGTTTGCTGAGGGTGTCATGGCAAACCGAGATTGGGGGAAAATTTCCTTGCTGGCCCGGAGCTGGGCTTTCTACGGGCCATGGATGAGTGGGTGTAAGGGGGAGCTCAGAATGAATGCCACATTGATTGGTCGTGCTGAAAACTGTGCTTTCTCCAATATTTCCTTTTTTAACCCGAAAGCTTTTGAGATGGTATTGGTTCAGTATTTAAATGACCTGTATGGTCACGAAAATTGGGAAAATGAGGATTCACATATTCCACGGCATCACGGTCCAGTAGACTGGCTGCGTCATAATCATTTCCCTGTGCCCAGTGCCAGTTTCAAGATTTACAATCAGGGGGAAGACTCCAGCGATCTTGCGTTACCCGATCATTTGTTCGTTTTTCCCGTGACCGATCAGCACTTCGTTGAGGTCTGCTTTGTACAGGAATACTACAGCCGCGACGAAAAAGGCGATGTCGCCTTCGACACCGCTCCACTCCAAGAGCTGCAGGAAAATATTTTCAGCAGCATCACGTTATCACTTGGCCCCGAAACCCAGTCTCGCGTCGATAAAGTAAAAGCCGAAGTCGGCGATATGCAGCTGTGCAAAACCTTCGCTCCCCTGAAATGGCCCACCAATATCTATCCACCGGAGCCATCCAGCGCTTCGGAAATGCAGAAGTCCCTGAAAGCCGGTTGTTAAAACCGACTTTTTTATTGCCTGGCTGAGGAAAGCTTTGGCTATAACTTCAAACGGTGAGGGGCGCTATGCGTAATTTATTCAAATATCCGCCGCTCGAGTGGCGCCGGCGGGAAGAGTATTGCATCCCCAATGGGCCATCTTTTTCCGGTTCACCTAAAACCACCTTGGCTCTTGCTGGAAGTCGCTTGCATTTTCAGGCGCCGAGACACAAGCCGCTGCGTCGATCTGTGGAGCAAGTGCGCACCGTGCCGGGACAGGATGTGCTGATCGAACCGCGTCTGAGTCGGTATGGCAACGGAGTCTTGGCGAACTCTCATTGGGGGGCAAACTGTCTGGTAAAGCGTCTGTGGGCCTTTTTCGGTCCATGGATGAGTGGGTGTAAAGGGGAGCTGAATTTCAGTGTCGGTGTAATTGGTCGATTTGAGGAACACAGTTTCGAAAACCTGTCATTTTTTAATCCCAAGGCCTTCGAAATGGTCCTGATGCGCTATCTGAACGAACGATATGGACATCACAACTGGGAGAATGACCTTGCCCATATCCCACGATTTTGCGGCCCCGTAGATTGGCAGAGTCATACTCACCTCCCGGTGCCCAGTGCGAGTTTTAAAATTGGTCGAGGAGCCAGTCGTGAGCGATTGATTTGCCCGGAATATCTGTTTGTATTCCCGGTTACTGATAAACACTTTATAGAAGTATGTTTTGAAAAAGAAATTTACAGCTTTGATTCTGATCATCGACCAACATTCGATGTCTCTTCAATGACGGAACTTCAGGGCGCCATTTTCAACAGTTTTCGTTTGGAGCTGGGTCGCGAAACTCAGGCGCGCGTAAACCAAGTAAAAGCCGAAGTTGGCAACATGCAGATGTGCAAAGAATTCGCCCCACTGAAATGGCCCACCAATATCTATCCGCCGGAGCCAACCGAAGCTTCGGCAATGCAGAAATCCCTGAAAGCCGGTTGCTAAAGCCGACTTTTCTTTATCAGGGTTTGTCCTGGGCCGATCGCAGCAGCCGCTCCGCCAGCGCAATCGCGTGCTGGCGGTTTTTCACGTCCAGTTTCTGGTGCAGGCTGCGGATATGGAGCTTGATGGTGCTTGGAGCCACTTTGAAATGCCGGGCGATGCGTTCGTTGGAAAGGCCGGAGTGGATGGCGTTGAGTACCTACCACTCCCGCGGGGTGAGCGGGGAGTCACGTAGGAAGGCGGGAACGACGTGGCTGGCGACGATCTCGCGTACGATGATTTAGTCCAGCTCGAGGCGGATGCCGCCGTCCAGTTCCGGCTGTTGCTGGTCGAGTTTCATACAAGGAAATGGCTCAAGAGTATTGTGGCTGTATCGAGTCCGGTAGGAGCTGTTGGCGCGTTATTTGGAGGCCTGGCTGGCGTTATACTAGGAGGAATAGCTGCAGCAATTGGGGCGCCGGAGTCGCATTTTCTCTGGGGCAGATCGTCAAAAAAATTTACGGCGTAAATTGGGTTTGTAGGTGTCTGTGTGAGAAATTACATAAAATATCCATCGCTCGAATGGCGTAAAAATAATGAATATTGTAGGCCTCGTGGTCCAAGTTTTCGTATGGCCTCGAAGTTTTCTCTTCTTGCGGGTGGCAATCGAATATCGTTGCGGGCTCCTGATCATAGCTCAAGGTACTCGAAGATTGGGAGGGTGAATACTCCCGCGTGGCAAGATGTATTGTTGTGCAAGAGTCTCGGACGTTATTCAGAGGGAGTTATGTCTAATAATTGCTGGGGGAACATCAGCCTTTTTGGGCGTATGTGGTCATTTTACGGGCCATGGATGAGCGGCTGTAAAGGTGTTTTGAGTCTGAGTATTAGTATCATTGGCAGAAAAGAATCATATCAATTCTCTGGCCTTTCATTTTTAAACCCAAAAGCTTTTGAGGTGGTATTGGTTCAATATCTAAATGATCTGTATGGTCACGAAAATTGGGAAAATGAGGATTCACATATTCCACGGCATCACGGTCCAGTAGACTGGCTGCGTCATAATCATTTCCCTGTGCCCAGTGCCAGTTTCAAGATTTACAATCAGGGGGAAGACTTCAGCGATCTTGCGTTACCTGATCATTTGTTTGTTTTTCCCGTCACCGATCAGTACTTCGTTGAAGTCTGCTTTGTACAGGAGTACTTCAGCCGCGACGCAAAAGGAAACGTCGCTTTCGACACCGGCCCGCTCCAGGAACTACAAGACAATATTTTCAACAGCATTACGCTGGAGCTCGGCCCGGAAACTCAAGCCAAGGTCGACAAGGTAAAAGCCGAAGTCGGCAACATGCAGCTCTGCGAAGAGTTTGCTCCCTTGAAATGGCCCACCAATATCTATCCGCCGGAGCCAACCGAAGCTCCTGTAATGCAGAAATCCCTGAAAGCCGGTTGCTAAAATCGGCTTTTCTTTATCAGGGTCTGTCCTGCACTGATCGCAGCAGCTGCTCCGCCAGCGCAATCGCCTGCTGGCGATCATTTGCATCCAGTTTCTGATGCAGGCTGCTTTCTGTAGCGGGTATACGTATTTGAAACAGAAAGGACCCGCATAACAGAGGGCATCATGCAGGCAATTGGTTTAAAGGGGGGCTCCGGTGTGGTCTACTCAGTTGGCCAGAGCGTGGCGCAGGATTTGCGTCGCCGCTTTAAATTTTAAAGGATGGGATATGCGAAATTTTTTGAAGTATCCTCCAATTGAATTGAGATCTCGAGATGAATATTGCATTCCCGAGGGGCCTAGCTTTAAGTTGGCACCTAGTGAGCATGTAAAGTTAGGTGGTAGCTGTCTTCAGCTAAAAGTGCCTCGTCATAGTCCTCGGCACTCAGCAACTAGAGAGGAAAGTGTACCTTCTTGGCAAGACGTTCTGGCTGATAACGAATTGGCTCATTACCCGCTTCGGACGATGGCAAATGACTGCTGGGGAAGCATCGGGCTGCTGGGCAGAATGTGGGCCTTTTATGGGCCGTGGATGACGGGCTGCAAAGGCGAGCTAAACCTGAGTGTGTCAGTGGCGGGGCGTTTTGATGAGTTTTCTTTTGGAAATATTTCTTTTCTTAATCCCAAGGCGTTTGAAACAGTATTGGTGCATTATCTGAATGATCGCTACGGTCATAAAAACTGGGAAGATGATATGGCCCATATCCCCCGGTACCACGGCCCCGTTGACTGGCATAGCCACACCCACCTTCCTGTTCCCAGTGCCAGTTTCAAGATTTATAGGCAAGGTGAAGATGTTAGTGATCTTGCCCTACCTGATCAGCTGTTTGTGTTCCCGATTACCGAAAAACACTTCGTAGAAGTCTGCTTTGTTCAGGAGTATTACAGCTGCGATGAGAAAGGCAAAGTGGCCTTCGATACCGGTCCATTGCAAGAGCTTCAGGATAATGTCTTCAACAGCATCACGCTGGAACTTGGTCCCGAAGCTCAGACTAAAGTCGATAAGATAAAGGCCGAAGTCGGCAACATGCAGTTGTGCAAAGAATTCGCCCCGCTGAAGTGGCCCACCAATATCTATCCACCGGAGCCATGCGACGCTCCGGAAATGCAAAAGACCCTGAAAGCCGGTTGTTAAAACCGGCTTTTTATTTGCGGGCCAGGGGCTTTACTTCAGGGCTTGTCCTGCACCGAGCGCAATAGCTGCTCCGCCAGCGCAATGGCCTGCTGGCGGTCTTTCACATCCAGCTTCTGGTACAGACTTCGGATATGCGTCTTGATGGTGCTGGGGGCTACCTTGAAGTGTCTCGCGATGCGCTCGTTGGAGAGGCCAGAGTGGATGGCATTGAGGACCTGCCACTCCCTTGGGGTCAGGGGCGAGTGGCGCAGGAAGTCGGGGACGGCGTCGCTGGCGAGGATTTCGCGCACGATGGTTTCATCCAGCTCGATACGGATACCGCCGCCGAGTTCCGGCTGCTGCTGGGCGAGCTTGATCAATTGATGGGCTTTTTCCTGCAGGGCTTCATCAAGGGCGTCCGCACCGGTTTCCTCCAGTGCCGCCTTGAGAATCACGATCAGCGGTTTGCCGATCTGCAAGGCGCTGGCGATGAGGTCACTGTCTTTCAGAATGGTGAGCGCCGCACGCATATTTTGCAGCGCCGGCTGCCGGCGTTCCCGCAGCCACGCCAGGTGCGCGGCGAGTACGCAATTGCGCAGCTGGTCGGTGATCAAACCGCACTCTTCCGCCACCTGCTGCAGGCGTCCGAGTACGCGGTTGGCGTCAGACCAGCGATGCAGCGAAATCAGTGCGCGCACATGGTTGCGGCCATAGCACTGCTCAAAGTGATTGGCAGGGCGGTCGGCGACGGGCTCCGCCTGTTCCTGCCAGCTGGCGATGGCCTCGGTATTCTCCAGCGCCTGCCACACGCGCATGCGCGCGGCATCGGCGTTGGCGACCCAGTCGCGGTGGTATTTTTCGCCGGCCAGCAGGTGTTCCACCCGCTCCAACCATTCCAGGGTCTCGTCCTTGTCGCCGCGCGCCAGTGCGACTTTCAATAACAGTGTGTATTCCGGCAGCAGCCAGCGCTCACCAACCTTGCGATTGATCTGCATACCGCGGCGCGCAGATTCCGCGGCGCCATCCAGGTCACAGGCTTCCCATTGCAGCTGCCCTTTCAGGCGATAAATAAATTCAGAGATTGGCAGGCCCACCAGGTGGTGTTCCTCGACCAGCTGTTGGGCGCGGGCCTGCAGCGCGGCGGCTTTTTTCAGCAGGCCATTGGCAAAGGCAATTTCCGTCTGCTGGCACAGGGCCCAGGCCGCGTTGGGAATGTCCTGCCGTGCAAGCGTGGCCTTCTCCACCGCTTCCATATGATGCATGGCCTGATCCAGCTCGCCGAGGCAGAAGCTGGTTTCGCCGATCACCAGTTGCGCTGCGATGCGCTCGTTGTCCTGGTCAGGTGGCAGTAGCTCCAGTGCTTCCTGCGCGTACTCCTTGGCCTTCAGGGTCTGCCCGCGGGAGACAGAAACCTGCGCACGCATCGCCGCAAAGGCGCCTTCATAGGCCTGCCATTGCTGGGGATCCTGTCGCTGTAGCCAGCTTTCCGAGGAGGCCAGCAGCTTGCTGCATTGCTCGTAGTCAAAGTTATCCCGGGCGAGGCGCGCGGCCAGCAGGGCGAACGGGGCGTAGCGCTTGATCTGCTCTTCGCCGAGCCAGCTCAGGCTGTCGTTCAGTACCCGGAACTGTCCCTCGCGCAGGAATCGCTCGCCCTGCTCGGCGAGCAGTTGGTGAACCCGTTCGCGGTCTTCTGCAAGGAGCGCATGGCGCAGCGCTTCCAGCGGTTGCTTGAGCTCCTGCCAGGTGTCGCTGGCAGTCTGGTGCAGGCGGTTGAGCTCGTCACCATCGGAGAGCTGGCGCTGCAGGAAGCGCGCGAATACCGGGTGGAAGCGAAACCACTGGCGGCTGGAATCCTGTGCCTGCAGGAACAGTCCGCGGCTGGCCGCGGTTTCCAGTTGTTGCTGGCCACCACTCTGGCCGCTGAGGCGCTCCGCCAGAAGGCCGTTGACCCGGGTGAGTATGGACGTGCGGGCAAGTAGCTGGCGCAGTTCCGGGTCGAGCCGCTCCAGCACTTCCTCCGCCAGGTAATCGAGAATATGCCCGTGGCCCTGTTCCAGCTCTCCCAGGTACCGGTCCACTTCTTCCTGGTTACGCACGGATAGGGCGAACATCTGCACTGCAGGAGGCCAGCCTTCGGACAGCTGGTGAAGCTGTGCCACCCGGTCGCTGCCGAGGGTGAATGGCAGTCGCCGGGCAAGCAGTTGCTCGGTTTCTTCCTGGGTCAGGGCCAGGTCTTCTGCGGTCAGTTCCAGCAGGCGGCCCTGCAGGCGCAAGGCGCCGAGCCCGAGAGGCGGCTGGCTTCGGCTGGTGATGACCACGCCGATACCGGCCGGGGCGTGGCGTAGCAGGAAGCGGGTTGCATCATGCACCACGGGGTTGTCGATCTGATGGTAGTCGTCGAGGACGATGCGCAGCTCACTGGGGAGCTGGCGCAGTTCTGCCAGCATCTGGCTGATGACCAGTGATGGGTCGGAATTCGGTTGCGCGGAGACGATGCTGCTGGTTTCCGGCACACCGTTGCCGGTAGCGCGGTGCACACTTTCGACCAGGTAGCGGCAGAACTGGCCGGGCTCGTTGTCACCGCTGTCGAGGGAGACCCAGGCCACCGGATTATCCTGCTCTGTGGCCCAGGAAGTGACCAGTGTGGTCTTGCCGTACCCGGCGGGGGCGGTAACCAGCAGCAGCTGGTCACTTTGGCTCTGCTCCAGCAACGACAGCAGCCGGGGCCGCTGTAATGTGTGTTCCGGGCAGTCGGGTAGGCTGTACTTGGAGGCTAGGAGCATGGCAATGACCGATCAGCATGGCTTGGTCCGGGGTTCCCACACTCTTTACACCACACTGGAACCCCGGGAGGCGCAATTGTACAACTTTAGTGTGCCACCCCCCTACTCGGTGAGCGTCCTCCCCCCGGGGGGAGGAGCGGCTCGGTCGTGCCTGCCCGGTCACTCTTGTCCGGGTGTCGCTGCTCAGGGCTCGGCGCGATAGGCGTGCAGCCCGATCAGCGCGCCGACAAAGCCTCCGGCGTTGCGAGTGCTTACTACCCTGCCATCTGCTGCCAGCAATAGCGGCTGCCACGGCTCGCCGCTGTCTACGCGGTAGTGGAAGTCGTACTCCGCGTCGCGGGCCGTGACCCGGAGTTCGATGTCTGCGGGTTTGCCGGTGCTGGTAGCCAGGGCCCTGCGGGCGATGGTTTTGCCCTGGTGTTGTCCCTCACCATCCCGCCGGCTGACGATCAGGTCCGCACTGCCGTCGGCATTGCCGGTGACCCCGAAGAAATAAAAGTGCTCCCGGTTCTGGAATACTGCCATGCCCGCACGGTCATTTTTCCGTTGTGGCTGAAACTGCATCTGTGTCGTGGCGCTGGCGTACAGGTGCTGCTGGCGGCGGCCGACAAAGGCAGGATTTCCGATGTCGCCCAGAGACGTCGCGGTGGGGGTGAGCTGCAGGCTGCCGGGCGCGCGCTCCAGGCTGAGCCAGGACTTCGGCGACGGGTTGCGCAATTGCAGCCAGTGCATGGGCAACTTTGGCGAGTCAAACTCGTCGCGCTGGGTAAAGTTGCCGGTCAGCGGCAGCGGCCCCGGTGCTTGCGGCGGCAGCGCCGGACGCTTTGCGATAGTGGGGATCAGCTGGTCGCCGCGGGTGATCACCGGCCAGCCGTCCTCCCAGTTCACCGGCATCAGAAAGGTCTCGCGGCCGGTGTTGTAGAAATCGCCCTCGTAGGGACGGATGCCGAGAAACACCGCCCACCAGTTGTTGTCCGCATCCTGCACGAAATCGGCGTGCCCTACGGAGGTGACCGGGTTCTGGCGATCCGGGTCGAGATGACGCTGAGTGAGAATGGGGTTTTTATCCCAGGGTGTGAACGGGCCAAATGGGGATTCACCTTTGAGTACAACCTGCGAGTGATTCACGCTGGTGCCGCCCTCGGCGGCGATCAGGTACAGCTGACCGTCTTTGCGAAACAGGTGCGGTCCTTCGATCCACACGGGCTTGTCCGCCAGGTTCACGCCACCGTTGACGACCAGCTTGCGTGGGCCAACCGTTGCCAGCTTTTCCGCGTCGAACTCCTGTACCCAGAGGGCGCGGTGACCATCGTACAGCGGCTCGCCGATAGGGGCGTCGTTATTGATGATGTAGGCCTTGCCGTCGTCGTCAAAAAACAGCGACGGATCAATGCCGCCGACCTCCGGCAGCCACACCGGGTCCGACCAGGGGCCAGCGGGGTTTTCCGCAGTAACGACAAAGTTGCCACCGCAATCCACGCACGTGGTCACCAGGTAAAAGGTGCCTTCGTTATAGGTGATGGCCGGGGCGAAAATTCCGCGGGAAATACCCAGGCCGGCAAAGTCCACCTGGTCGGGCCGGTCGATGACATGGCCGAGCTGGGTCCAGTTCACCAGATCGCGGCTGTGGAATATCGGAATGCCGGGGTAGTGGGCGAAGCTCGAGTTGACCAGGTAGTAGTCGTCTTCCACCTGCACGATGCTCGGGTCCGGGTAGTAGCCGGCGAGGATGGGATTGCGGTATTCGTCCTTTGCCAGCGGCTGTTCGAAGATGGCGTCATTGCCGCGGTATTCGAACCAGTCGAAGGTGGCAGGGTTCTCGGAATAAGCGTTTTCGGAATTCGCGCTCGCAGTAAAAGACATCACCAGTGCAGCGAATAAACCTGCTTTTGTTTTTTTCATGATTTCGCGACCGTAGTTTCGGGGTGGGAGCCTGCCTGTGGGCAGGCTCATGCAAAGTAGTTTTTATGGGGCTCAATAACGCCAGAGCTTGAGCAGCTTATTCATGATGTGTGCACCCATCGCTGTGCTGGCTTTCGATGGCGTTCAGCCCATTGGCCAGATAAGCCAGCGGTGCGTTCCAGTTGATGGCAATTTCATTGCTGGCGTAGCTGCACACCTCATCGGTGTAGGACTCGTCGGCCACCTTGCTGGTATACGCGCAGCCGTCCTGCTGTGAGGGGTTTGGTCCGCCCACCAGAAAACCGGGCAGCGGCGGCATATCCGGATTTGCTGCGGCCAGGCGGTGGTGGGGGTGCTGGGGTGTTTTGCGGCCGAAGCCGGTGACATAGGAATAACCGGTGGCGTTGCGCCCCAGCAGGTAATCCCGCGTGGCCTCGGCACTGCGCAGGAATGCGCTGTCGCCGGTAACTCGGAAGGCCTCCAGAAACAGGATGCCCTGGTTGGCCGCCACCGCATTACTGCCCCACACAAACAGGGCGGGATCGCTCACCATGGGCGCGCGGTAGGGACTTTGCTCGCCGGCATTGCGCAACTGGCGCGCGGCGACGGTGAGATTCTTTTCGATGGTGCTGCGCCAGGGGCCGCTGTCGGAAGGTAATTTTTCTTTATGGGCGAGCAGGCTGTAGTAGCCCAGCCAGCGCACGTCGGCCCAGTTGGGCAGGCTGTAATCCCGCTGTGCCGCAGTAATCACCGACCAGAAATCGTCGTCACCGGTGGCCAGATAGAGTTCCGCCGCCGCCCACAGGCGCTCGTCGTCCAGCTCTTCGTCACCGTAGGCGCCAGTGGTCACATCCGGATCGAACTTCTCATTGAGCTCGTCCTGGCGGTAGGTCACCGCAGGGTTTTTCTCTGCCCACTGCCACGCGGCCAGTGCGGCCTCGAGGTGGTTTTCGCTTTCCTGTTCCGAGTAGGGTGCGTATACCCGTGCGGCCTGTGCCATGACGGCGGCAAAGTCCAGCGCAGCGGCAGTAGTCTTCTGCACCATATAGCGCTGCTGTGTCGCCTTGTGTGCGGCGACCATGCCTTCAAATCCCGCAGTGGTCAGTTTGTGATAGACACCGCCGTCTGCAGGATCCTGCATGGCGGCCATCCACGCAAGGTTGTAGTGCACCTCGTCGAGAATATCCGGGAGTGCATTTTCCGACTCGGGAATGTCCAGCCGCTGTGCGGAAAAATATTCCGGGAACCGCTCATAGGCACTCATCAGCGTGCCCATGGTAATGCCACTATTGACTACATATTTGTTGTAGTCGCCGGCGTCATACCAGCCCCTGGGGGCGGAAACTACTGTGCCAGACGGGCGTTGTGGCCCGGCGGCGGATGGGTGGATCAGTACCTTGTTGTCTGGATGTCCCGCTGCCCGTGCCCAAGGGCCAGCGTAGGTTTCGTCCAGCGGCATGGAGGCACGTTGAAAATAGAAAGCCTTGAGACTGGCGGCGCCGAGCTGCTGGTAAAGGTCCTTTTCGATGCGGAAGGGTTCAGAGCGCCCCGACGATGGAAGCTCCAGCAGATAGCTGCCGGATTCATTCAGTTCGGAAAAATTTGCCAGCCAGCTGTGCTGTCCCGACCAGGTTTTAGCTTTCGCCGCTTGTAATTTTCCGCGCAGCACCGGCTCGCCTGAATCGACACTGCGTACCAAGAATTCATTGGTGGCGATGTTCCGATCCGCGATCACCACCGCGAGCTTTTCTGTAGCCGGGGTAAAGCCGAGCTGGTTGAGGCGAAACTCTACCGGCGTCTGCTCGACGGCGCCCACATGTGAGCAGAATACGCTGGTGGCAGCGACGGCCAGTGCGCAGCCCCGCGCAATCTTTTTGAGTGAAGACCGGTTGGCCATGGTGTTCTCCAGCGAATCATTATTTTGTTGGGTGTACTCTGAGTTGCGGTTTGTCAGATGGAGCCGCGAATATGCGGACGCACTTGCCTGTGGTAGTAGCGTGCCAGTTCACGGTGGAGAGATTCCGGGAGGGGTGAAATTCGGGAGGCCGATACGTTGCTCCTGATCTGCTGTGGACTGGACGCACCGGCAATAATGGTGGAAACCGCCGGATGATCGAGAATCCAGCGCAGACACAGGGCTGCCATATCGCCATTTTCAGGCAGGATTTTCTGGAGCCCCTGTGCCAGGGTCACACCTTTTTCAAAAGGGATTCCGCCAAAAGTCTCACCCACGGAGAAAGCCGCACCGTCGCGGTTATAGTTCCGATGATCGCTCTCGGCGAAAACGGTGTGGCGATGGAACTTGCCCGAGAGCAGGCCGGACGCCAGCGGCAGGCGCACAATAATGCCAACCTCTCGCTCCTGTGCCGCACCCAACAGGTCTGCGGCGGCATCCTGGCGAAAGACGTTAAAGATAACCTGCAGGGTGGCGAGGCCCGGTGCCTGCAAACAGGTAAATGCCTCATCAAGTGTTTCCACGCTGGCACCGTAGTGGCGAATCAGCCCTTCCTGCTTGAGGTCGTCCAGCCAGCTGAAAATCTCGCCGTGCTTCAGTACTTCATGGGGCACACAGTGCAGCTGTGCGAGATCGATTGTTTCTACCCCCAGGCGCTTTGCGGACGCCTGCAGGCTGTCGCGCACCGCAGCAAAACGGTAGCCATCCGGATACAACCCTTCACCGCGTCCCACTTTGGTTGCTACCAGCAGGTCTTTCGGTCTGTTTTGGAAGTCGCCAATGCGCTGTTCGCTCAGGCCGCCGCCGTAGACATCGGCGGTATCCCAGAAATTGACCCCTTGCTGGCTCGCGGCATCGAGGATGGCATTGGCGGTACCTTCCGCGAGCGGCCCGAAATCGCCTCCCAGTTGCCAGCAGCCGAGGCCGATTTCACTGACTTGATACCCGGTTTTTCCAAGTTGGCGCATGTGCATAAACACACTCCTGTGAACGACTAGTGATTGTGGGACGTTTCAGGCGGGCGTGCCTGAGCGGTAATCTGGAACGGCGCGGCTGGTAGCCCGGCTCCGTTGTACAGGTTGGCCCCGGTCGGGTTGTCGGCCCAGGCATAGCGCACAACCTCAGGCACGGGTACCTGGTCGCTCCACACCTCCACCCTGCGTCCATTGATCCGGGCGTTGGCCCAGTGAAATTTGCCGTCGCTGCCGGCGACGGCAAATTCAAACAGTTCTGAAGCCGGGCCGCGGTTGCTGCAATTCGACGCACAGGGTTTTGCTGTCAGACCACCATCGGTATGTGAAAAGCTCAGTACGATTTTTTCCTCATTCACTTGCGCCGATTGCAGTTGAGGCCCGGAGCCCGTGATGTCCTTGTGGCCGTAGACACGGCTTGCTGCCGCCAGTGCCAGGCGCTCGCCCACGGTTTTCTTGTCGAGCGGATGAATATCGTTCCATTCACCGGCGTCGATGATGACCGCCATTGCCGTGTCATCCAGTGAAAGTGCGCTGGCCTGGGCCGCGCGCAGTTCTGCCCAGGCGCTGTCGCCGGGGGAGGTTTTCGGTTCGAGGAAATTTGCCAGCTGCACAAACAGGAAGGGCAATTCTTGCTGCCCGGCGTTCTGCGCCCAGCCTGCGCGCCAGTCGCGGATCAGTGCCGGGAATAGTTTGCGGTATTCCTGTGCACGCCCCACGTTGGACTCGCCCTGATACCAGAGTGCGCCCTTGATACGGTAGTTCTGCAGCGGGTGCAGCATGGCGTTGTACAGGCCGCCCGGCTTCCAGCGCACAAAGGTCTGGCTTTCCAGCTGAGGTAATTGTGCGGACTGCCTGAATTGCCATGGGCCTTTCAGGTCAAGTGACTCGCCGCCCACCGTCAGCTGGTAGGGCTTGTCTTCAACAAAGCCGCCGCGGGCACCGCCGTTGTTGGTCACGCGAATGGCGATGACATTCTCTCCCGCCTGCAGCACCCCTGCCGGTACCTGGTAGCGCCGGCGGGGGTAGAGGTAGGTGGTGTTGCCGACCTTGTGGCCGTTGATCCAGGTTTCATCGGCATCCACGATGCGCCCCAGCTCCAGTAGCGCCGCCTTGCCGGCCTGGACTTGCGGCAGCGTGATGGTTTTGCGCAGCCAGAAAACTCCTTTCTCTTCGATCCCGGCCTGGTCCGCCCAGTAACCGGGAACGGAAAAAGTCTCCCAGTCTTTTGTTTCCAGCTCGGGGGCATACCAGGGTGTTTTCCCTGGGCGTTGGCCACGATCTTTTTGTGCCGCTGTGGCGTACCAGCGGTCGCTGCGCGCGCGATCTTCGCGGCGGATAGATTCGATCCGCTGCGAGTCTTCAAACTTTTTCTTTTCTGCCAGGTGTGCGGGAAACTGCTGCAGGGTTTCCTCGCTTACCCAGGCCTCCGCGGGCGAGCCGCCCAGGCTGCTGTTGATCACGCCGATGGGAACCTGTTCGCGCTGCTGGGTTTTGTCGGCAAAGAAATAGGCCACCGCGGAAAAGTTCTGGATATTCTGCGGTGTGGCCGGCAGCCACTGCCCATCGGATAGATCCAGCTGCGGCGCATTGAAGTCGTAGGTCTGCGGCACCTGGAACTGGCGGATACGCGGGTTGTCCACCGCCGCAATCTCATCGGCAAAGGCGTGGGCAATGCGGTTGATCGGGTACTCCATATTGGACTGCCCGGAGGCCAGCCACACGTCCCCCAGCAGGATGTCATTCAGCTGTATTTCGTTGTCACCGCGCACGCGCAGGGTGTGAGGGCCGCCGGCGGGTGCGGGCTTCAGGGTGATGGACCAGTCGCCGCCGTCGCTGGCCTCGGTGCGGTATTGTTCACCGAGGAACTCCACCTGTACCCGCTCCCCGGCATCCGCCCAGCCCCAGATTTTTACCGGTGCCTCCCGCTGCAGCACCATGCCGTCGCTGACGAGCCTGGGCAGGGTGACTTCCGCGGTTGCCGGAGTGGTAAGTGACAGAGTGGTGATCAGCCCGAACGTCAGGCACACACGGGTGGAAAGGCGAGCTTGCATGTTGGCTTCCTCATCGCTGTGGTGCAGGTGGTTTTTATTCTGGCGCGGCTGTCAGCGGTCGCCGATGACCGGACGCGGTCTGTGGAGGTTCTGCACTCCCGGGTAACGCTACCAATTAATGTAAACGTTTACAATATGTTGAGGCGCTGGTTACACTCGTTGGTCGCGAAAGCCTAAGGAAGATAACAATGAATAAAGCCCTGTCCTTTCCGCTGTGTGTTCTGCTGCTCGCTGCTTGTAGCAGGGGGCCTTTAGATACTGCGGACCACACCGACACTGTTGCCACACTGCACGATGCTGGCGGCAGCCCGCCCTATCTCGATACCGCGCTTCCCATACCGCAGCGGGTGGATGATCTGGTGGAGCGGATGACCCTGTCGGAAAAAATTGGCCAGCTGTACAACGATGCGCCGGCGATCGAGCGGTTGGGGGTGCCGAAATATGACTGGTGGAACGAGGCCCTGCACGGCGTGGCCCGTGCCGGCAAGGCCACGGTCTTTCCCCAGGCGATTGGATTGGCGGCAACCTTTGACGATCAATTGCTGGGCGAGGTGGCGGTCGCAATTTCCGACGAGGCGCGGGCCAAACACCACTACTTTGCCGATAACGGCATGGCGTTTCGTTATACCGGGCTGACATTCTGGTCACCCAACATCAATATCTTTCGCGACCCGCGCTGGGGGCGGGGACAGGAGACCTACGGTGAAGACCCTTATCTGACGGGCCAGATGGCAGTGTCCTTTATCAATGGGCTTCAGGGGGACGACCCCCGCTATCTGAAAACCGCGGCGATGGCGAAGCATTTTGCGGTGCACAGCGGCCCGGAAAAATCCCGCCACTCCGATGACTATACGGCGAGCCGCAAAGATCTGGCCGAGACCTATTTCCCGGCGTTCAAGACCGCGGTGGTGGAGGCGGACGTGGAAGCGGTCATGTGCGCTTACAACCGGGTCAATGGCGAACCTGCCTGTGGCAGCGACATGCTGCTGAAAGAAACCCTGCGGGAGCAGTGGGGCTTTAACGGGCATGTGGTATCCGACTGCGGTGCGATTGCCGATTTTTACGAGCCCGATGCGCACAACGTGGTCAAGGCGCCGGCAGCGGCCGCGGCCTGGGCACTGAAGGCCGGCACCGACGTGAACTGTGGCACGGGCCGCCTCAGTACCTTTGCCAACCTGGGGTTCGCTCTGCAGCGTGAAATGATCGATGAAAGTGATATCGACACCGCGCTCAAACGTCTGTTTACCACGCGTTTCAAGCTGGGCATGTTCGACCCCGCAGATTCCGTGCCCTACACAAAGATTCCCATGTCGGTCGTAGGCTCAGAGGCGCATCTGGCACTGGCGGAAAAAGTCGCCGAAAAATCCATGGTGCTGCTGAAAAACGACGGCGTGCTCCCCCTGGCAGAGGGCACCAGGGTTGCGGTTATCGGCCCCAATGCCACCAATTTTTCCGTACTGGTAGGAAATTATCACGGCACACCGATACAAGCGGTGACGCCGCTGGCGGGAATCCGGGCGCGGGCGGGCGCCGAACAGGTGGTGTATGCCCCGGGTTCTCCGCTGATCGCCGATCAGTACGGGCACTATGAAGTCGTAAGCGCGGAGAATCTGTTTCACCGCGACCCGAATGGGGCGCTGCAGGCGGGCCTGAGCGCGGAATACTTCCCCGTGGACCTTGCCCGCGGAGAGAAAGCACGAGATTTCCGCTATATACCGGCAACCACACTGGCAGAGGCGCCGGCGGTTACCCGTATCGATACTGAGGTGGATTTCCACTGGCGCCGCTCTCCGGTGGATGACACGGTAAACGGGGACTTCGGGGTGGTGTGGAGCGGTATACTGGTACCACAGGAGTCTGGAAGCTACCTGTTTAAAACCGGTGCAGCGCTGTCGATCAATGGTCAGCCTGTCGAGGGCCCGATCTCACTTTTGGCCGGAGAGGAATATACCCTGACTCTTTCGGATGTGTTCCTGCGCACCGTATCGGGTAGCCCGCTGGAACCGGAAGTGCAGCTGAAGTGGGTGAATACCTCCCGGGACTATGTGGCCGAGGCGCTGGAGGTGGCACGTGGGGCGGAGGTCATTATCTTTACCGGCGGTATCTCCGCGGAGCTCGAGGGCGAGGAAATGTCGGTAGAGCTGGCAGGGTTTGATCGCGGAGACCGCACCGATATCCAGCTGCCCGCGGTACAGCAAGCGCTGCTGCGCAAGCTGAAAACACTGGGCAAGCCGATCGTCATGGTGAACTTCAGCGGCAGTGCCATGGCCCTGAACTGGGAGGATAAAAACCTCAACGCGATTGTGCAGGCGTTCTATCCCGGCGAAGCCACCGGTACGGCGCTGGCACGCGTGCTATGGGGGGATGCGAACCCGTCCGCTCGTCTGCCGGTGACCTTCTATCGCAGTGTCGAGGACCTGCCGGACTTCAAGGGCTATTCGTTTGCCAATCGCACCTATCGCTACTTTACCGGCGATGTGCTCTATCCATTTGGCCACGGCCTCAGTTACACAGAATTTGCCTACAGTGACCTGAAGGTTCCCGAAGCCATTGCGTCAGGGCAGGATCTTGCGGTTGATGTAACCGTGACCAACCGTGGTGAGCGAGCCGGTGGCGAAATCAGTCAGGTTTACCTGAGCATGCCGGATGCGCCGGTCGAGGTCCCGATCCGTGAACTGAAAGCTTTCAGGCACACGCAACTGGCCCCCGGTGATTCGGCCGAACTCTCGTTTGTGATCGAGAGCGACGATATTGCCTACGTAGACAACGACGGTGTCTTCCAGCCTTACCGCGGCCGGTTACACCTCACGGTCGGGTCAGGGCAGGGGGAATACCTGGCAGCACCGCAGATTGCGGAAGCGACCGTGGCCATTCAGTAGAAAGTGTTATCGATTGTCCCAATACCCATAAGACTCACAATACCCACTGTTGCGCTTGTGGGTCTTGTGGGTCTTGTGGGTCTTGTGGGTCTTGTGGGTCTTGTGGGTCTTGGGAGTGAATGTTTTTGTTGGACGGCGGTCAGAGACCGCCGTCCACGAACCGGCGATCTGCCGCCACCGGGCTAAGCTACGAAGTTATTCACCAAATCACTGCGGAGTAACCGAAAACTCATCAATATATAGCGTTTCCACCGCAGCCGGGATGCCCTCAAAGTACAACCGCAATTCATTCACGGTGCAATCACCCGGGACTTCCAGCGTTCCGGTCATTTCCGTCCATGTGTTGGCCGCCATACTCTCAGCAGAAGCCACGCCCACATAAGCATCGTCCGCGCCTTCACAGACCAGCTTTTGGGTAAGTGATATCGGTGCTGCTTCGGGGCCGGAATGTTGTACAAAGAGGCTCACATCGTACGTCGCACCCGCTTCCACTTTCGATGTCAGATCGTAAGAGGGCATCGAGTTTTCCACGCGGTCGGAAATTTTCAGGCTTTGACTGCCCGCCTGCGCCTGTTCGTCGCTGATGGCCAGAGAAGTGCCGCCAGTCCACCAGGCACTCCAGCTGGACGACAGCGCCGTACCCTCAAAACCACCGTCGGTAATCAGGTTATTGCTCGCCGGCTCCTCGCCGCCCGGTGCAATCACCTCCACTGCATCGATGTAGACATCGGTACCGCCAGGAGTGTTCTCGAAGTAGAGCAGGGCTTCATTGATCTGGCAGTCTGCGGCAATTTCCAGAAGACCGCTCAGCTGCACCCAGGTTTGTGCGGGTGCTTCGCCCTGGTTATTCAGCCAGATGTACTGATCGCTCTGACCCTCACAGGCCAGCTTGGTGACCAGGGTGATCTGTGCGGCCCCGGCACCGGTATGCAGCGCCCAGGCACTGACCGGATAATTGGTGCCGGGTTCCAGTAACGTAGTCAGGTCATAGGTCGCATAGGCGCCGCTGCCAAACCCGGAAGCCAGCAGACTGCGATTGCCGGACTTGGCGTAGTCAGTGGAAGTGCTCAAAGCACCGCCGGCCCAGCCAGCACCCCAGCCATCGGCGCCCTGCTCGAAGTCGCCATTGCTCACCAGGTTGTTGACCGGCTCGGCACCGGCAACCCCAAAGCGCAGCCAGTCGATATTGCCCACGCCCGCCACGTCATTGAAACGCACGTAGACATCCTGTGTCCCGGAGACTGGCGACCAGTCTGCGGTGATGGTCTGGAAGTCACTCCAGCCGTTGGTGGCCGGCAGCTGCACGTTCAGGGCATCGGCGGCATCGAGGCTGCCCAGGCGAATCGAAATACTGCCGGCTTCGCCGGCGCCTTTGGCGTAGTTGACGCTGAAGCTGTCCCAGGCCTCGTTGAATTCCACCGACTGGAAGCGAATCCAGTCGCCTAGATCCGTCTGCGCGACGATATTGCCGGCAGCCTGTACCCCGCGTCCCTCGTCGTAGAGTTCCGCTTCCAGGGTGAGCAACTCATCGCTGCCGCTCCAGCCGCCAGGGACGTATTCCGGAACCAGTACATCGCAGTCCTGGTTTTCTGCCAGGTAGCAGTTCAGCCACTGCAGGCCGGCACGCTCGGTGCCGTCGCTGGCCAGCAGCCAGGCTTCGCTGCGCCACATATAACCCTGGCGGTAACCCCAGTGGGTGACCCCGGCCACCGCCGGGTGTTCCCAGAATACGGTAAATAGCTCGCGCAACTTGTTGGCGTGGCGCGCGTCGTCGGCGAAGTTGATGTCCAGCTCGGAAACATAGATGGGCAACCCGGCACTGGCCAGGGTATCCAGGTTGGCTGCCACATCCACCCCGAGAGACTGCTCGAGGAAGTGTGCCTGTACACCCACTCCATCAATCAGGTCGCGGCTGTTCAGCAGATCCACCAGTGCCAGGTAATCTTCCGTGGCATCTTCCAGGTTGAGAATGTTGTAGTCGTTGAGAATGAGCTTGGACTCGGGGAAGTGCTCGCGGGCCAGCTCAAAAGCGGTAATCAGCCAGTCCCAACCGGTATCACCGTCGCCACCCAGGGCCTCTTTATAGGCGGGGGGCGCATGCAGTGGCTCGTTGACCACATCGATCATATCCAGGTTCGGGTAGCGCGCGGCCACATCGGTCAGCCACTCATCGATCTCTGCGCGCTGTTCTTCAGCAGTCAGGCCCTCAATCCAGCCCGGTTGCTGCTGGCCCCAGAACAGGGTGTGGAATTTGAAGTGAAGATTGTTGCTCTCGGCAAAGGTATGGGCGGTATCGAGGTCCGTCCACACCGGCATATCCCGTTCGGATTCCACGCTGCCCCACTTGGCCGCATTGCCGGGGGTGATCTGGTTGAAATAGGTGGTGAGCTGGTTGTAGTCGTCCGGGTGCTCGATGGCGGTACCAAAGAACTTGTCGTAGGTCGGGAGCACCGTGACCGTCACCGCGTCTGCGGGGCTGGCGGCACCGCCGTCGTCGTTGACGCGCAGCTCAAAAACCAGCTGGGAAGAGGACTCCACTGCCGGCGCGGTAAAGGTGGTGGTGCCAGCGTCACCGGCGGTCAGCGTTACGGAAGGGCCGGAAACCTGGCTCCAGTTGTAACTGGCAATGCTGCCGTCCATGTCTGAGCCGGAGCCGGAGAGGGTCACGCTGGCGCCTTCGCTTACCGTGCGGTCCGGGCCAGCATCGGCGGTCGGGGCGAGATTGTTATCGGTCACCTGCGCCTGATCGGGCTGTTCGATTTCTTTATTGGTACAGCCGGCGGAGGCTATGGCCACAGCCAGTACGGCAATTGGAAACAGAGTGTTTTTCATGGTCGATACCCTTCCCGTTGACCCGGTTTTCCGGGCTTTTTTGTTGTAAATACGGTTTGTCAGGGCGGCGTTGGGGCGCCGCCCCAGGCTACTGACGCAGGGAGGCCCCACAGAATTCGGGCGTGCCATCGCTGGAGTCATCGCTATTTTTATTGGCGCACATCTCATACGCTGAGCTCTGCGGCCCAACTTCCGATAACGCTACCATTCGATGTAAACGTTTACAACAAGTGGCGCCAAAGTCCTCCACTGGGCGGCCATAGCGCCTAGACTGGGGGGGTGAAAGTCCTTGACAGTGGGGGCGTGAGTGAATAATTCTAGAAATTGTTAGCGGTAACAAAGCAGAATTCACACTCACAATAACAAGCCGCCGCAGCCGCTCCGGAGCGTGATGAACTCCCGTGCGGCGGCACACAGCGAGATGGGGGCACGCCCATGTTTAGTACCAAAAAGATCAATAAAAAACAGTTCCAGAAAAACCGATTCAAGAAAAATCGGCTCTCGGAAGTCATTTTCGCCCTGGCAACCACTACCGCAGTGGCGGGGCCGGGCTTCGCGTATGCCCAGGACGGTGAGGTCGAAGCATCGCAGGGTGAGCAGGGTGAGGCTGTTCAACAACAATCCAATAGTGACGATAGTGAACTAAGCAGCCCCGCTTACGACGGCGCACTGGAGGAGGTTTCGGTCAGCGGAGTGCGCTACAACCTGCAGAGCGCACAGGAGATCAAGCGCAACGCCGACACCTTCGTCGACTCCATCTCTTCCGAGGACATGGGCTCACTGCCGGACCGCAGTGTGCTGGAGGCGATGCAGCGGATGCCCGGGGTGTCGATCGAGCGCTTCTCCGGCGCCGATGACCCGGACCACTTCGGTGTCGAGGGCTCCGGTGCCGTTATCCGGGGTATGACCGCAACCCGCTCCGAATTCAATGGGCGCGATTCCTTTACTGCCAATTCAGGCCGCGGGCTGTCCTTCCAGGATGTACCGCCGGAGCTGATGGGTGGTGTGGATGTTTACAAAAACCAGTCTGCGGACATGATCGAGGGTGGTATCGGCGGTACCGTCAGCCTGCGTACCCGTAAACCCTTCGACAGCCCGGAGCAGACCTTTTCAGTCTCGGCCGACTACTCCCAGGGTGACCTGGATGAAAAAAGCACGCCCAGCGTGTCCGCGCTTTACAGCGACCGCTGGACGACAGAAGCCGGTGAGTTCGGTGTGCTGTTCAACGTGGCCCACTCCGAGTTGCAAGGCACGTCTCACGGCATCCAGTCCGACACCTACCTCAATTTCGACGCCGAAGGCATTGCCGGAGCGGAAGGCTTCGACACCGTCTGGTTGCCGAATGCGTCCAACTTCTTCCAGAAAAGCGACGACCGCGAGCGCAAAGGCTATGCAGGCGCCTTCCAGTGGGCCAGTGCCGACGAAACGATTCTGGCAACCGCGCAGTTCATGCGCTCGGACTCTCGCCTGTCTTGGGCCGAGAATGCGGTGAAATACCAGGGTGACTCCTACGATGCGGCGCGCACCGTCGGCCCGCTGGCTGGTACGGAGTTCTCCTTCGACGATGACGGTGTCTTCGAGCAGGGTTCCATGGTGACCGAGGCCGGCTGGCGCGGTGGCTATGCCCCGGGTGGTGATCAGTACGGCTCCAAGTTCCAGACCGACACCCGGGTCAAGGATACCCACACTGTGGTGGACGATGTCGCCTTCAACCTGCAGCTTACGCCCAATGAAAACTGGGAGTACAGCTTCGACCTGCAGTATATCCAGGCAGAAACCCAGGATGACGATCTGCAGGTTGCTCTCGGCCAGTGGATGTCCCAGACCTATGACGCCAGCGGGGATACCCCCACCCTGGTGGTGGGCGATCCAAATCAGCCCTATGACGGCAGCAGTGACCCCAACTGGTTTAAAGATCCGCAGAATTACTGGTGGCGCTCCGCCATGGACCACTACGAGCGCTCCGAGGGCGAGTCCATCGCCGGGCGCTTTGACGGCACCTACTACTTCAGTGAAGAGCCTCTGGGTCTGCTGCGCGCGGCCAAGTTCGGTGCGCGCATGGCGCAGCGGGATCAGACGGTGCGCATCACTTCCTATAACTGGGGCACCATCGGCGCGGAGTGGAATACGCCGTACTACCTCAATGATCCGGAAGTGGCCAACCAGCCCTACGAATACGTCAACTTCAGCGACTTCCATCGCGGCGGTGTACTCAGTGTGCCCGGCGGCGGATTCCTGTTCCCGGATGCGGATTATGTGAAAGGCGTGATCCAGGGTAACCGCGACTTGTTTATTTCCTCCGACGGCGATCCCTGGGAACCCTACCCGACCCGCGACGACATTATCGCCAAGGGTATATTCCAGGCACCGGAAGTGTTTGACACCACCGAGACCAATCGTGCCGCCTATGTCCGTCTGGACTTCGGTTCCGATGAAACCGCGCTGCGTTTTTCCGGTAATGTCGGCCTGCGTTATGTAGAGCTGGAGCGCGAGGCGCTGGGCTCGGTGCAGTATCCGGACTTTGTCGGCCTGCCGTATCCGGATGGCGCGCCGGTGGTGCTGAATGACTACGACTCCATTGAAGAGTGGGCTACCCAGGCGGTTCTGGATGAGCGCTTCGCCACCGAGAGAGAGGCCATGGCCTATGCCCGCGATGCCAACAACTGGCTGACACCGGAAGAAAAGGCCTTTGGTAATGACGCCTTCAGCACCGAAGAAGCGTGGAGCAAATACAGTACCGTACTGCCGAGCGTCAACCTGAAACTGGAGCTGCGCGAAGATCTGCTGGCCCGCTTTGCGGTTTCCAAGGCGATTGCCCTGCCGGATATGTCGGAAGTAAAAAACCAGGCTGTGATCGGTGCCCGCCAGTTGGGTGTGGTACGTGAAGATGGCCCGGTCGAGCCTCCGGTGGACGGTGAAGAAACGGAAGATACCGGTACCAATATCGTGTCGGTGGCGCCGGTAGACTGGACCGGTTCCGGCGGCAACCCCTACCTGTGGCCGATGGAGTCTATTCAGTACGACGCCTCTGTGGAGTGGTACTTTGCCGATGTAGGCTCGTTCACCACCTCGCTGTTCTACAAGGACCTGAGCGATACCTTTATCAAGGGTGCTTTCCCACGCGACTTCGCCAACCCGCAAACCGGCCAGGTGCAGACCGTGGACTTCGAATCCACCGTCAACGGCGGTGACGGATTTATGCAGGGCGTGGAGTTGGCCTATCAGCAGTTCTACGATTTCCTGCCGGCGCCGTTTGATGGGGTTGGTCTGCAGCTGAACTACACCTGGATTGATTCCGGCCTCAGCAACAGTGGTGTTGAGGGGGCTGGGGAGCCTACTACTGGAGAAGAGGAGGCCTTTGACCGCTATCCGCTGCCGGATATTTCCCTGCTGCCACTGCGCGGTGTTTCCGAGCATACGTTCAATGTGGTGGGTATGTACGAGAAAGGGCCCTGGTCCGCGCGCCTCGCGTACAACTGGCGTTCGAAGTATCTGCTGACTACCCGCGATACCATCAGTAAATATCCGATCTTCAATGACGATGCCGGGTATATGGACGGTTCCGTGTTCTATAACTTCGACAACGGGGTAACCGTGGGATTGCAGGCCTCCAACCTGCTGGATACCCAGACGGAAACCATCATGCAGTTGGACAACCAGGGTACCCAAGCCGGACGTTCCTGGTTCATTCAGGACCGACGTTATGCACTGATTGTACGCGCGAACTTTTAATTAAATATCACCTTTTGCACGCCTTCCTCTCACAGGATATTGTTGTGCTTTCTCGTCGGCGCACTGTTCGCAGTGCGCCTTTTTTTATTGCGTTTTTGTTTGATGTTTTGTTACGCGGGCGGTAAGTTTGAGCGAAAGCGCGAAGTAAAAACGGACGGCCCATGCACAATAATAATATTCGCAAGATCGTGATTGTCGGTGGCGGCACCGCTGGTTGGATGGCCGCGGCGGCGCTGTCCAAAGTGCTGAAAGGCAGCGCGCACATAGAACTGGTGGAATCGGAAGCAATTGGCACCGTCGGTGTCGGTGAGGCGACCATCCCGCAGATTCAGGTGTTCAACAAGATGCTCGGTCTCGATGAAGACGAGTTCCTGCGCAACACCCGTGGTACCTTCAAGCTCGGTATCCAGTTTGTGGACTGGGGCAAGAAGGGCGATTCCTATATCCACGCCTTCGGTGAAGTAGGCAAGGATATGGAGGGCATTCCGTTTTACCACTACTGGCTGAAAGAGCATCTCGCCGGAGGTAGTCAGGATATCGGCGAGTACACCCTCACCGCACTGGCGGCACTGGAGGGGCGCTTTATGCGCTCGATCAACGCCGGCAATTCGCCGCTCTCCAATATCACCTATGCGTTCCATTTTGATGCCGGTCTCTACGCGCAGTTTTTGCGGGAGTACGCGGAGCAGCGTGGCGTTATTCGCACCGAAGGGGTAGTGGTGCAGACCGCGCTGGAAAAAAATAGCGGCTTTATCGAGTCGGTAAAACTGGAAGACGGAAGGGCGGTTGAAGGCGACCTGTTTATCGACTGCTCCGGTTTCCGCGGCTTGCTGATTGGTGAAGCCCTGGGGGTCGGTTATGAAGACTGGCGTCACTGGCTGCCCTGCGACCGCGCCTGGGCGGTGCCCTGTGAGGGCGATGAACACCCGCTCCCCTATACACGCTCCACGGCCCGTCCGGCGGGTTGGCAGTGGCGTATTCCGCTGCAGCACCGCATCGGCAACGGCCACGTATTCAGTAGCCGCTTTATGGACGAAGACGACGCGCGCGAAATACTGCTGAATAATCTCGACGGCAAGCCTTTGGCCGACCCAAAATTGTTGCGCTTTACCACCGGCAAGCGCAATGCGTTCTGGCACAAAAACTGTGTGGCCCTCGGCCTCGCCAGCGGTTTTATGGAGCCGCTGGAATCCACCAGCATTCACCTGGTGCAGTCTGCCATTGCGCGATTGCTCAGCCTGTTCCCCACCCGCGATTTTGACCCGGTCGACATCGACGAGTACAACCGCCAGACCCATTTCGAGATGGACCGCATCCGCGATTTCCTGATTCTCCACTACTGTGCCACCGAGCGCGACGACAGTGATTTCTGGAATTACTGCCGTACCATGGATGTTCCCGATACCCTGCAACAGAAACTCGATCATTTCCGCGCAAATGGCCGCATCGTCCGCGCCAACAACGAACTGTTCAACGAGCTGAGCTGGATGGAGGTAATGCTGGGGCAGGGAATAATCCCGCGCGGCTACCACCCACTGGTGGATGCCATGCCGCAGGAGATGTTTGCGGGGCGTATGCGCGAGATCAAATCCGTGGTCGAGCGCTCTGTCGCCGCCATGCCTTCACACCGGGAATTTATCGCCGGCCACTGCGCCTGATTCACCCGTTTAGTTTGATGGTATCCACACTGTGACAACTTGTCGCAGTCTCGTGGGGCCCAAGTAAAAAGCCCACCCGTCACTTCCTCAGCAGTAAACCCATAAAACGTAGAAAAAGAGGACAGCGACGATGAGAAACCGTGTGTGGAATAAACGACTATTGAAAAATGGCCTGGGCGTAGTCGGGCTGGCTCTGGTGGCGGGCGTGGCCTTTGGTCACGGTCTGATTGTGGAGCCGCCATCGCGCAATGCCCATTGTGGCCTCAACGAAAAGCCGGATCAGGCCACCACTCCCGCATGTATCGAGGCAGCGCAAAAGGATTTCAGTGGTAGCTACCAGTTCATGAGTGTGCTCACCCACGCTCAGGGGCGCGCGCAGGCGGAAAGCACCAATGTCTGTGGTTTTGACAGTGAAACCTGGAACGGCGGCCCTACGCCCTGGGATTACCAGCTCGACTGGCCCACCAGCACCATGAGCGCCGGCACCCAGACCTTCAGCTGGAATATCAGCTGGGGGCCGCACTGGGATGACACCGAGGAATTCCGCTACTGGATTACCAAAGCGGATTTCGATTACCAGGTGGGTGGTACCCTGACCTGGGACGACTTCGAAGAAGACGCTTTTTGTGTACTGAAATACGATGACGCCAATCCCGCCGCCAACCCGAACATCGTCGCGGAAAAGGCAAGCAACCTGTTCCACACCACTTGTGAAGTGCCGGAGCGGGAAGGGCGACATATCATCTACGGTGAATGGGGCCGTAACTACTTTACCTGGGAGCGCTTCCACGGCTGTGTGGATGTGGCGTTTGACGGTGGCGGTTCTGGCGGAGGCTCTTCCTCGTCGTCTTCCAGCAGTTCGTCTTCATCCAGCAGTTCATCGTCGAGCAGTTCCTCGTCCAGTAGTTCTTCCGGCGGCTCGTCGTCCAGTGGCAGTTCGTCCAGCGGAGGCACCAGTTCCAGCTCCAGCTCCGGGGGCAGTGCCGGTAGCGGAGTTGCCTGTGATTATGTGGTTTCCAATGAGTGGAACAATGGCTTCACCGCGGAAGTGCGCCTGACCAATACCGGCAGCGAACCGGTCAGCGGCTGGCAGGTAGAGTGGGGTTATACCGATGGTACCTCGCTGGTGAATACCTGGAATGCCGTGGTCAATGGCATGGGTCCGTTCACAGCCAGCAGTATGGGCTGGAACGACACCATTGGTGCCGGCCAGACGGTGAGCTTTGGTATGCAGGGCAACAAAGGCGGCAGCAGCGCCGAAGTGCCGGAGGTTACCGGGAATGTGTGTGAGTAAATTCCCGTGTTAAGCAACCGGCAAATACAAAAAAGCCAGCGGACTTCCGCTGGCTTTTTTTGTGGGCGGATGTGCCCGATCACCAGTCGTGCATGCCGCCGTCTTCCAGCCGGTTGATCGGCAGGTACGCGCGCTGGTAGGGGAAATCCTTTGCCATTTCCTCGTCGATTTCCACTCCCAGCCCCGGTTGATCTCCCGGGCGCAGGTAGCCGTCGCTAAACGAGTATCCGTGGGGGAATACCGCGTTGGTCTCATCCGTGTGGTGCATATATTCCTGAATACCGAAATTCGGAATCGACAGACCGAAATGCAGCGCCGCGGCCATGGTGACCGGTGACAGGTCGGTGGCACCGTGGCAGCCGGTGCGCACATTGTAGAGTGCGGCAAGGTTGGCAATGCGGCGCAGGTGGGTGATGCCGCCGGCGTGTACTACCGTCGCGCGGATATAGTCGATCAGTTGTTCCTCGATCAACTGCTTGCAGTCCCAGATACTGTTGAACACTTCGCCCACCGCCAGCGGCGTTGTGCTGTGCTGGCGAATCAGGCGGAAGTTGGCCTGGTTTTCTGCCGGCACCGCATCTTCAAGCCAGAACAGGCGGTAGGGTTCCAGGTCCTTGGCCAGTCGCGCGGCCTCAATAGGTGTCATGCGGTGGTGGGCGTCGTGCAGCAGGTGAATATCCCAGCCCAGTTCCTCGCGCGCGGCGGCGAACAGCTCCGGCACAACGCGCAGGTATTTTTCCGTCGACCATGTATTTTCCGAGGGCAGGTCTGAGTCCGCCGGCTCGTAGCGCTCCTTGTCTTTACTCACACCGTAGGTGGAATTCAGCCCCGGTACGCCGCACTGCAGGCGCACCGCGCGATAGCCCTGCTCGATATATCTCTTTGCCTCGGCAATGGTCTCTTCAATGCTTTCGCCATTGGCATGGGCGTACACCATATTGCCTTTGCGACAGGCGCCACCGAGCAACTGATACAGCGGCAGGCCGGCGACCTTGCCCTTGATATCCCACAGCGCCATGTCCACCGCGGCAATCGCCGACATGGTGACAGGGCCCCGGCGCCAGTAAGCCCCCTTGTAGAGGTACTGCCAGATATCTTCGATCTGGTGTGCATCGCGCCCGATCAGGCAGGGGATGATGTGCTCTTCGAGATAGCTGGCCACCGCCAGCTCGCGGCCATTGAGGGTCGCATCGCCGAGCCCGCGGGTGCCATCTTCCGTTTCGATTTGCAGGGTGATGAAGTTGCGTCCGGGGCAGGTGGTAATGACCCGGGCGGATTGTATTTTCAGCATGCCGTTTTCCCTATAGAGCCGCGATAGAGCATGCGTAGCTGGATGTTGTTTCAACTAGCGCTCAAGGTGAAATTCTGTGTTATCGTAGTTATGATAGCGCTACCATTTTAGCCTTGCACCACCCTCATTAGGAAGAGGTGGCGACCGCGGAATAATAAAAACATCGAGTGAAAACCATGAAAAGCGATGTGATCGGCAAATCCCCGACCCTGTTTCTGGCCTCTTTGCTGGGCTTGCTGCTGATGGCTGCCGCACTGATATCAGTGCCGGTAAACGCCGAAGATGGCTACGACCTGTGGCTGCGCTACCCGCCACTGGAAGCGGATACCCGCGAGCGTTACCGTCCACAGCTCCGGCAGCTGGTCATCCCCGAGCGTGAGCGCTCGCAAACCTTGCAGGCCATCGAGCGCGAGCTGGTGCGCGGCGTAGGCGGGTTGTTGGCAAGCGCGCCGGAACTACGCGAGCGGATAGAGGGCGATGGTTTTGTGCTGGTGGCCACCCCGCAGACGTCCCGGGCAATCCGCGGGGCAGGACTTCCCCTGCGAGACCTGGGTGACGAGGGCTACCTGATCCGCTCCGCGACCCTGGACGGCCACAAAGGTACCGTGGTCGCGGCCAACACGGAGCGCGGCCTGCTTTACGGCAGCTTCCACCTGTTGCGCCTGCTGCAGACGAACACACCGCTTGCCGATGTAGACATCGCCTCCCAGCCGCGCATCGGTCTGCGCCTGCTCAATCACTGGGACAATCTCGACCGCACGGTGGAGCGCGGCTATGCCGGTCAGTCCATCTGGGACTGGTGGAACCTGCCGGACCTGCTCGATCCCCGTTACACCGATTACGCCCGCGCCAACGCGACCCTCGGCATCAATGGCACGGTGCTGAACAACGTCAACGCCAGTGCCGACAGTCTCACCCCGCGCTACCTCGCCAAAGCGGCGGCTCTCGCGGATGTGTTTCGCCCTTACGGTATCCGCGTGTACCTGTCCGCACGCTTCAGTGCGCCGGTGGAAATCGGCGGGCTCGATACTGCGGATCCGAAAAACCCGAAGGTGCAGCGCTGGTGGAAGGACAAGGCGGATGAAATTTATCGGGTGATTCCGGATTTCGGCGGCTTTCTGGTGAAGGCCAATTCCGAGGGGCAGCCGGGCCCACAGGATTACGGGCGCAGCCACGCAGAAGGGGCAAACCTGCTGGCACGATCGCTGGCGCCCCATGGCGGCGTGGTGATGTGGCGCGCCTTCGTGTACCAGCAGGACAATCCGGAGGACCGCGCCAAGCAGGCCTACAGCGACTTTGTGCCACTGGATGGCCAGTTTGATGACAACGTCATCGTGCAGGTCAAAAACGGCCCCATCGACTTCCAGCCCCGGGAACCTTTCCATCCCATGTTCGGCGCCATGCCCTCAACGCCGCTGATGATGGAGTTCCAGATCACCAAAGAATACCTGGGCTTCGCCTCGCACCTGGCCTACCTGGGGCCCATGTATGAAGAAGTGCTGCGCGCGGATACTTTTGTCAAAGGTGCGGGCTCCACGGTGGCGAAGGTCATCGACGGCAACCTGCACAATCACCGGCTCACGGGTATCGCCGGGGTGGCCAATATCGGCAGTGCCCGCGACTGGACCGGGTCGATATTCAATCAGGCCAACTGGTATGTGTTCGGGCGCATGGCGTGGAATCCGGAGCTGGGGGCGGAGGCCATTGCCCGCGAGTGGCTGCAGATAACCTTCGGCCGCGACCCGCGCATACTCGAAACCGGACTGGCGATGATGATGGCCTCGCGCCAGGCGGTGGTGGACTACATGACTCCCCTGGGGCTTGCCCACCTGATGGCCACCGGGCACCACTACGGCCCCGGCCCCTGGGTGTCGGACCTGGCGCGGCCAGAGTGGAACCCCGCCTATTACCACCGCGCAGACCGCAACGGTATCGGCTTCGACCGCACCAGTGAGGGTAGCGATGCGGTCTCGCAATACGCCCCCGCGGTAGCAAAGCAGTTTGCCAGCCGCAGCGCGGTGGGAGATGACCTGCTGCTCTGGTTCCACCATTTGCCCTGGGATTACCCCATGCCTTCCGGGCGCGACCTCTGGGAAGAGCTGGCCCACCGCTACGATCGCGGCGTGCAGGCCGTCGGCAAGATGCGCACGCAGTGGCGGTCTCTTGAGCCGCTGATCGACGCCGGGAGGTTCGACAAAACCGCGCGCCTGCTGGCAGTGCAGGAGCGCGAGGCGCAGTGGTGGCGCGACGCATCCATCGCCTATTTTCAGTCCGTCTCCCGGCGGCCGCTCCCCGAAGGCGTGTCCCCGCCGCCAGAAACCCTCGAGTACTACAAGGCCGTGGAATACCCCTGGGCGCCGGGCCACTAACGCATTGCCTCCCCCGGACCCCGCTCACGGGGTAAGCCGAGGAGCGGGGATGCCGCCAATTCACACGCTTTGGCGGATTCTCACCGCAAATTTTTCGGTGGCGGGGGGACTATCCCATTCAATCATTCGTCTTCTCAATAGATAGGAGAGAAACCACTTGACTCGCAGAGTCTAGAGGCGTATCAATATTATGGTAGCGGTACCATAAAGATCACAAATTCAACAAAACCAATAAGAGCCGCCATGTCCTTCTCGAAGTGGTCCAGTCGAGCAGCGTCAGCCGCGGCATAATGCGAAGAGGGAAATCCAAAATGTTCGAACGCAAAAAACTTTCGGGTGCAGTGGTAGCTGCCATCGCCTCGATGACCTGTGCCTCTGCACTGGCTCAGGACGGCGCCCTGGAAGAGGTGACCGTCACCGGTATCCGCGCCTCCATGGATCGCGCCATGGACATCAAGCGCGAGTCCACCGGTGTGGTGGATGCCATCTCAGCAGAAGATATGGGTAAATTCCCGGACACCAACCTGGCGGAATCCCTGCAGCGGATTACCGGTGTGTCCATCAACCGGGTGAACGGCGAAGGCGCGGAAGTGACCGTGCGCGGTTTCGGCCCGGATAACAACATGGTGACCCTGAACGGCCGCACCATGCCGACGGGCACCACCTACGGCGGCGGCAGTGGCGGCGACGGCACGACTCGCGCCGAAGGGAGCCGCGCGTTCAACTTTGCCAACCTGGCGTCCGACAACATCAGCGGTGTCCAGGTGTACAAGACCAGCAAGGCGAACGTGGCGACCGGCGGTATTGGCGCCACTATCAATATCGACACCATGCGTCCCCTGGATAACCCGGGCCTCACTGCCAATGTTGGTGTGAAAGCGGTTGCGGATTCGACCAACCGTTACAACGATGACATTACTCCGGAAGTTTCCGGCATCCTCAGCTTTGCCAACGAAGACGAAACCTGGGGTGCCGCCCTGGCGCTGAGCCACCAGCAGCGTGACTCCGGCTACTCCGGCGTAACCGTGAACAACTGGAATATCGGTGTGTGGGGGCAGGATGACCTCTACAATCAGGGTGGTGTGCCCGACGCGGACAAGGCGGAAATCGTAAACGCCCCGCAGGATGGCCAGCTCTACGCGCGCCCGAATGACTTCCGCTACGCCTTCTCCGATACCCAGCGCGAACGCCTCAACGGCCAGCTGACCCTGCAATTCAAGCCCACCGAGAAAATCACAGCGACGGTTGATTATCTCTACGCGGACAACGATATCGAAGAGCATCGCGGTGAAGTAACCAACTGGATCCAGAACGGCTCCAACGTTGCGCGCATTGTATTTGACGACTCCGAAATTGCCACGCCGCTGAGCATCACCGAAGCCTACGGCGGCACCGTGGATGTGGGTTACGAGCAGCAGTTCCGCTCCCAGAGCAATACCCTGGACTCTCTCGGTATCAACGTGGAGTTCGAGGTTAATGACAGCCTGACCCTGGCGTTCGACGTACACGATTCCAGCATGGAAAGTCTGCCCACCGGGCCGGATCGCTCCGGTGAAGTGGCTATCGGCCTCGGTTCCCCCACCGTAACCGGTAAAACCCTCGATTTTTCCGGCAGCACCCCGCAGTACAGCTACAGCACCAGCGTGCCGGGTAATGCGCTGACCGCAGATAACGTAGGCTCCTCCATTTTGCGTGTGCGCGGTGCCGGTTCCGTCAACGACATTACCCAGGCGAAATTTGACGGTAGCTTCGAGTTTGACAACGGCCGTTTCGACTTCGGTGTTGAAACCCGTCAGATGGAAATGAATGCCTACCAGACTTCCGGCGTGAACCAGGCGCTGGGCAACTGGGGTATTGCCAACCCGGGTGAATTCCCTGCGGGAATGCTCGATGCCATCAATGTGGCCAGCCAGTTTGAAGACTTCAATACCGGCGACAGCCCGGTGATCGGTTTCCGTGGCGATGCGGTTGAGCTTACCCGTTATGCCAACACCCTGTACCCGGATACCTGCCTGTGTGTTTCCGACACCAACTCCTTCAAAGACATCCTGAAAGAAGACACCTCTGCGGTCTACTTCCAGGTTGGCCTGAACAGTGAGCTGGCGAATATGCCGGTGAACTTCCTCGCTGGCGCGCGTTACGAAACCACCGATGTGGACTCCCAGTCCCTGGTGAACCCGATTCCGTACCTGGTCTGGGAAAACAACAACGACTTCGCGCCGGGTGCGGCGGGTGATCAGCAGGCGTGGTCCGCCGATGCGAGCTACGACAACCTGTTGCCGAGTCTCGACTTTGATATCCAGTTCACCGATGACCTGGTGGGTCGTTTCTCCTACAGCAAGTCGATCGCGCGCGCCGGTTACAGCGACCTGAAAGTGGCGCCGGGTAACTTTGGCCTGGATGGATCCACTATCAACGGCGCTATCCCCACAGCCACTTCTTCCAACCCCGGACTGCTGCCGCTGGAATCCAACAACCTGGATCTGTCGGTGGAGTGGTACTACGGTGACTCCAGCTACGTTTCCCTCGGCTTCTTCGAGAAACGTGTGGACAACTTTATCGGTACCGGTCAGATAGACGAGACCCACTTCGGTATCCTCGACCAGACCGCAGGCCCGCGTGTTGATGCGGCCATCGCCGAGCTGGACAATCTGGGCCTTGCCACCGACGACACCAACCTCTACGCAATGGTAGTGTTGATGGAGCATCCGGAGGCCATTACTGATAACCCGGACATTTTCCCTAACGGTGTTTTCGAAGGTACCAACGAGCAATTGTTGCTGCTGGGTGAGACGGAAGGTTGGGACGTGATTCCGGAAGCGGGCGATCCGGAAATGGTGTTCCGCACCAGTAAGCCGATCAACAACCGTGAAGCGAAAATTCACGGTGCCGAACTGGCCGCGCAGCACTTCTTCGGTGAGACCGGCTTTGGTATCCAGGCCAACTACACCATCGTGCGCGGTGACGTAGGTTTCGATAACCTGGGTCTGCCTACTGAGAACCAGTTTGCCCTGACCGGCCTGAGTGACACCGCCAACGTGGTGCTGGTTTACGAAAACTTCGGTCTGCAGGCACGACTGGCCTACAACTGGCGCGACAAGTTCCTCACCGCCACCAACCAGGGTTCCTCTCGTAACCCGCGTTATGTGGATACCTTTTCACAGATTGATATGAGCATCGGCTATGAGCTGACCGATCAGATCTCTCTGGCATTTGAGGGTATCAACATTACTGGCGAGGACATCACCCAGTACAACCGTAACGAGCGTATGGTTCGCTACATGGATGACCTGGGTGCTCGCTACCAGCTGGGAGCTTCCTACAAATTCTGATGAAGAATTTGTGGTGAATCTCAGCTAGTGAGAAGTGCAAAAAGCCGCTGGAAACAGCGGCTTTTTGTTTACTGGAAATACCGTTACTATGAAGCCCTTATTCTAGAAAATAGCAAACTGCAAAATAATAACGAAAATAGTGAGGTGACTATGCAGAAGGCCATGCAGAATAATTACGTGTTGCTCAACAACGTCGAACACGCCGATCTTAAAGTTCTGGAACATTATTCCCCTGACAGCGGTGATGGCGCCGCCGCGGTCATTACTTTTCCCACCGAATTCGAAAATATCCAGCGGGAATACCCCATCCTTCTGCGAAAAACCCCCGATGATGGCGACTATCAGGCCGTGGCTATCCTTGGCCTGCAGAAAGGGGAAAACCTGTTTCTGGGAGGCACGGCAGCGGAAAGCAATGGCTGGACAGGGCACTATGTGCCGGCCATGATTGCCCGGGGCCCATTTATCATCGGCTTTCAGGAAGCTGCAGAAGATAGCGGCGAACCGCCGCAGCCGATGATCTATGTGGATCTCAGTAGCAACAAGCTGAGTCGCAGTGAGGGTACTCCGCTTTTTCTGGAGTTCGGCGGCAACAGTCCCTACCTCGAATATATCTCCGGCGTGCTGCGCACCATCCATCAGGGCGGGGGCGTCGGGCGTACGATGTTTTCCGCATTGGACGAGCTCGGTCTGATCGAGCCAGTCTCCATCAATATCGATCTGAAGAATGGCGACAAGCACCAGCTTTCCGGGTATTACACGGTCAGTGAAGAGCGTTTGAATGCGCTCGATGGCGAGGCTCTGCACGCCCTGAATCAGGCAGGATATCTGCGCGGGGTTTTTCTGATGTTGTCTTCACTGGGCAATATTGAAAAGCTGGTGGCACTGAAAAATGCACGGTTGTAATCCCATCGTGACACTGGAGGGGATTTCCTGTGGAGAGATTCCTCCGGAAATCCTGTCGGCCAATCGTCCGGTGGTGCTGAAAGGGCTGGTGGACCATTGGCCGCTGGTCGAGGAGGGAAGGCGTTCACCGGCGGCAGCAGTGGATTACCTGGTCAGTCACTACAACGGTAAGCCCTGCCTGGTCAATTTTGGCCGACGGGAAATGGAGGGGCGGTATTTTTACGATGAAGACGTACGCACCCTGAATTACGATACCCTGCGCGCGCCCATCGATGAGGTACTGGTAAAAATACTGCAGACTCTGGAACCGGATGACGCCAGTGATCCGGATAACCCGTACCATTCCTACTACATTTCTTCCACTTCCGTCGATGGCCACCTTCCTGGCTTGCGCAAAGATAATGACCTGGAAATTCCGCGTCAGGAGCGGACCTACCCGGTAGCGTCGCCGCAAATGAAAATCTGGATTGGCAACCGGTCCGTGGCCAGTTGCCACTATGATGCGCTGGACAATATCGCCTGCTGTGTCGCTGGCCGGCGCCGCTTTACCATTTTTCCCCCGGAGCAGTTCCCCAACCTTTACTTTGGCCCACTGGATCTTACTCCCGGTGGCCAGGCGATCAGCATGGTGGATTTTTCCAACCCGGATTTCGAACGCTTCCCGCGCTTCCGCGACGCGCTGGCCGCCGGGTATGTGGCAGAGCTCGAACCCGGGGATGCGATCTATATACCGAGTATGTGGATGCACCATGTGGAGGGACTGAGCCCTTTCAATATTCTGGTGAACTACTGGTGGGACGATGCCCCGCTGTATACCGGTTCCGGTATGAATGCCCTGTATCACGGCATTTTAACCCTGCGGGACAAGCCGGAGCATGAAAAGGAAGGTTGGCGCCAGCTGTTTGAGTATTACGTGTTCGGCCCCGGAGACCGCGCCGGAGAGCACCTGCCGGAGCAGGCGCGCGGCGTACTGGGGAAACTCGATAACAACAGCGCCCGTCAGTTACGCGCGATGTTGATCAATAAACTGAATCGCTAAGAGGTGGTTGGATGGCTGCGATGGATAATTCTGCTGCAGGCGAACACAGCGGAAAAAATCGGATAAGGCGGGTAGTGATCGCCGGTGGTGGTACCGCCGGCTGGGTCGCTGCCGCCGCACTGTCGACGAAGCTTGGCGAGCTACTGGACATCACGCTGGTGGAGTCCGATGCGATCGGTACTGTCGGCGTGGGGGAGGCCACCATTCCCCCATTGCGCACTTTCCATCACCTGCTGGGTATCGATGAGCAGGCTTTTATGCGCGCAACCCAGGCCACTGCGAAACTGGGGATCGCATTCGAAAACTGGGGAAGGGAAGGGGAGCGGTATATTCACTCCTTTGGCAAGACTGGAACCAGCGCCTGGATGTGTGATTTTCACCATTTCTGGCTGCGCGGAAAAGAGATGGGGTTCGATTCCGAATTTGGTGAGTTCTGTGTCGAGCACCAGGCCGCGGAAGCCGGCCGCTTCGCCACCGGGCCAAAGTCGCCACTCAATTTTGCCTATCACCTGGACGCGACGCGCTATGCCGCGTTTCTGCGCACTATCAGTGAAAAGCACGGGGTGACCCGGGTCGAAGGCAAAATCTGTGATGTCCGGCAGAATGCCCACAGCGGTGATATCGAATCCCTGCTGCTGGAAGGCGGCGAGGAGATTGCCGGTGACCTGTTTATCGACTGCAGTGGCTTTCGCGGACTGTTGATCGAAAAGGCGCTGGGCAGCGGCTTTGAGGACTGGACCCACTGGTTACCGAGCGACAGCGCGGTGCCCCTGCAGACCAGGGCCACCGGCCCGGCCATGCCCTATACCCGCTCCATCGCCGAGTCCGCCGGCTGGCGCTGGCGGATTCCGCTGCAGGAGCGCGTGGGTAACGGGCTGGTCTACTCCAGCCAATACCTCTCGGATGAGGATGCCACTGCACTGTTGCTCGAACGGGTAGATGGCGAGCCATTGACCGATCCCCGGGTGATCCGTTTTACCACCGGCAGGAGGAAAGCCGCCTGGAAGAACAACTGCATCGCCCTGGGGCTTGCCAGCGGATTTATCGAGCCACTGGAAAGCACCAGTATTCACTTGATCGTGACCGGTATTGTGCGTCTGATGCAGCTGTTTCCATTCACTGGTGTGGAGTCTTCGCTGCAAGAGGAGTACAACCGCCAGACCCGGGTCGAAATGGAAGATATTCGCGATTTCATCGTGCTGCACTATCACGTCAACCAGCGTGAGGGTGATGCCTTTTGGGATCACTGCCGGCAGATGGCGATTCCCGACAGTCTTGCCCAGCGTATCGAACTGTTCCGCGAGCGCGCCCACGCCTACCAGAATAACGACGAACTGTTTCGGGTGGATTCCTGGGTACAGGTAATGCTGGGGCAGGGGCTTCAGCCTGAAAGCTGCCACCCGGTGACACAAATGATGACCCGGCAGGAAATGCAGCAGCTGCAAACCGGACTTCGCGCCCGCGTTGCACAGAGTGTGAATGCACTGCCGGAGCACCATGCCTTTATTCGTCAGTACTGCCATGCCGGTGACCCCGTTTCCGCGTGACCGCTTGCGTCGTATTGCGTTAACAGTGGATCATTGTGGGTCTGTGAAATTGACCGGGTCGTGACAGCGTGAAACCAAAACAGAGCCGCCGCCAGGGCAGCGGGCCAACCATTGCCGATGTAGCCCGCGAGGCCGGCGTCTCGCCGATGACCGTTTCCCGGGTGATCAATGGCGAGGACAACGTGCGCGCGCGCACCCGCGAGACCGTCAATGCGGCGATCAAGTCCCTGGGCTATACCCCCAACAGTGCCGCGCGCAGTCTTGCGGGCGGCGCCCAGATCAAGATTGGTCTGTTGCACAGTCACCTCAACGCTTCCTACCTCAGCGCCTTTCTGATCGGCGCCCTGGAACAGTCCAGCCGCTACAATATTCAGCTGGTGGTTGAGCACTGTGATGTGGAGCTGAATGCGGAAGCCGTGGTGGCGCGGATGTTGAGCGGCGGTGTTGAGGCCGTGCTGCTGCCGCCGCCACTGTCGGATCTGCCGGCAGTACTGGAAGTGCTGGAGTCCAGTGAAACGCCGGCGGTGCTGATGGCCGCTGAGCAGCCCCGCAATAACATCTCGGTGGTCAAGATCGACGACTACCAGGCCGCCTACGAAATGACCCGGCATATTGCCTCCCTCGGTCACCGGCGTATCGGTTACATCACTGGTGACCGCGGCCAGCAGGTGAGCCAGCGCCGTCTGGAAGGCTATCGTCAGGCGCTGAAAGACTCTGGTTTGACGCCGGTGGACGAGCTGATTGAGGAGGGGATTTTTACCTACCGCTCCGGGCTTGCCGGTGCGGAAAAGCTGCTGAACCTGAAGCAGCCACCTACCGCGGTCTTTGCCAGTAACGACGAAATGGCCGCGGCCACCGTCTCCGTGGCCCAGCGCCGGGGCCTCGATGTGCCCAGGGATCTGACCGTTTGCGGGTTCGATGACACCGCGCTCGCTACGACCATCTGGCCGGAGCTGACCACCATCCATCAACCGGTTGTGGATATGTCCCGGGCGGCAGTGGACCTGCTGGTAAAGAAAGTCCGCGCGATGCGCGCCGGCGAGGCAGAAAATGGCCAGCAGGTGCAGCTGGATTTCACCCTGATCCGGCGCCGCTCCGACGCGCCGCCGAAAAGTTGATACTCCAGACACAAGGCAGAAAAAAGCCGGCGCAAGGCCGGCTTAAAGCAGAGATACGATGAGAGAGTTCGATCACCACGCGTTCAAACGATGTGATCAGGGGAACTGGTATCTTTGACGGAGGCCTGGCGCGGAAGTTCCGGGGGAGGCGCGAAAAAATCGTATTTTTTTACGTAATCCACTGCCATGGGTGTCATTCTGGCGCCTAAATCCTCATCTGTGGCGCATTTCTTCCCATTACCACCAGAGGGTGGTAGCTTTTCGTGTTTGTGGTGCATGAGTCACAGTTCGTCATTGGAACAACAGCACAAATTCACAAAATGCTCAGGCCAAATCGATGCGCGGGAAAACCCTGGCGCGGAAATCGCATCCAATAAGAACGCACACAAGAACATTTCAGGGGAGTGACAATGGCTGATCTGGTCATCCTGGCGGCACCGGGTATGGGCGCCGTGGACGAAGGCTTTGCCGAGCCACTGTTTCAGGCACTCAAAAGCGAACTGGGCGACGACTGGTCGCGCATCCACGCCGATACCGTCCTCTGCCAGGGGCACCTGCAGCCGAACCTCGAGCGGGTATTCGAAGCCATGCAGAAGCGCGATATGGACTACCTGCGCGCGCGCAAATTCATGCTCTACGGACTTGCCGAAGCCGCATCCCAGATGACGGATATCGACCAGCGCGGCGGCAACTACGACAAAACCCAGCAGGCCATCTACCAGACCTTCGAGCGCGCCGCCAAAGCCACCAGCGACACTGCCCCTGTCATCCTGCTTAGCCACTCCATTGGCTGCAGCATCCTGTCGAATTATCTCTGGGACGCCCAGCGCCCCACGATCAGCCACGGTATCTGGCGCGACGGCGGCCCCAAAGGTGTCCACAAGGGCTCCGCCAAGGACCTTTTCCAGCGCGGCAAGACCCTGGCCCACTGGTACACCCTCGGCGCCAGCAACCCCCTGTGGACCGCCGGCATGGCCCGCGACCAGATCCAGGCCGTTACCTCGGACACCCGCGGCTACAACTTCCGCTGGAAAAACTTCTACAACCCCGACGACCTCTTCGGCTGGCCTCTCAAGCCACTCAGCCCCTCCTACAACCAGGCCGTCTACCGCGATTACGAAACCCGTCCTCTCGCCGACTGGAGCGCCGCCAGCTGGGGGCCGCAACTGGTGTCTCACGATGGTTACTGGCAGAGCGAACTGGTGCAGAAGGCCCTGATCGAGGATGTGCGCGAGCTACTGAAAAAGTCGAATTCGCGCCGGCCGAGCCCACTGCAGAGGGCGACTGCGGCAGCTATTTAGTGTTCTGAAGCCACAATCGAAGGTGTTGGTACCGGGTGGGCCCTCGTGAGACCGTCTGCGGCCAGGACGGCCGCAGCCGAGCCCCCATGGATGGGTCTACGGCGTGTCTCACGAGGGCCCACCCGGTAGCTGCACCGCCACCCAACCAGCCACGAAGCACAAGAGCCACCTTAGCCGGATAAGAAAGTGAGCGTTATACTCGGCACCGAAGACTAAACAGGTACTCCCATGGCTCTGCAATTTCACTCGGTTCCCGTTACCCCATTCCAGCAAAACTGCACCCTGCTGTGGTGTGACGACAGCAAGCGCGCGGCCGTAGTGGACCCGGGTGGTGATGTGGACCGTATCCTCGCCGCCGTCGAAGAGCACGGCCTCAAGCTCGAGAAAATCCTCCTTACCCACGGCCATCTCGACCATGTGGGCGGCACGGCCCCCCTGGCCCGCGACCTCAAACTGCCGGTAGAGGGCCCACAGGAAGCCGACCAGTTCTGGATCGAAAAGATCGAAGTCCAGGCGCAGATGTACGGCCTCCCCCCGGTGGAAACCTTTACTCCCGATCGCTGGCTGCACGACGGCGACACCGTCACCGTTGGCGACGAAGTGCTCGAAGTCATTCACTGCCCCGGCCACACCCCCGGTCACGTCATCTTCTTCCATCGCCCCAGCAACCTCGCGCTGGTGGGGGACGTACTGTTCGCCGGATCCATCGGCCGTACCGATTTCCCCATGAGCAACCACCAGGACCTGCTCGACTCCATCACCAAAAAACTCTGGCCACTGGGGGATCAGGTAAAGTTCATTCCCGGCCACGGCCCCATGTCCACCTTCGGGCAGGAGCGCCAGACCAACCCGTTCGTGGCGGATAAGCGTTTTGGCTGATTCAGCACAGGTTCACGGGGAAGGGAATGTAATAACGGCGTGCAACCCGTGGATGACAAAATGAAACTCTGGAAACTGCTCACCCTTATATCGATTCCTGCAACCCTGGCCCTGTCCAGTGGCTGCGCAGTAATTTCCGAAAACGAATGCCAGGCGGGTCTCTGGTACGAGCGTGGCATCGAAGACGGTGCCCGTGGCCGCAGTCAGGCGACTGTCTACCAGATCGCCCAGAAATGTCACGAGTACGGCGTGCGTACCGACACCGGTGCCTGGCAGCGGGGTTACGAGGAAGGGGTGGAGCAGTATTGCACCCCGGAAAACGGTTTTGTTGTCGGCCGCCGTGGACGCGACTACGAAGGGGTCTGCACCGGCCCCACCGCGGACCTGTTTTTGGCCAACTATGAACGTGGACTGGCGGTCTATCAGGCCGAGCAGCAGTACGCGGCATTGGTAAGCCAGTACGAGGCGGCCGAGCGCGAGGTCTACCGCGTGGAGCGGGCTTTGGAAGAGGCAGAATCGAAAAAAGAGCGGAGAGCCCTGCGCAGCCAGCGCCGCAGCCTGTTGCGGGATATGCGCCAGCTGGAAGCTGAGATGATGGCCTTTGGCGGCTTTGGTACTTTCAATCCACAACTTTTCTACTGATATTCACAGGCGTTTATTCGTTGTGAATATGAGAAGGTGAATTATGGCAATCTGGCACGGTGAGCCGACAACAGATTTATTGAATCAGGGTGGGGCGAAGTGTATGCCTGGCCATCTGGGCATGGTGATTACCGAGGTCGGTGACGACTATCTGGTTGGTACCATGCCGGTGGATCAGCGCACGCGTCAGCCGTTTGGCATTCTGCACGGCGGCGCCAGTGTGGCACTGGCGGAGACCCTGGGCTCCATTGGTGCCAACCTGGTAGTGGATAACAGTAAATTTTATTGTGTAGGCCAGGAGATCAACGCCAACCACCTGCGACCGGTTGCTGAGGGTGTAGTTACCGCCAAGGCGAGCCCGGTACATATCGGGCGTAGTAGCCAGGTCTGGGAAATCCGGATCAGCGACCCGAACGGCAAGCTCAATTGTATTTCCCGTATCACCATGGCGGTGGTGCCGGTGCCTTCCAAATAATCTATTTTTTCAGGGTTTTGTGGCTGTTGTGAGTGGGGAGCTTTATACCTTCGAGGAGGTTGCCTATCGACTGTCTCGCTCTCCACGCCGCAAGCGGCTGGGGCTGGTAGTCACGGAAAAGGGCACGGAGGTGCGCATTCCCCAGCGCTGCGCGGAGCGTCACGGGCACCAGTTTCTGCGGGACAATATCCAGTGGGTCCGGGATCAGCTGCGTGGCGTCGCTGCGCGACAGTCACAGGTTCCGGAACATCATTTTGCGTTTGGGGCTTCTTTCCCCTGGCTGGGAAATTCCCTGGAGCTGGACCGCGCCGCCTGTGCTGCAGATGCAGGTATTCGCGACGGATATATTCAGCTGTACAGCCGTGTGCGTGAGCCGGACGATGCGCAGGTTCAGTCTGCGCTGCAAAAGCTCTATCAGCGGGAAGCGCTCTCGTTGTTAAGTGAAAAGTCCGCTTACTTCGCCGGGATTCTGGGGTTGGCATTTTCCTCGGTAAAAGTGCGACGCACCCGCAGCAAGTGGGGCCACTGCACCATCCGCGGTGAGCTGCAATACAACTGGCTGGTTTGCCTGGCCCCGGAGCCGGTAGTGGATTACCTGGTAATCCATGAGGTTTGTCATTTGCGCCACCACAATCACAGCCGGGAATTTTGGGCGCTGGTACAAAGCCTTTGTCCCGACTACAAACGGCTGCGCCGCTGGCTGAAAGAGAATGGCCACACTTTGCAACTCTAGCGCCCAGCGCAAGATTCTACTTATCCGCCCCAATCTGGCGTAAACTCCCCAGATCACTTTTAAGGCTAGCCGGTATGGAATTGGAACCACTCGGGGATGATTTTGAGGAAAACTGCGACCGATTTTTACCGGAAGCGGTAGAGCAGGGCTGTGTTTGGGCCCTGGAAGGAGAAGAGGGGTTCGCGCTGTGTGAGTCAGAGCGCCATGCTGACACCGATGTCATGCCCTTCTGGTCCCAGCGCGAGTTTGCGGAAGCGCACGTCGTAGATGGCTGGGCCGATTACCAGGTAGTCCCCGTCGACCTCGAAGAGTTTATGGACGATTGGCTTACCGGTATGCATGAAGACGTGCTGCTGGTCGGTATCAACTGGAACGCACAAATGGAAGGGGAAGAGATCGAGCCCCTGGATCTGCTGGAACAGCTTGAGCAGGAACTGCAGTAGGTCGATCAAAAAGCAAACAAGAATAAGCCGGTGACAATGCACTTCAAAATTGCCGAAGCGCAGGAAACAAATCTCCAACAGGAGGTCTGAGGTGAGTCAGTTCTTAGGGGTACGCAGTATTATCTACGGCGTAGGCAACCTGGAAGAAGCCAAAGCGTGGTATACCACGCTGCTGGAAATTGAACCTTACTTCGAGGCCGAGTGTTATGTCGGCTTCAATGTCGGCGGTTTCGAGCTGGGACTGGATCCGGATGCCCGGAATGTGACCAGCCGTGCCGATGGTGTTGTAGCCTACTGGGGCGTCGAGGATATCGCCGCCCAGGTAGAGCGGATGAACAGCCTCGGTGCACGCCAGCACGGCGAGATCGTCGATGTCGGGGAGGGGATACTGATGGCCAGTTTCCTCGATCCCTTCGGCAATGTCTTCGGGTTGATCGAAAACCCCCATTTCACACTGACCTGAACCCACCCGGACCGAGTTTATTGGACGCAGTATTGGAGCAGTAAAGTGAGCAAGCCCCCAGCCAACCGGTTTCGCCCCTCCGACCACAGCTTTGCCGCTGAGAGCCTGGCGCAGATTGGTCGCGGGTACGTGGTGCCGGACCGCGTGGCGCTGATTACGGGCTGCTCCAGCGGTATCGGCCGCGAACTGGCGCTGGCGCTGCACAGTCGCGGAACCATCGTCATTGCCACTGCCCGGCGCGCGGAAAGCCTGCTGGAACTGGCGGACGTGGGTATTGCCACCGAGGCCCTGGACGTCAACTCCCAGGCCGATATCAACCGCGTGGTTCATGCCATCAAGACCGCCTACGGTCGCCTGGACATCCTGGTCAACAATGCCGGCTACGGACAGATGGGGCCGCTGGTGGAACTGGATACCCGCGCCCTGGAAGCCCAGTTCCGCACGAACGTATTCGCTCCCATGGCGCTGGCGCGTGCCTGCGCGCCACTGCTCAAATCCCGTCGCCACGGTGTTATCTGCAACATCGGCTCGGTGTCCGGCGTCATGCCGACGCCATTTTCCGGCGCTTACTGTGCATCCAAGTCCGCTCTGCATACGCTTTCTGACGTGCTGCGTCTCGAGTTGAAGCCCTTTGGTATTCGTGTGGTTACCGTGCAGCCCGGGGCGATCGCCTCCGAGTTCGGGCGCCACGCGGAGTCCTCCCTGCGCGGCCTGCTGGCGCCGGACTCCTGGTACAAGCGCAGTGAGGATCATGTGCGCGCGAGGGCTGTTGAGTCTCAGCAAAATGCCACCCTGGCGCGTGACCTGGCCAAGCGGCTGGCGGCGGAGCTGTTGCGTAAACGCCCTGCAACCCTGCTGCGGATAGGCAACAAGAGCCGCCTGCTGCCCTGGGTGGCCCGCTGGTTGCCGCGCTGGCTGCGCGACAGGTTGTTGGCAAAACGCTTCGGCCTGAAAAGACTGCACCTGTCGAATCAGTAGTGCTTTTTCAGGTCCGGTAGCGGCATTGTCACCCTGCTATCCCGTCACAAATCCACTATGTTTGTGACTGACCCGATGATTCTCTTCGGGTGCTGCGTACCGGGAACCCCTTTCTTCCATGACCCTCGAACAGATCGCTATCCTGCTCATTCTTGCCGTGACCGTGGTCCTGTTTATCTGGGGGCCCTGGCGGCACGATATGGTCGCGCTGGCGTCCCTGCTGGCCTGTGTATTCACCGGTCTGATCGAGCCGGTGGATGCGTTCACCGGCTTTGGCCACCCGGCAGTGGTCACCGTGGCCTGCGTGCTGATATTGAGCCGCGGACTGCAGAACACCGGCGCCATGGATGCACTGGCGCAGAAGGTGGTGCCCAAGCGCGGCGGCATTACCCTCGCGATCGCTGCACTCACTGCGCTCGGCGCGGGCATGTCCGGGTTTATGAACAACGTGGGTGCCATGGCGCTATTGATGCCTGTGGCCACAGACCTCGCCGACCGCTATGAGCTGCCCCCAGGCAAGGTGCTGATGCCGCTCTCGTTCGGCACCATTCTCGGTGGCATGACGACCCTGATCGGCACCCCCCCCAACCTGATCGTGTCCGGTTTCCGCGCCAGTGCCGGTGCCGGCAGTTACGGCATGTTCGATTTTACGCCGGTGGGGGTGGTGGTCGCCCTGGTCGGGATCGTGTTTGTGTCCCTCATCGGCTGGCGACTGGTGCCGGCGCGCACACAGGCGGGTGCCGCCAGCTTTGATACCGGCACTTACCTTACCGAGGCGCTGGTCGGGGAAAAAAGTGCCGCGGTCGGCAAGTCCCTGGCCGAGCTGGTGAAAATGATCGGTGATGAAGACGCCCAGGTCATTGGCCTGGTACATAACAATGCCCGGGTTTCTACCGCGATGCCCGGATTGCGGGTGCGGACCGGGGATATTCTGGTGATCGAGTCCGAGCCGGAATCATTGTCCGCGGTGTTGTCGAATCTCGGGCTTACACTGGCGGCGGCCCCGGAGGCAGACGAAAAAGAAAAGGAAAAAGCCCCGGACAAAAAACAGCAAAAGGAGGACGGTGCTGAGGCGTCAGCTGACGACAAGGACGCCGGCCGGAACGGCGGCGAGTCAGAAGCTGTACAGGAACCAGGCAGTGCCGGAAACCGCTCTCAGGAAGAGGCGCTGATAAAGCAGGCGGCTGAGTTGGCGGGTGGACGCAAAGAAGCGGATGCCGGCGATATGGCGATTCCCCCGGAGCTCGTGCGTACGGAAGAGAGCGCCGGTTCACCCGAACCGGATACCGGGTCTGAGAATCTGGAGGCTGCCAGCTCAGGCAAGAAAGAACAGACGAAAGAAGAAAGTGACGAGCGTCAGGAGAAAGAAAAGCGCGCCCGCGCCCGCGAAGATCTGGTCCTGCGTGAGCTGGTCGTCATGCCGGATTCATTCCTGATCGGGCGCAGTGCGGAAAACCTGCGTCTCGCCGGGCGCTACGAAATCAACCTTCTGGCCCTGTCCCGAAAAGGGCGGCGGTCAGTAAAGCGCCTTAGATCCACCCCGCTGATGGCGGGCGACGCGCTGTTGATGATGGGGACCGAGGCGAATCTGCGGAATTTCGCCAATGAACAGCACTGCGTGCCATTGGCGCAGCGGGATATCTCCATTCCCAACAAGGAAAAGGCCTATGTGGCACTGGTAGCCATGGCACTGGCGGTGGCGGGAGCGGCATTTGGCCTGTTGCCGGCGGCGATTTCTTTTGCCACCTGTGCGCTGGCGTTTATGGCCTTGAAGGTGGTGCCGCTGCGCAACGTGTACGAAGCCATCGACGGCTCGGTGATCGTGCTCCTGGGCGCGTTGATTGCGGTAGCGGGGGTGATGGAATCCACCGGCGCCGCGGATGTGGTGGCCAAGTCAATGCTCGACAACATTGCCAGGGGGAACCCGGTAATCGCGCTGGTATTGATTCTGGTGGTGACGATGACACTGTCGGACTTCATGAATAACGCGGCCACCGCAGCGGTGATGTGCGCCATTGCACTGAGCGCCGCGGGGCAGCTTGACGTCAACCCGGACAGCTTTCTGATGGCGGTGGCCATCGGAGCTTCGTGCGCCTTCCTCACACCGGTAGGGCACCAGAACAATACATTGATCCTGGGGCCCGGGGGATTTAATTTCGGCGACTACTGGCCCATGGGCCTGCCGATGGAAGTGCTTGTGGTAGCAGTAGCGGTGCCGATGCTGCTGTGGGTATGGCCCCTGTGAGGGGGTCAGGCCACCGAATCATCCACCGGCCGAGTGAGATCGGCGAGAAATTCACCGCAAAAGCGCAGCGCATCGGTAACGGTAATGATGCCTGCCAGCTCTCCCTCCTTCATCACCAGAACAGAACCGATACCGGTATCCGCCATGGCCAGCAGGATCTTGTCCAGCGGATCGTGAATATCTGCGATATAGGGGCGCCGGGCACACAGGTCGCGCACGTAGAACTGTTGCTCCTCGAGCCGGTGCCCCGGTGACTGGGCGCGCTCGATGTCTCCTCGGGAGATGATGGTCTCCAGGTCGCCGTCCCGGGTAACCGGCAGGTGGTGTACCTGGTGCTCATCCATCAAGGCCTCGGCGTCCTCGATGGGTGCTTCGATATCGATATGGTAAGGAAATGGCGTCATCAGCGCCGCCAGAGTCGGCATATGATGAATATCCCGTATTTTCGACATGGTCTGAACTCCCCTGACTGGGTGCCTGATCCGGAATAAAGGACTCCGAATCATCAACAAGAATAGAACAATGAATGGAGCTGGCTCTCAAGGATAAAAAGATATCCGACCAGTTGGCGAATCAAAAATATCGCAGTATTATGCGCGGCATTCGCTGGTGGGACCCGCACTGGTCTGCTTTAATTCCCCCCGGTTCAGATTTAACCCGTTTATCCAGTTGAAATGTCGGCAAATGGCACCATTGTGTTGCGGGTGCCGTTTTACATTAAAGATACATCAAAGAAAGTAATCTGCCTGAATACAATTGGCGTATATCAAATTCGCCCTGTCTGTCGCATCGATATAGTCTATTTTTTATATCAATCGCTGTGTGTTTTACATACTGGTATAGAAAGTTCCGGAGTTTTATGTGGTTTTTCCATGATTTGGCGGTTTCATATATACCGTCGTTAAATTGTGGATATTGCCGGTTTGATTCGGGCTTGTCCTATAAACACCGGAATAGGCAGCTTTTTAATCCTGCGCCTAACCGCGGAGTTGGTCAGGTTACTGCGACGCGTTATCAATAAAGTTTTGAAGTGCCGGGGAATATTCACCGGCGCAATACGATCTATTCATTACAACAACCTTAATATATAGAGGCTCAATATATATGTTTCAGGAATACGACCAGATTGAACAGCAAATCGCTGAACACCAGGCCAAAATAGAAGAGCTGCAGGAGCAGATGGCGAAAGCTGAGCGCAAAAAACAGGGCGTGATCGCTTTCGACAAGGCGCTGGTCAACCTGGCCGCCGAATATGAAATGGAAGAGGAAGAGCTGTACGCCGCCCGTGGCGATCAAATAGTTGATTGGTTGGTTGGCCAGCTCGGCAATGAAGACGCGCCAGACTACGTGCGCAGCCTCAAAGCTCGTGTCGCTCGCGCGTTGAAGCGCGAGGGGGAATCCCCCCGTCGTACCACCCGTCGTGCCGCTTCCGCCAAGCCCGCAGAGCCCAAGCTGGAAACCGGTCACTATCGCAACCCGTACACCAACGCCACCATTGAGAAGAAAAAGCGCAATCCCAAGCAGCTGAATCAGTGGGTTGCCGAGCATGGTCTGGAAAAAGTGCAAAGCTGGAAAATCTGATTTTCCGATTGTTCGTTCCATCGGGGCAGTGAAGCCCTGACGACTACGCGCGAAGCCCCCGGCAGTCCCAGCTGCCGGGGGCTTTCTTTTGGGGGATTGCTCAATTCCCGCCAACGTGAACGGCGGTTGGCATAGGAATCGCTGTGTTGCCGCAAAACCCCGGCTATTTCACGTCAATCCGCAAAATCCCACGCAATTCCAAAACTCCGCTGGCGGTTTTCAACAATACTTTTCTGAAGCCGAAAATTCGTTGTTGTTTGTTGTTTGTTGTTTGTTGTTGTCGCCGTTCGATAAGGAGTACCCAGTGCCATTGAGGCTCGCGATACCGGGTGTCGTTTCCCTGCCCCTGTACTTGAGTACCGGGGTGGCGAAGTTTGTTTGCCTGCTCCTGTGCCTGTTCCTCGCGGCCTGTGACTTCAGCAGCGATTCCAGCTCGCGCGCCCTCGGCAGCGGTAGTAGCTCCGGAGGTTCCAGCAGCTCCAGCTCCAGTTCCAGTAGCAGCTCCGGTGGCGGCACCGGGGAAGAAAGCACCGGTATCTTCATGTCCGGGAATGTGGAAGGTCTGCGCTACCAGACACCGAGCTTCTCCGGACTTACTGACAGCAGTGGCACATTCCGCTACCGCGATGGGGAAACCGTGGAATTCACTCTCGGCGGTATTACGTTGGGCTCTGCCCGCGGTGCCGAGGAGTTGACGCCGTTCGACCTTGTGGGTTCCACACCCTATGCGGAAGAGGCCGAGTTGCGCGCTGCACTGGAGAATCACCAGCGAGTGGATGCGCTGGACCTGGTTTCCAACATAATGCGGTTGTTGCTGATTCTCGACCGGGACCAGGACCCGGAAAATGGCATCGACCTGACCGGCTGGGACGCGGAACTGACCGACTACCACGTCGATTTTTATTACGACCTCTATGCGTTTCCATTCCGGCGTGGGCCAGACTCCCTGCCCGCGATAAAGACCGCCTTTTCCATCAAGTATCAGCTGCCACTGGATGCGCCGCTTTTGTACCTCTACGATGCCCTGGCGATTATGGTTCCAGTGCATTTACCGATACGTGAAACGCGCGACATCAATGATGACGAGGATATCGAGCAGGAGGTGCGCTGGGATTACAACGAACTGGGACTGCCGCTGGAACTATTTTTTACCGTGCTCCCGGAAACGGCCAGCAGCTGGCGTGAACGGCTGCGCTATGACTACGATAGCCTTGGGCGCCGTGTGTTTTTATTGCGGGAAACCGACAGGAATGAAAATGGCACCGTAGACTTTTTCTATCGCTCGGAGCGCTTCTACAGCCGCAGTGGCTTTCTGGTGGAAGTCATTGAGGAAGACGGTCAGCTGGAGGTTGCAGCGCGAAGGGTGTACCGGTTCGAATACGACGACGGTGGCAACAACCGCTTTTTTACCTTCGAGCAGGATAACAATGCCGATGGCCTGCTGGAGTCACTCTACCGGGTGGAGAGCGTGTTTACTGACCTCGGTTTACTGGATTGGCGCCAGCAGGAATTGGATCTGAGCGCTGACGGTATCATCGAGGAGCGCCGGCGCTTCGAGTTCCGCTACAGTCGCGACGGCCTGTTGCTGGAGCTGGTGGACACACTGGACGACGGTGCGCTTGCCGCCGTCGATGGTGTGATCGATGTGCGCACGGAGGTTGTCTACCGGTACAGTAGCGGCGAGCGACTACTGCGTACAACCCAGCGAATCGATGAAAATGACGACGGTATCGTCGATCGGGAAAACATTTTCGAATATGTCTACCTGAGCAATGGCCAGTTGCGGGAGCAGACCTGGGCGTTCGACCTGAATGCCGATGGCGCGGTGGATTCCCGCCGAACCTTCGCCTATCGCTATACCAGCGACGGAGACCTGTTCCGCGAAGAGATGACCCTGGACAGCAATGCGGACGGTACGTTCGATGCACGGACCGTCAGCGAGTACCGCTACAACAGCCGTGGACAGTTACGAGAAACGGAAATCTCCAGCTACAACGGCAGTGACGACCTGCAAGGCCGCCTGCTCATAACCCGCACCTACGGGGCTGACGGCCAACTGTTAAGCTGGTTCCGCGAGGGGGAGGGCGTAACCGGAACCACCAATACACCGATCCGAATACGCTGGCGTTACCTGGAGTTCGACGATGGTCTGCGCTATCTGATCGATCACTACGCTTATCGTCAGCCTGCCTACACGGAAATTGGTACCACCGACCTCAATTATCCCTGTGCAAACTATCGCTTTGCGCAAGAGGGGACTGTGTGTGCAATCACCTGGCCGATGCGCTGGAAACTCTTCTGGGACGAAACGTGGAAAGCGCCCGGGGTTAACATTGGTGGGCCGGTCGTGGTGCGGCCCTGAACGCGAACGTTAAAAGCGAAAGCGGATGTCCGCGTAAACACTGCGGGGCTCGCCGATAAAATACCGATCCCCACCGCCGAGGCTCGAGAAATCGGCGCGCTCGGCATAGTCCGTATTGGCCAGGTTCTCGATACGCAGTCCCACCGTGGTCGCAGGGCCCAGTGCCTGTTGCAGTCGCAAGTGTAAAAGCGCATGCCCGCCGTAGCGGTGGGCGTTTTCGATATCGGTATAGTAGCTACCGGTATATTGCCATTGCAGGCTGGCCCGGGATCCCTCGCGCGGTTGCCAGGTCAGGTTCAGGGTGTGCAGATGCCTCGGCGCGGTATCGATGTCATTGCCGTTACTCACGATTATCTCCGAGCCGGGCGCGCTGACGTTATTGGTGTACTGGTGGCGGGCAATCGTGCCGGCAAGCTGCAGGCGCCAATGATCAGCCGGCGTCCAGTCAATATCGTATTCCAGTCCGTAGTGGCGACTCTCACCGTCGCTGAGATTGAGACGGTCGGAGGACTGGAATACAACGTCTGCTTTCTCCATATAGAATCCGGTCACGCCGAGGAGCAGCCGTTCGTCACTGTGGCGCAGACTGAATTCGATACTGTCCACGGATTCCGAATCCAGGTCGGCCTGCATCTGGCCATTCTGCAGTCGGTAGAGCTCGCTGGCTTGTGGTGCGCGAAACCCATGGGCCAGGCGCAGCGTTCCAGTGACACGATCTGAAAATGTGTGGATAGCACTGCCGTTGATGGAGAAGTTTTCATAATGGTCACGGCGGTCCGCGGGACGTGTGTAGCGACAACCAATAGCGCCAGTGAAACCACTGACACAGATCTCTCCTGTTGCGGTCGTGTCGCCAGCGATCATGCGGTTATCGTAATCGTAGCGCAGGTGTTCAATACGCCCACCCAGCGTGAGTGTTGTGGCCGCGCGCATCGTTTTTTCTATCTGGGTAAATCCCGCGGCGAGGGCCGCATTTACCTGATAGTCATAGTGCTTGCCTGCGGGAAATACAGAAAAGCCGCCGTCCTGGGTCTGCTTCAGCCAGGCATCGGTATATTCGAGATCGATACCGCTGATCATATTCAGGTCTTCGGCGAGGGGATACCGGTAGGCCGTTTGAATCCCCACACCCCGCTGACCATTTTCTTCCAGGGGTGTCCCGGGCAGGAAGTGCATCAGAAAATCCATTTCGGTATGGCGCAGGTAAGGTGTGATCTGCAGACTGCCGCCACGCGAAAGCTGCTTTTCCATTCGCACCTGCACCCGTGCCGAGCGGCTGTCACGGAAGGCTTCCGGGTTGGGGTTCTCGCGCTTGCGCGCGTCATCTTTGTACGCATCCAACCCGGTGACGTAGCCGGCGGTTTCCTGATTCAGGTTGGCGAGGCTGAGCAGAGACTGGTAGGACCAGTCCGCCAGCTGACCATCACCGCGCAACTGCAGCTTTTGCTGGTCAAAGCCTGAGTTATCCTTGTAGCCGCCGTCGCGCGCACCACTGAAGCCGATACGGAAACCGCCCTGGTTATCTCCGCGGCTGTAACCCAGTTTTACGCGCTGATACTGATTGGCGCCGCCCTCGATCAGTGCCGTGGTTTCAACACCGTCCACCGGGTCTGCGCTCAACACATTGATGACACCGTGCTGGGCGTCCGAGCCATACAACACCGTACCCGGCCCGCGCAGTACCTCGATGCGCCCGGCCTGTTCGAAATTTGTGTCGAACAGCTGGTTGACGTTGCAAAAGCCGGTACCGCGCACCGGTACCCCGTCCTGGGCAATCGCGAAAGCACCACAGCTGCCGGCGCCGGTGAGTACCGGCGAGCGGATGGCAATCAGGCTCTCCTGGCCGTTGCCGCGACTGATCAGTGTGCCCGGTACCGCAGCCAGTGCCTGGCTTGGGTGGACCGCATTGGCCATTTGCAATGCCGCCGCGTCCACGACCGAGAGCGCCTCTGCCTGTTCATTCAGTTGGCGTTCGTCCCGGGTTGCGGTGACGGTAACCTGTTCGAGGTTGTGCCCGGACTTGGTGGGGAGGTGCTGGGTTGTCGTCGCAAGCGAGCTCAGATAAACGGCGAACAGCGTGGGTATCGTCATTGTGGAGGCAATCAGGTTCTGGTCAGCAGCGGAAAAGCGTTTAGAGAAGGGGCCGGTACCCACTATGGTACCGGCCGGGCTGTCCGGGCAACAGCCTTTGGTCTGGGTCGCTCAGTGCATTTTCAGTCGCGGCTTAACAAAACGGTTGGCCTGACCGATCAGGTACAGCAGCATGGCCTTGGGCCAGCCGTGCAGTGCTGCCAGATGCATCCGGTAGAGCGAGCGATAGGCGAGTCCGGCGAGGCGGCCCTCGATGGTGAAGCTACCCTTGACCAGTCCACCCATCAGGCTGCCCACGGCATCAAACTTGGACAGGGAGACCAGTGAACCGCGGTCCTTGTAGGTAAACGCTTGCAAGTCAGCGTCCGGGTTTTCCACCAGCGCGATCAGATTGTCGCGTGCGGTTTTGGCCATTTGCTGCGCGGACTGGGCCCGCGGCGGTACCTTGTGGTCGGCGGCGTCGATACAGCCGGCGCAGTCGCCAAGGGCAAAAATCGCCGGGTCGGTTTTGCTGCGCAGGGAAGGCTCGACTTCGATCTGGTTCTGGCGGTTCAGCGTGAGCCCGTCCATCTGCTGCAGAAAGTCCGGTGCCTTGACGCCTGCAGCCCATACACGGATGGCCGCTGGAATCTCCTCATCTTCCTTGGTCACGAAACCGGTCGCGGTTGCTTCCGCGACCTGGGTGCCGGTAAGCACGCGCACGCCGAGATTGGTGAGCTCTTTTTCCGAGCTGTTGCCCAGACGCGGAGGCAGTGCCGGCAGGAGGTGAGGGCCGGCCTCGATGAGGGTTACCTTGAGGTCGCCGTTTTTGATACGGCCGTAGTGACCCATCTCATGCACGGCATCCACCAGCTCCGCCGCCAGTTCCACACCGGTGGCACCGCCGCCGACAATCGCAATCTCCACCTTGTCGGCCACACGACTTTCCAGTTGCAGGAACTGGTCGAGTAAGCGGGTGTGAAATTTTTGTGCCTGTTCGGCGCTGTCCAGGAACTGGCAGTTGTCCCGCACACCGGGCGTATTGAAGTCATTACTCTGGCTGCCGAGCGCAAACACCAGGTAGTCATACTCGAGTTTGCGTGGAGGTACCAGCGGATTGCCATCCCCATCGCAGACTTCCGCGAGCTCGATGGTTTTTTTCTCCCGGTCCAGTCCCTGCAGGCTCCCCAATTCAAACTGAAAACCGTTGGCGCGGGCGTGCACCTGGTAGTTGAGAGCGTCCAGACTGGAGTCGAGTGCACCGGTGGCTACCTGGTGTAACAGGGGTTTCCAGATATGGGTGCGATTCTTGTCGACCAGGGTAACTTCCGCGGCGGGAGACTTGTTGCGGCGGTGGAAGTGGTTGAAGGAGAAGTGGCGGCCGAGGCTGGTGGCCAGCTGCAGTCCGCCGGCGCCGCCGCCGACAATGACTATTTTCTTCATGACAGAGATTTCCTGTAGAGCTAAAAAAATCGTGCTCTTCGCGCGCCCGTATTTGTCCTGACGTCAGTGGTCGGACCAATAGGTGTCGAAAAAAATTTGTAATCGGGCGGCGGTCTCTGTGAGGACCTGGATGGAAGGCTGCATTGCCCTTCCTTTGATTCTATGGGGGGCAATACTAACGCACTCAGCCTGATTGGCAACGGCGAGTTGGTTTCACCGGTAAGGGTTTTTATGTCGCAAGAACATTCCGGTGGTCAGGAAATCATTTCCGTATGACGCTGGGCCAGTTTCTTCCAGTCCCCACCTCGTGCGAGGTGCACCGGTTGTGGGGCGTAAAGCAGTTGCTCACGCGGGGCGGGAAGCTCGTCGACAAACCCGATGATCGCGGCATGACGACAACCGGCCGCCTGCAGTGCGGCAAGGCAGCCTTCCGCGTACTCGGCAGGGACTGATGCCAGCAGCCCGCCACAGGTCTGGGGGTCGACGAGTAGGGGGAGTAGTGGCTCCGCCCGCCAGGCTGTCGGGTTTTGCAGGGCGGCATAAGCACGGGCGTTGTGTTGATGCTGGCTGGAGAGCAGGCCATGCTCGGCACAATAGGTGGCGCCGGCCAGCAGGGGCAATGCATCCGCAAACAGGCGGGCCCCCAACGGCAGCTGATACTGCCCGTCACCGGACTCTGCGCGGACAGGTAGCTTCGCATGGTCGCCCTGCCACTGGAGCATGTCCAGTAGTTGGCCCAGCAGCCCCGTACCCTTGATGTCGCTCACCGCGTGGGCATGGTTACCCGCGAAGATTTCCGCCGCCGTGGCATTGCTGTGTAACATCACTTCCAGTGCCTGCTGCAGCCAGCGACCGCGGGCCTTGCCCTGCAACTCGGCCGCGAACAGGGTGCCAATACCAAGCGGCTTGGTGGTAATCAGGCAATCGCCCGCGCGCAGGTTGAACGGGCTCTGCAACTGCTGTGCTTCCGCCACGCCATCCAGCGTCAGGCCGAGTTGCAACTCGCTACCCTCGGAAGTGGTACCGCCGCTCAGTGCGCAGTTGTGTTGATTGAGCTCGCGCGCGGCGCCGTCCAGCAGCTGTTGCAGGTCTCGCGCGGTAATCTCCGGGGCCGCGGGCGGCAGGGTGACCAGCGCCTGCGCGGTGACCGGCTGTGCGTGCCGGGCAAACAAATGTGAGAGGCAGTGTAGCGCCGTCAGGCGGCCGAAAAGCCAGGGGTCCGCGACCGGGGCCCGCAACTGCGCAGCGCTCTGTACCAGCAATTTTCCGGTGGGGAGCTTGATCACGGCGGCGTCGTCTACACGGGCGCGAGTGATGGTCGCGGGCTGCGGCTGTGGCAGGGTTGCGAGCGTGCGGTTCAGCAGTTCGTTCCCAACCACTGCGCCGGGCCCATGATTGCGCAGGCCCGCCACAGACATGTTGTTGCGCTGATCCAGCCCGTGGGGCTCGGGTTTCAACAGGCTGCGTAAAAAAGAATACGGTGGTTTTCTTGCGGGTACCGGCAAGTTATCGAAGCGCTGCATAAAGCCGCGATCACAGTGATCCTTCCAGTGCCATAAGGCTTCCCCCACAGCGGAAAAACCGCCGCGGGTGAGCATGGCTCTCTGGCTGCCGCATGAAAACAGGCTGAAAGTTTTCGTTTGCGCGTGGTACGGCTTGAGTGGTTGCTCGAGAAGCGTGGCGCGGAGGTTGTGAAACAGTATTGGCCCCTGATCCAGCGCATTTCTGGCCGCCTTCGCGGTATTGGTATGGGCCGGGCTGGCGACATCACCGGCGGCAAACACCGAAGGGTGCTGTTCTGCGCGCAGGTATTCGTCCACCTGCAAAAAACCCTGCCCGTCCAGGGCAAGGCCGGATTGTGCCAGCCAGGGTGGTGCGCCGGCTTCGGTACATAGCAACACCTTATCCAGGGAGAGGAACTGCCCCTCATCGCTGTACACTCCCCGCTGGGTAATCTCTGCAACCCGCCAGTTTCGGTGCACCTGTACTTTCAGGCGGCCGAGTTCCCTTGCTACCATTCTGCGCACCAGCAGCGGGAAGTCCGGGGGAACTTTGTTGCCCGCCTGAAGCAGGTGAATCTCCACCCGCCCACTGTAGACCGGCTCTTCCAGTGCCCAGGACATGGCCATAGCAAGTTCGCAGCCGCCCAGGCCTCCGCCCACGACGCCCAGGCGCAGGGGCTGGTGATTGGAGTGCACCTGTTGCGTGAGTTGTTGCCAGTAGCGGTGGAAATGGCCGACGGGCTTAACCGGAATGGCAAGTTCCGATCCGGGGATATCCCGGCATGGGGTTGCCCCGACATCCAGGGAAATCAGGTCGTATTCCAGGTCGGGGCGTCCAAGCAGTGAAACCCTTTTCTCCACCGGGTCTATATGGTGTGCACACGCCTGAATAAACCGCGCGCCGGATGCGCGGCAGAGCCTCGGCAGGTCGATATGGATATCGCTGAAGCCATAGTGGCCGGCGATCATGCCCGGCAACATGCCCGCGTAAGCACTTAGCACCTGTGGCGATACCAGGGTAAGGCGCACGCCGGGGAGAGGACTTCTTGCCCACAACTGCAAAAAGACCGCATGGCTGTGACCGCCGCCAACCAGCACGATGTCCTGATAATGGGGAGGTTTCCCCATGGTTTGCTTACCTGACTCTTTCACCGAGACCTGCCCTGATTCTCTGCTGCGAATTTGCGGGGTAATGTCTGTGACCTTCACCAGATCCGGTTTACGCCACGGGCGCGAATCCTCACCGGAATTAACCCTGCAACTCCGTACCAATTTGGTTGAAATATAAACAGTGTAACGGTGCCGTGCGGTTTAGCACGGACTGAAGGCGCAGGTTTGATGCATGTGGCGCCGAAATATGTGGAAGTAGTCGGCTCGGGGAATCTACCGGCAATAAAAAGTGCTGTTTGCGAAGATCTGCGCCATCGGGCAGTAGCGCTCTGGTCTTTACTGTAGGAGGCGTGCAGCCCCCAATTTCACAAAACTGGCTGCGCGAAACTTCTTGTGCGCTGAGTTTAGATGTCCACTTCGCCCGCGAACCACTCTGCTGAATCCCGAGGATCCCGCCGCCTGCTATGGCTGCTGGTTTTCGTTCTGCTGTTTATTGGCGCACTGAATATCTTCGTTTCGATTATTTTGCCCGGCGCAGTGCAGCGCTGGTTGCACGAGCGAGGACTGGAAGCGCAGATTGAACACATGGAGGTTTCACTGCCGCGCCTGCGCGCGCACCTGCGCGGTGTGCAGGTGCGCAACGAGTTCGAACGCGGCTTCAACGTAAGTGAGGCCACGCTAGGCCTCAGCTGGTTACAGCTGCTGCGGGGCAAGATCCACGTAAAGATGGTGGATCTTGAAGGCGCTTACATGGACCTGGAATCTGCGCCCGGCGAGTATGGGCGGGTGTGGGAGATTGGTGGCTGGGGACTGAAAGAAGGAGGTGAGAAAAAGCCCAGGCGCTGGCGTGTGGACCTGTCTTCCACCACGCTGCGCGACACGGTTGTCTGCTATCAGCACAAACCCCAGTGGAAATCACCGACCTGTGCGGATATCGGGTACCTGGAACTGGAAGACCTGTTTGTTGCCGGGCATCGGGAAATAGCCGGTGAGCCGCTTCAGTTTTCCATTGGTGCCGACAACATGGCACTGGAAAACCTGCTGGCGTGGGATGAGCACCCGCAAGAGGATTCCGGAAGCGGGCCCGGCGGAAGAACCCAGGAGCCGGGTGAGGGCGACATGCGCAAGTCTGCGCGAGAAAATCCCATCGCCGCTGTGGTACGCCTGAAAACCCGCAATATCCGTTTTGAACGCCCGGGTAACCTGCTGACGCTGACCCAGGCATCGACGCGTAAATTTGCCGTCTGCCCCCCGCAGCGGCTGGCAGAAGCGATACCCGGCTTGCGGCGGGTTACCGGTCACTGTGCCACCACGCGCCGCTTGCAGGTGCGTGGGCCGGCGAGCTTTTCCTTCGGCAAACAGTCCGAGATTGCCTGGCACCGTATTAATGGGCAGGAATTGCGCCTGCGGTATCAGAACCGACGTCACCCCAACTGGCACACCGAGACCATTGCCATCAATGATTTTGGTTTTGTGCGCGGTACAAAATCCATGACGTGGCAGAGCGCTGGTGCCAGCGGTTTTTCCTGGTGCCCCAATCGCCTGCGCACCGGGCCTTCCCGTACCGGGCGCCATCATTACTGTATCCGTGCGGGTAGCCTGCGGCTTCCGCAGCCCACGACCTTCGAGTGGCAGCAGGGCTTTCGCGTAGACCTTGCCGAGGGCGTCCTCACACAAGGCACGGTGATCGACCTGGATGCGAAGACACCGCCAGAGAACCCGCTGAATACCAATACCCTGCGCCTGGGCGCGTTGCAGTACCGTAATGACCAGCGTCGTGTGCAACTGCAAGACCTGAGCCTCGATGGCGCCACCGGTTGCGTGCCGGGCGACCTTTGGGGGCGTGGCGATCAGTGTCTGCTGCTTACGCAATTGCAGATCCCGCAAGATTTTTCCCTGCAGTTTCCGCGCAAGGCGCCCAAAAAAACACCTCGAGGGATCCTGCCGGCTCAGTTCTGGGCGCTGGATAGCGGGCCGCTAACACTGGACAAGCTCCAGTTGAACCCCGGGCAGGTGGATGCCGAACAGCAGCTGATACTGGCCGGACTCGACTGGAGCCGGGTGGAGCTTGCGCCCCAGAAAAAACAGTACCTGGTGGAAGACGTCAACCTCGAAAAAATCGAGGGTTGTGCGCCCGACGGACTGCTGCCGCAACGCCTTTCTCCCCTGTGCAGCCGCGTTGATCAGCTCCACGGCAACGGGGACTTTATCCTTGCCTTGGCGCCATCACCGTACTTGGTGCTTGGTGAACTGACGCTGGCGTCGCTGCTACTGTCCGATCACCTCGACACCGACCCTGCGGCGCAGACCGGGTTGGTGTTGCGCGAGCTTGCCACCGGCACCGGTTTTTTCCGGCTGCGCAGCCAGCGACTCAAGCCCGGGGAATACTTTGCCAGCGAGGATGCACACGGTTGGTTTTCTGATGAAAGTGAGGCAGGTGCCGACGAAGACGATGACACCGGTGTGGAAAAAGGCCGCCTGCCCGCTGAATTGCTGGCCGAAGATGCAGACCCAGACGGCAGCGCACCGGGCCATACCGGTGAGGCAATTGGCAGTGAAATCGTTGCGCGCGAGACCGAGGTGGAGCTTGCGTCGCTGTCACTGACGGAGCTGGAAGGCTGTCTTCCGCTTTCCTGGCAGGCCCTGGCGGGTGGCGGAAACCCGGAACAGCGAGCGGAATGCTTTTCGGTACACAACCTGCGCCAACAAGCGCCGTTGAACCTTGTGCTGGCCCGGAAGCGTAACACCAGCGCCAACGGTGGCTCCCGCCTGCGTATGATGTTTTCTGCAGCGGACCTCAGCGTCGAAACCGCCGACGTCACCAGTGCCGCGGAGCATTCGCTGCTGAGTGTGTCGCAATTGCGCTTGCCGAAGGCGGACTTCCGCCTGCAATCGCACCCGGGTCGCCTCCAGCTCGATGTGCCCGGTGCCGCGCTGGACACGGCCGCCTTCTGTTTTGGCAAGGCGCGCTGCGTGGATCTGCAAACCCTGCGTACCGGCGACCATTTCACCCTGGACTACGGTCGCGACCGCTTTGCTGCGGACCTCAATAACCTGACGCTTGACCAATTCACGCTGAGCGGCAGCGAGCGCGATACCACGCTGGCGGTCGAAAAACTGCAGGGGCTTTCGCTGCAGGCGAACCTGCCGCGCAAGGCGGGGGCGCGGGCAGACTGGAAAATCGAGCAGCTCCAGGCCCAGGTGGTCGAACTCTGCTGGCCACAGCGCGACAAGTCCGACCGCATGTTGCCGCGTTGTGTACGCGGAAAAAAACTGAGTTCCGGCAATGGTGGTCTGGCGGTAGCCGACCTGGCGCTTCACCAGCATTTGAGTGATCCGCCGCAGCTGCATCTTGGGGCGCTACAGATCGAAAAGCTCGGGCTGGTGCAGGCCGCACCGCCCAGCCAGCCGGTTCAGCTCAACCTGCACAATGTGCGCCTGCAGTCCGTCAGCGGATGCGGGCTCAACGACTGGCTTGCAGCTGCGCAGGTGCGGGGCGAGAGCCGTGCCCGCTGGCGCGGTTGCCTGTCATCCGGAAGCCTGCACCTGAGCGGAGACAACCTTGTCAGCCTCGGAGGCGGCGAGCAAAAAACCGGGGAAAGTAATTTCAGCCGCCTTGCACTGGGGCCGTTGCAACTTTCCGATGTGAAACTGGCGCCGGCCACTGGCGCGGCGCCGTCGCTGCAACTGGCCCAGCTGCAGTGGCAATCCATGCAATGGCCCGGTGGTACCCGGGTACGGGTCGAAGACCTGGACGCGCGCGACTTTTCCGGTTGCCTGCCGGGGCGCCCGCAAGCGCCGGCGTCTAATGAGGCCCCGCCGTGCATTTCCTTCGGCAAGCTGCTGGTTTCCGGAAAACAGAAACTCGCGCTGGGCGAAGAGCTGCGTACCACCGGACCGATCACGCTGGCGGACTTTGAATACCGTCGGGGCGAGCAGAAGCGCCTGGGTTTCACAAATCTCGCGGTGAACGGCCTGGTGTTTTCCCCAACCGCACTGGCGCTGCAGCGCGGTGAGCTTAGCGGTCTCAGTGGTTGCCTCAGTCCGGTCCAGCTGGGAGAAAAGCCGCTGTCACCCTGCTATGAAGTCGGGCGCATAACGGTGGTGAGTGAGCACAAGGTGCTGCTGAGCGATTTGCGGAGTGGCAATGCGCAGCGACAGTTCCGTGAAATCACGGTGGATGGTTTGCGGGTTACCCAGCGTGATTTCCCCGCAGGCTTGCCTTCCGAGTTGCTCCACATCGCCACACTGCGCGCCGACCTGCTCGGTTTTGGCCAGCGCGAGCTGGAGGGGAAGAACCTGCAACTGGAAAATGTGAGCAGCTGTGTACCAGACGGTTACATCAACCATGTTCGCCACTGCTTTAACCTGAAAAGCGTGCTCACGTCCGGAACGTTCAGCTTCGAGCAACGTCGACTGGAACTGACACTGGCGCAACTCGGCCAGCTGCTGGTGCTCGATATCGACGGCGGCCAGGTGCTGGAAAGTGAATTTATCGAAATGCGCGAGCTAACCGTGGCCAGGGAGGTTATACGGTTGATGTTTCTGGACGTCGCCGACAGTCGCCTGTTTCGCCGGGATGAGCGCGCCCAGGAATATGTCAATCATCAGTGGAATACCGAAATTGAATCCCTGCAGGTCAACCAGTTCGAGTATTTTCCCCCGGAAAAAATCTTGCAGGTTGATACCGTAGACCTCATTCACCCACGCAGCATTCTGGCGCGCGACCGGGACGGAAAGCTCGGTGCCTGGGAGCGGTTTCGTAGCGAAATACCGGAAGTAGAGAACTACCGATATCGGCGCGGAGATATTGCGCGGACGGCGAACCGCTTTCGCTACCGGGTTCGCCAGGTATATGTGGACCGGGGGGATTTCCTGTGGCTGGATAATTCCCAGGACTATATGGCAAGGCTGCCAATCCGGCGTATAAACGCCCTGGTGCGTGGGTTGAGCAATTATCAGGAAGATCCGCCGGCACTGGTGTTAGTCAATGGCAGCCCCGGCGGCTATAGCGACATGCACTTTGCTGGAAACATAAACCTGCTGGAAAATAACCACTGGGATGCGGGGTTGCTGGGATATGTGGAGGCTGCCAACCTGATCCCTGCGACGCCATACATGGCCGGCTTGTTGGGCTTCAAGATCCTGCAGGGGCAGCTGGATGCCGACGTCAATATAAAGGTCGATGACAACCAGGTTGACGCGCTGGCACACATGGAGCTCGAGAAAATCAAGGTGCGACACGTGCGCGATAGTGATTACCTTGAGGGCAAAAAAAGTTTGATCCCTCTCAAAATTGCACTGGCTTTGTTGAAAGATGGCGATGGCGACGTGCACTTTGACATGCCGGTAACTGGCGAACTAACCGATCCCAAATTCTCCTTCAGCTTTATTTTCAGTGATTTGTTGCAGCGCGCGATTCTGGAGGCGCTGTTTGCCTACTTCACCCCGGTGGGCGTATACAGCCTGGCCAAACTGGCATGGGCGCGATTCCGCGCGGTCAGTTTCTCCGACCTTGAATTTGCGCCCGGCAGCGATACCCTGAGTGAAACCGCGAAAGTGCAGCTCAATGGCATGTTGGCAAAAATGCGCGACAACCCCAAAGCGCGACCTGGAATCTGCGGTGTGGCGACGGCGCGTGACCTTGAAAACATGTTCCCCCTCGAAGTTGGCGCCGTACGTGGTGCGGGAGAAGCTCGCGACGAGCTTTACAAAGAACCGCCGCGCGGTATCCGCGAGGAGCTATTGCGACTGTCGAATCGTCGCAGTCGCCATGTGCAGAAATTCCTGGTTGACGCCGGTCTCGACCAGGAGGATTTCATTCAGTGCGCACCGGACTATATCGGCACTGACTCTGATGCGCCGAGAGTGGAGTTTTCCAACTGAAACACCCGTGGCACACATTACCGATCGCAAATCAGGAGAGGCATCATGGCCAAAAATCTCACCCAGCAGCTGATCGAGCAACACTTACTCGATGGAAAAATGACGCACGGCGAAGCGATTCATCTCAAAATCGACCAGACCCTGTGCCAGGATGCCACCGGCACCATGGTGATGCTCGAGTTTGAGGCGCTGGGTTTCCCGAACGTCAAAACCGAGCTCTCCGCGCAGTATGTGGATCACAACCTGATCCAGGCGGATTTTAAAAATGCCGACGATCATCTCTTCCTGCGCAGTGCCAGCCGCAAGTGGGGCATCTGGTTTTCGCGCCCCGGTAATGGCATCAGCCACGCGGTCCATATGGCCTGCTTTGGCATTCCCGGTAAAACCCTGTTGGGGTCAGACAGCCACACCTGTGCCGGAGGGGCCATGGGCATGCTCGCCATGGGCGCGGGCGGGTTGCAGGTGGCGCTGGCAATGGCCGGTCTACCATTCTCGCTGGTTATGCCGGAAGTGGTCGGCGTTGAGGTCACCGGCAAACTGCCGCCCTGGGTCAGTGCCAAGGATGTGATCCTGGAAATGTTGCGGCGCTACGATGTGAAGGGGGGCGTCAACAAGGTATTCGAATATTACGGGCCCGGCCTCGACAACCTCACCGCCATGGACCGCCACGTGATCGCCAATATGGGGCAGGAAATGGGCGCGACGGCCAGTGTCTTCCCGGCGGATGACATCCTGCGAGCGTTCCTCAAGCAGCAGGGGCGTGAAGACGATTTCGTCGAAATGCAGGCGGAAGAGGGCGCCGACTACGATCATCGCGAGACGATGGACCTGTCCAAGCTCGAGCCCATGATTGCCTGCCCGTCCAGCCCGGGCAATGTGGTGACCGTGCGCGAAGTGGCCGGCAAGCCCATCTACCAGAGTTACATCGGCTCCTCCGCCAACCCCGGCCTGCGGGATTTCGTGATTCCCGCAAAAATGGTTGCTGGCAAAAGTATCCCGGAAGAAATATCACTGGATATCAACCCCAGCAGCCGCCAGTTGCTGGAGGAGATCAGCCGCACGGGCGACCTCAACACATTGTTGCAGGCCGGTGCGCGGCTTCACCAGACCGGGTGTAACGGCTGCATCGGCATGGGGCAGGCCCCGGCCAGTGGGCGCATCAGCCTGCGCACCGTGCCGCGGAATTTCCCGGGCCGCTCCGGCACCAAGGAAGACCAGGTGTACCTGTGCAGCCCGGAAACCGCTACCGCAAGCGCACTCACTGGCAAGATTACCGACCCCCGCGATATGGATATGGACTATCCGGACTATTCCGAGCCAGAAAAGCTGAACGATATGCGGCCATTGATACTGGCCCCCGAGGATACCTCGAACGAAATTCCCGTGGAGCTGGAGAAGGGGCCCAATATTCAGCCGTTGCCGGATTTCGACCCGCTGCCCGAAGTGCTCAGTGGCCCCATCCTGCTCAAGGCCGGTGACAATGTATCCACCGACGAAATCCTCCCTGCGGGTACAGATATCCTGCCCCTGCGCTCGAATATCCCGGCCATCAGTCACTACACCTTTTCCCGCATCGACGAAACGTTTTACGAGCGCGCCAAGAAGCACAATGCGGACTGCTTTGTGATCGGTGGCGATAACTACGGCCAGGGCTCCAGCCGCGAGCACGCCGCCATCTCACCGCGCTACCTTGGCGTACGCGCGGTGATCGCCGTCTCCATGGCGCGCATCCACCGCCGCAACCTGATCAATTTCGGTATCGTGCCCCTGCTGTTCAAAAAGCCGGCAGACCTGGCGCGCCTTAACCAGGACGACATGCTGGAACTACACGACCTTCCCAAGCAACTGCAAAACGGGCGGGAAGTAGAAGTTCAAATACCGGGCGGCAAGACGCTAACCGTCACTCACAATATGAGCGAGGAAGAGGTGGCCACGGTCATCGCCGGTGGCCTGATTAATGAAGTGCGTAATGAAAAGGGCAATGAATAAACAGCTTTGACCGTCGCCCTTATATAACTACGCGTCAGTGTCTTCAATGTGCCGTGCCCACCAACCGGGCGCCGCCCAGTGTTGGGAGTGCGCACTACTCTTAGCGGCGATGGTTGCAGCGCGCGCTCTCAGCGAACCACCAACGAGTGACATTCCCGCGCATAGACGATCGTGAGCGGTCATTCGAATCTGTGTCTTGCCACTGCGATGATCCAAATACGGTTACATCATTCCGGTATTCAGCATAAAAAAGGCCATCGCGCAGGGTGGCCTTTTTTATTGCCGTCAACGTTGTGTATGCCTTGGCCAAGTAAGGCTAATTGGGTGGGCAAGACAGGCGCTGTAATGGCGTGTAATGAGCCTGTTTCGCAAAAAACGTGACGCAAGTATCATTTTGTGGCTAGATAGGGGATGTGTGCATCTATAGGAACATTTCGGGTACGTGTGTATATGTAGATATTTTGTGTGCATATATAGACACTTTTCGGGTGTCTATATATGCACACGCCCACGATATAACTGTTAGGGCAAGGAGAGCATCATTAAAAAAATAGCACTAATTTTGTCTTTATTGTCATTAACTGCAGGTTGTGTTCTCAAAGATGAGTACCCATCTGAGTGGGAGCCGGTAGCCCATGCTAAATCAGGAGGCTGCCAAGATATTTCTGGCTTATATAACAACCTTGGCGAAAACTCAAAGCAGAAAGAAGTATATCTATCATCAGTTTTTTTCCCTAAGGAACAAGATCCATCATCAGTGGATTATGTGAAAATTGTCAATTCCAGAGAAAGTAGCTCTTTCGAGATCACATTACTTGATGACTCTAAGCCTATAAAAAGCGCTAACTTTACTTCAGAATCAAAACTTAGCTGTAACAACGGAAGCTATGTCATAGAGCGAGGCGAATTTCTAGTCAAAGAAGGCGCTATTGGAAAGCAGTGGGTAAGGTATAGTTTCTCCAAAAGTGGAAACGCTTTGATTTTAGCTAAGAAAAACGGAGCCGTCGGGGCACTGTTTTTTGTTCCTATTGTGGGCTCCGAGACCGGGTGGTTGAGGTTCCAGCAGCCCTAACAAACAGCGGCAGAACGACAGCCAACGCTACACACCTTTTGTGTTACTCGCTGTCGCTCAAACATTAACACAAAATGTGCTCCGCGCCGGCTGCGCCTGCGCTGGGCGTTATGTGACAGGAGTCTGAGAATGAAACGTCAGCTACAAATACTCGGATTTGCACTAGGTTTCATTTCGTTAGCGGGCGGACTAGTTGATATCGGTGTTCAGTATTATCAAGGCGACTCAGCTGTTTGGCGCATTCCAATATTTCTGATTGGTTTCGGTATTGGGTTACCTCTATGTATCATTCCATTTTTTGATTGGCCATCCCAATCTGGCTCGCATATTGAGCTAAGTGAGCAAGAGTATGCTCAAAATAATTTGAACGGCGGGCTTCTTTCAAGTAACTATGAGGGTTCGTCCGGTGGAGAAACCGGTGACTTTGAAAGTAGCGGCGGAGAGTAGCCACATAACAATCACGGGCAGTGAAGCTCCGGCCCTACGGGCCTCCGCGGGACGTCTTACCTTATGCACGTTTTGCGCGGGTCGCTCCGCTCCCATTTTCGCGCAAATCGCGCATAATGTAAGCCGCCCCTGCCGTGGGCGTTATGTATTTTAGCAAGGTAAATGAAAGTGGAATTTATAGGTCTTATGTTTGGAATAGCGGGGTTTATTGTCGCAGGTCTAGCACACAAAAGAATGTTTAAATTGGAAGAACGACTCAAAGAGCTCTCTGTTCTAGAACTTGAGTTTGACTCTAGTAATGTGGGTAAAAAGACTCTTAAATAACTTAATAGAAATCGGTTGCCGCTAGGATTCACAGAAAATACATACATAACAAGGCGAGGCATTCCGTTCCGGCCCTGCGGGCCTCCACCGGGCAGCTTACTTTGTGCACTTTATGCGCAGGTCGCTTCGCTCCCATTTTCGCGCAAAAAGCGCCCAAAGCAAGCTGCCGCTGCTCGCGGCGTTATAGCTCACTGAGAAATGGAAAAATTAGTTAGAGCAAAAATTGCGCTAAAAGAACTGTGGGGATGGGATGAATATTATTTTTATCCCTTGGCGCCTGCGCGAAGAACGGACTTGCTCGCTCTTGATTCTATTAAGCTAGAAAATAAGATTCCTGAAGTTGATTTCAAAAAATTCTTAGGGACATTTTTTTCTGGAAACACCGTTTACGCTTTTCCTGAGAACGACCCGCCGTATTTGGAGGAATCACTAGAAGATTATGGCTACTGGTACTCTGAATTATGCATCGCAGATTCAAGCCTAAAAAACCTTGTATATTGGTCACACGAAGATACCATCACGCTAGGGGGCCTCGCATTAATTGAAAAATTTAAGCTACGGTATCCAGAATATTCACTGTTCGCGCCAGAGTGGGGCTACAAGCTATAACAAGGCGAGGCATTTCGTTCCGGCCCTGCGGGCCTCCACCGGACAGCTTATTTTGTGCACTTTACGCGCAGGTCGCTTCGCTCACATTTTTGCGCATAAAGCGCCCAAAGCAAGCTGCCGCTGCTCGCGGCGTTATGGATCAAGGGAAAAGAATGAAGCTGTATAAGCTATTGAATTCTGATGGCGAAGTATATGAAAGCGCGGAGAAAGGCCAACTGGGCGGAAATTCTCGAGAAAAAATTTACGGTACGCTTGATTGTACGGCTGCGAATAATGCACTTGGCAATAATATCTATGAAAATTACAGGGTTTTCTTTGCTAATGAATCTGTCGCAATTGCAGCCGGTTATCGCCCCTGCGGCCGCTGTTTAAAATCCGAGTACAAAAAATGGAAGGAGAGCCAAGAGCATCCTGAGCTCCAGGGCTAAGCGGCGGGTAAAAATCCATAACAAGGCCGGGCAATTTGCTCCGGCCCTTCGGGCCTCCGCGGGACAGCTTACCTTGTGCACATTTTGCGCAGGTCGCTGCGCTCCCATTTTTGCGCATAATGCGCACAAGGTAAGCTGCCCCTGCCGGCGGCGTTAAATGCCTATGAAAGCTATCGCATTAATTTTCCTAATGTTGCTGACAAGTCTCGCGAATGCCCTTACATGTTCAAACTACGAGCCGCTAAATAACGAAAAAATTGTTCTTGAAACCGAGCATGGGGTTACTAACTTCTCTGTGCCAGAAAAGTTAGAAGGAAATTCTTTGGAGTCAGTGACATTGTGGGCTTACCCAAAAACTAAAGGTGTCTCTGGAGAGCTAGCAGCTCCTTTGGCTTTCAAGGTAGATGGAGGCTTCGCAAAAGGTCAATTTGCAATCACTGCTCCATTTCTAGAGGCTGCAGTAACTGCCGCATACTCGAAAGAACTCTGTGGTCCGAGGCTAGAGGCAAGAGTCAGCATTTAACAAAGCCAGGCAGTATGCTACGGGCCTTCGGCCCTCCGCGGGACGTCTTACTTTGTGCACATTTTGCGCAGGTCGCTTCGCTCCCATTTTCGCGCAAAAAGCGCACAAAGTAAGCCGCCCCTGCTGGCGGCGTTAAATGTCATGAGCATTGAAGATCAAAGCGTAGTAGATGTAATCGGAGTCGCTAATGACGGAACCGTTGTTCTCACCATTTCCAATCACTTGGAATGGAGTGAGAGCAGCCTGTTTTTATTGCAGGAAAAAATCAATAAGTATCTAGCATTTATTGAATCGGGCGAGATTTATAGCTCGTACCCTAATGCAAAGGGCAAAAATGTGGAAATCTCAGTTGTTTGCAAGCATAAGCCGAGCTCTGATGCTCTTCAGTTTCTAGAACAATGTACAAGAATAATTAGTGCGGCGGGCTTCGGATTTCGTCATGAGGTCCTCATTTAACAAAGCCAGGCAGAATGCTCCGGGCCTTCGGCCCTCCGCGGGACAGCTTACCTTGTGCACATTTTGCGCAGGTCGCTCCGCTCCCATTTTCGCGCATAATGCGCACAAGGTAAGCTGCCCCTGCTGGCGGCGTTATGTGAAACCGAAGAAATGAAATTTCTAGCACTATTAGTTTTGATTTTCTTGCCAATTTCTTCATTTGCTGATTCGTGTGAGCAGCCTCCAGTAGCTGAAATAGCGAATCCTAATCTGTTGAAGATTATTACAACAACAATCTCGGAGAGAATGGATCAGATTGATATTTCTGCACCAACGTTTATAGATGGGAAGAAAATAAAATCTGCACAATTGTTACAAACGGATAAGGAAAAGCCTTTCTTCCTTGTTTTGCTTAGCTTACCTTTTGCTGATGAGGAAAGGGCTGCGACACAGATATTCTCAGCTCCAGGAATGTTTATTGGTGGTGAGGTACAAGTTTGGTATGGCTCAGATGAGTGTCCTACTTTGCTCAGAGGGGAAATCACATAACAAACGCAAGCAGGATGCTCCGGCCCTTCGGGCCTCCGCGGGACGCCCAACGCTATGCACGTTCTGTGCAAGTCGCTGCGCTCCCAGTTTCGCACACAAGGTGCATAGCATTGGTCGCCCCTGTTGCGGGCGTTAGGCTAGGTAATTACCCATGATGAAAAAAAGTAGTAGCTTATTCACTATTTTACTTATTATTGGATCGATCCAATCTTGCACTCTTACATCAAAAGTTTTCTCTGGTGTGGTCGATAAAAAGGTAACGAAAGAGGTATGTAGGCCGCAGAGTGTCTATTGCACAGAAGAGCATGAGAATAGAAATAGATGATTTTTACTGCGTAACTCATGTTTTTCTTACTTGCGTGTCGTTCAAGCCTAACAAAGCCAGGCAGTAAAGCTCTGGGCCTTCGGCCCTCCGCGGGACAGCTTACCTTGTGCACCTTTTTCGCGGTCGCTTTGCTCCCATTTTCGCGCAAAATGCGCACAAGGTAAGCTGCCCCTGCTGGCGGCGTTAAATGTCTAGAAGAATGAGTGCCAAATAGCAAGAAGCTGGTATTGTATTTGATTGTAGTGGCTGCACCATTGCTGCCAATTATTACTTGGCTGCCGTTCGCATACGGCTTCAACTTTAGCTCAGCTTTTGTTGCCTATAGCGTACTAGCTCTTGTCTCGTTCATAGGCGCAACGGCATGTCATTTCCTGAAAGGGGGCTGGCCTGTAAGTATTGGATACTTTGTTCTTGCTCTACCAGCAAGTTGGTTTTTAACAATTGTCGGTGCATGTTATGTATACAGTGACTGCCTGTAGCTGCAAACATTTAACAAGCAAAGGCAGCATCGCCCTACGGGCTGGACGCGCTAATGCGCGCCGCTGCTTTGGGCGTTAACTGTCATGAAATCTGATCTTAAAGAATTTATAGAATTGTCTAAAGTGCACGCCTCAATAGAGTATGGAAATCCGTCTAGTGTAAAAGCTGGAAATAATGCTGCGGACTCAATGAGGAGCATCACTAATCGATTTGTCGAGTCTGGGCGGACTGAGGAATTGTTAGAGCTTCTTGACAATAAAGTTGCTGGACCATGGGTAGCGTTTACCGTGGTGGAGTTCCAGAAAATCACCAAAGAACAAAGGGCGCGCTGCCTTGAACTAATCCGGGCCATCGCATCGGGGGATAGCGTTGATTCAATGGGTGCCGAATTGTGGCTAAAGGAGAGAGGCAATAGACACAGTTAACAAGGCAAGTCAGTGGAAAAAAACCGCTACGAACTTTTTTGCCGCTGCTTGCGTCGTTATGCACCTGGTAATTGAAAATACTGCGATTAAGAATAATGTCAGACTTCTTAAAACATAAAGCTAAATTTTTGTCCGACTATCAGGCTAGCCTTATTATAAAAGCCATAAAAGGTTCGGATTTTACTCGTGATGAAGATAGAAATTTCTATAACACTAGAAAGGAAGGTGAAGAATATGAAGCTTGGCTTTCTATCGAAAGGCTTGGTTTAGCTACCAAGAAAGAATTTAAGGAAGATTATTACGTGTTCAAGCTGAGTGCTGAGGGTGTCAAAATTGCTGAATATTTAGATCAAGCTCGATGGGAAAGTGATGACATCCCTTTTTGAAAAAAAAGTGTGATCAAAAAAATGGTTTATAAAGAGGGTGCTAGATTAATGTTTATGCATAACAATCCTATCAACGCCCGCCAGCAAGCTGGCTCGGACCTCCACTGCGGCGCTCAATTTTGTGTTTTACTAACACAAAATTGGCTTCTCCGTTCCGGCCCGTTATAGGGGCGTTAACTGAATATGTGGATAAAAAATATCCCCTCAAAATTGTTTGAAGCACTCAATGATCCAAAGTTGGTTGGTGACTACAAGCTTTCACCGCAAGACGAATGGCTTCAGCCATATGAGGCGGATGAAATAGATGCAGTAGTATTTTCGGCTCCGTTCAATGGTAGTTCCACTACAGTTCAAGGGCTGTTATGCGGTGCAATTCGTATCTGTAATACTGGCTGTGAGGGGTATCATATTTACGTATTTAATGGGCCTGAAGCCGGAAGCATATGGTCAGATCAGCGGTACCCCTTTGGTCGTCTTTCAAAAATTTGTTCATCATTAGACATCTATTTGTCCAGTTTAAGAGAGTTCGGCGCTGGGCACATAGCGCACTACGAGGACCTCAGTTAACAAAGCCAGGCAGCAAGGCTCCGGGCCTTCGGCCCTCCGCGGGACAGCTTACCTTGCGCACCTTTTGCGCAGGTCGCTGCGCTCCCATTTTTGCGCAAAACGCGCACAAGGTAAGCTGCCCCTGCTGGCGGCGTTAAGTGATGAGAGTAGTCGATTGATCATAAAAGTAATTTTGCTAGTAGCAGTGATGACATATTTTGCCCGCTCTTCGAATTGGCTGAATGCGGCGATTTTTTGGGGTGTTGGTGTACTTTTGTTGAGTTTTATCTTCGGCGGAGTTCAGCTGGGCGCGATTATTGGTGCTGCTATTTCATTCGCCATTGCTTTAGGTGTGTTCAAGCTTTTAGATCATCTTGAGGGAGCTGGAGCATGGTATTGGGTCGCGTATGTATTTGGTATTGCAGCTCTAATTGTAGTGGCGTAGTCCCAGTCACTTAACAATGCGCAGCAAAGGGACGGCTTACTTTATGCACGTTCTGCGCAGGTCGCTACGCTCCCATTTTTGCGCAAAACGCGCATAAAGTAAGCCGCCCCTGTGCGCGGCATTATGGTTCATGGAGAGCACAATGAGAAATATACTGTTTGGGATCTTTGCTGTTCTTGCAAATCATGGCTTTGCATGTGAAGAGTCTGATGTGGACAGTTTTGTTCGAGATGTCAAGGTATATCAGCATCAAGGCCAGGCTTGCACATCCTTTCAGATACTTCTCAGTGAGTTTATAGAAACTAAGAATAGATATATTGATTCTGCGTACTTAAATATTATTGATGAGAGCAATAAAGTAGTAGCTGAAGTCTCTCCAGAATTGGAGCGCCCAGGCTTCGGCAATGTGCTTCTGTCTATGTGCATATCAAAGAGATACATAGAGAATTCGCGCGTGTTTCTAAATGTAAAGCCGCGGCCATCGGTAAAATTAAACGGCAATGGAGCAGTAACCACAGGGAGCGCTTTGTGCCTCGAAACACAGGAGTTGATACTTTCCAAGCTCGTAAAGGGCGGTGGTGAGTAGGTGGCGAGTGCCAAAAAACCATAACAATCACGGGCAGTAGAGCTACGGCCCTCCGGCCCTCCGGGCCTCCGCGGGACGGTTTACCTTATGCACGTTTTACGCGGGTCGCTTCGCTCCCATTTCCGCGCAAAACGCGCATAAGGTAATCCGCCCCTGCCGTGGGCGTTAAGAGCACAGCATCGAGCAAGGAATAAGAATGAATAAAATAGCTACATTAGTAATATTATCCTTACTAAGCACTTTCTCAATTGCCGAACAACGGATAATTGCTGTTGAAGGCTCAGGTATGGTCGAGGCCGTGCCTGATCTCATACGTATTAGCTACAACGTATTCAATCTACACAAAGATGATCCATCTAAAGCCAAAGCGAAAGTCGATGAAATATCATCAGTTTCTGTGCAAAAACTCATAAATCTAGGTGTTTCCGAACAAGATATAACATCTTCATCTCTAAATATCGAAACAGCCGAAGATTACGATGACAATGGCAATGCTTCCATCATAGGCCACGTAGTTCGCAGAGATATTGATATCGTCATTCGGGACATCGGCCTCTACGGTGACGTAATTCAAGCTTTAGTAGACAGCCAAGTATCCGAAATTGATAGCGTTAAGCCAGATGTCTCTAATTATGAAGAGTTAAAGCGAGAGGCATTGGCTAGTGCTGCTCAATCTGCAAGATCCAACGCCGAGTTCTTAGCTAAACAATTCGGCGCAAAACTGGATAAGGTGCATCAAATTGGCAAGCAGAATATACGCCGCCAGTACAGCCTCGAAGAAATTGTAGTAACCGCTCAAAAAAGAAGTGCCTCAAATATAAAAAGCATTCCGTACGAGTTTAAGCCTGGCAACGTAAAAGTGTCATCGGAGGTTTACGTTGAGTTCCAGCTCAAGTAAGGCTCTTAACAAATCAATTCACTACGCGCCTTCGGCGCCGGGCAGCTTACACTACGCTTCGCTTCGTTCCAGCTGCCGGTTATTGAGGCGTTATGCATCACTATGAAGAAGCTAATCACTTTATATTTGGCATTTTTTTCTGCAATAGCAACTGCCCAAGAGATTAAGTGTGAGGGTTTAAGGAAAATAAGTGCTCCCTATCCACCATACCCACTTCCAGAGCAGGTTAGGGAGTACCTTCCAGGTACGTCTTACATGCATATATTTGTAGAGGGTTATGTAGTAGTTGAGTTTACTGTAGAGAAAACAGGCTACGTCAGCGATGTAAAAGTTATAGAATCTGAGAATAAGCCAATTAGAGATAGAACAAATATTTCTTTTGATGGATTTCTTGAAAAAAGCGTAGTTCCAGTTGTGAGTAAATGGCAGTTTGAGGCGCAGGCACAACCATGCATTCACAAGCAGAAATTTAGCTACTTCCTGAGTCCAAATGCATAACAATCAGCGGCAGAGCGACAGCCAACGCTACGCACCTTTTGTGTTACTCGCTGGCGCTCAAACATTAACACAAAACGCGCTCCGCGCTGGCTGCGCCTGCACTGGGCGTTAGAGTAAGTATGAAATTCAAGGTCGTACTACAATTAACGGTAGCGAATTTTCTACTGGGTTGCGTAGGTACTAAAAATATTTCTAGAGATAGCGAATACGTGAAATTGGTTGGCTCTTGTTATTCGCTTCAATTAGATATGAGAGCTAGAAAGAGCGTATGCTGGGAGATCGGAAGTCCTGTTTTATCTCCGGATGATTATGATGACTGCTTTGTAGGGGACGCTGTTTATTCCGTAAAGTCAGGTACGCAAATCGTCATTAACCATATTATTATGCAACGATTTGGGACTTATGGAATTTGTCCACAAATTAAGGCAGAAATAATTGAGGGAGATGTGCAAGGAGAGGAAATATATATTCCCTTATGCTCTTCTGTAGGATCTGTTTCTTGGCTGGATAGTGAGTCTTGGTCTTGGGAACGTGGAGATCCTATCGTTTTAAAAGAAAAATATGTGAAAAGCTGCGATATTAATGCTGCCATATAAAGGCGTAACTCTAGCAAACGCAGGCAGTATGCTCCGGCCCTTCGGGCCTCCGCGGGACGCCCAACGCTATGCACATTTTGTGCGGGTCGCTGCGCTCCCAGTTTCGCACAAAATGTGCATAGCATTGGTCGCCCCTGCTGCGGGCGTTATGTGAATACTAAAACAGAGAGAATGCATTGAGCAGTAAAGCAAAAATAGAAGAACCATTGACTGAGCGGGCTAGGGCGGGCTACATATTTGCTTGGGTAGTTTATGGCCCAGTTATCAGATATACCCACCTAGGGCGAGGACGAAGTGTCGAACTAGTCGATATTTCATTTCAGATCGAACTGGTTTTGGCCGCATTGCCAATCATCGTTTTATGTATATTTAATGTTCCGGAACTAGTGTCACCCGTAAATTTTTCCTATGTTGTGATCGCTTGGCATGTATCTTTGATGGTGGCTTCTTGGTCCATTCTCAATGAAGAAACTCTCAGTAGGTTCTATAAGCAATCTAAAGATATTAAAGAACTACAAAAAGTCGTTGAGGTTTGTGAGTCTCAAAGTTATATGTGGTTCCTGTTCTTTACATCATTCGTGATGATGTTTTTTGTATTGATAGCTTACCTTTATTTTTGGGCCTACGATGCTTTAGAGATCGCCCTCACATAACAAACAGCGGCAGAGCGACAGCCAACACTACGCACCTTTTGTGTTACTCGCTGTCGCTCAAACATTAACACAAAAGGTGCTCCGCGTTGGCTGCGCCCGCGCTGGGCGTTAGCACCCATTATGAATCGAGCACTATTAGCAATAATCACAATATTTCTGGCTACAAGCACTATGGCAGGCTCTTATACCTACGACATCCAACAAGCAGGCTATGACTTTGACCAATATGACCTCAAGGGTGAAGCTTCCTATGAAATCTTCATAGAAGAATTTCGCAGGTTTCCATGGAAACAGCAGGTAGGAAAAAATACTGGTGGATCAGAACCAACCATCTCTGTTAAAAACAAAGAAAGTAAAGTTGATTATTGGGTTTCAGTTATTGGAAAGCCCAATGAGTATGTCTACTTAGTCGGTATTGTTCAGCCCAAAATGGTTAAAACCATGTTTGGCTTCGGCAAAGAAAAAGAGGTTCGGTGGCTATCCATTTATATTGCAGAGCAACAGCAAACAGTAGAGGGTACTTTTCAACTCTACTTCGCGGGTAAAATCGAAGAACTCCACAAAGAGCTTTCCGGACTCCCTCTATTCACCGAGCAGGAGGCCAGGTAAAGTGCTAACAAAGCCACGCACAATCGCCCCTTCGGGGCTGGACCTCCGCACTGCGTGCTCCGCCTGTGCTGGCGGCGTTATGTTTCATAGAGAAAAATGAGTTGTAGATGGAAATTAGCCTGCTTCATTTTGTAGTTATCGGAATTTTCGCGCTAGCCATTTGGCAGCATTTCACGAAAAGTGGTAGAGGTCGTGCGCTAGGGGGTACCATCACGGAGACGATTTCTGATCGGGTGGTCTATAAAAAGGGGCAAAAGACAACCGAGATTACGGTTCATGTTGTGTCTCAAAGCAAGCCGCAGAAACTTGTAGGCATTGAAATAAAAGAGAAGTTCTTTGCCGGGTTCAATATGAAGCCCATTTCATTATCTAAGGCGGAAGCACTTCGTCTCTCAAAATTATTGAGCGAGGCGGCACAAAAAACATAACAATCACGGGCAGTGAAGCTCCGGCCCTTCGGGCCTCCGCGGGATGGCTTACCTTATGCACGTTTTGCGCGGTCGCTACGCTCCCATTTTCGCGCAAATCGTGCATAAGGTAATCCGCCCCTGCCGTGGGCGTTAGCTTCCTAGAGGAAATTGAAATTATGACTGAAAAATCTATCTATTCTAGCCCAGAGAGCGCTTTGCAGAATCGCCATGCATTTGAGTGGGACGGGGAGTATATAAAGGTTCAAAGCCCTGCACATTTACCAGAAGTATGTATAGGATGTGCGCAAACTTCAGGCCTAAATGAGTCGCAAGACCATTTAAATTACGTTAACCCTTTAGTATTCTTTTGGATATTATTAAGCCCCCTTGCTTTAATAATTGCATATTTCGTATGCCGTAGAAAGGCAGAAACCACTTTCAGTCAATGTTCAGCATGCTCTAATAAAACCACAAAGTGGGCCAGGGTTGCGAATATTTCGTGGGCAGTATTTGTTTTGGCAATAATAGTCAGAATATTAATTGGACCAGAGCTTTTGCCGGTTCAAGCAGCATTTATTTTTGGTTCACCAATTCTGGCTTTGTTTGCCACAGCAATGAAAGATACACAACTATCAATTAAAAAATTTATTGAACCAACTTTTTATATTAAAGGTTTCAGTAAAGAGTTTAAGTCAAAGCTAACAAGTCAATGAATGTTGCCCCTATAGGGCTGGGGCTCCGCATTGTGTGCTCCGCCCCATTATTGAGGCGTTATGCGCAGTAGAGGGCTTATTCTTTGATTAAGAAGCTAATAGCTACAATTGTCTTGCTTGTTGCAAGCCAACCCAGTTTCAGCTCCTATGAATTGAATCCAAGGCTTTTGGAGAAGCAAGTCTTAAAAGATCCAATTTCCGGGTGGATTGAAATTCAGAAAAATGGAAATGGGCAAGTCATAGTTCCTGCCAATGGGCATAAGTGGAAAGGGTTGTCTGGAGAATCTGTTTATCTATCTTCTAAAGGGAATGTTGAGATCATTTCTGATCTAGGAAAATATAAATCTTCAGATAATTTCGGACCAGTAGCATTTGAAAAGCTGCATTCATTTCAAATAGATAGATTTAATGAAAAATTGAAAAGTATATTTGGCATTGAAAGCAATCTTAAGCACTTGTATCACCTGAGGGTATTTGGTGCCAACATGAGATTTTCAATACCAGATTATTTCGCTTATGATTTGACCCTATATTCAGATGGCAAAGAGCTCCAATATATCTTAGTTTGCCGGGACTATTGCCATAACTCTGAACCGGAAATAGTGTTCGTAGAACAGGGGTAATCGCATAACAAGGTGCGGCAGACCGACGCCTTACTTTGCGCACTTTTTGCGCAGTCGCTTCGCTCCAATTTTCGCGCATAAAGCGCCCAAAGCAAGCTGCCGCTGCTCGCAACGTTATATGAAAGACTTCCCCACGTTTAGTAGACACCTCGAAGGGCTATAGAAAACCGATATTCTATGACCGCCCGATTTTTCACCATACGAGTACGGTATTGATTGTCGTTACGGTAGACCCTGAATAGCGTCATTTTAAAAGATAGTAAAACATGTACATACCCAGGAACTTCCGCGTAGATAGCGACCAGGAAATCTTTAACTTTGTAGAAGCGAATGCATTCGGCCAGCTTGTCTCCAATGTGGGCGGAAGAATATTTTCTACTCACCTTCCTGTGCTCTTGTCAGGCGACAGAAAGCATATTGTGGCGCATGTGGCCAAGGCCAATCCACAGCATAAGGAGATAGACGGGCAGGAGGTACTTATCACTCTGGAGGGGCCTCATGGATACGTCTCGCCATCCTGGTATGAGAACCCGGGCGTCCCTACCTGGAACTACCAGGCCGTTCATATTTATGGGTATGCCAGGGTATTCGACGATAGAGACAGGTTGATGGCGGTAGTGGAAAGCCTTACGGCCAAATATGAAAAGCAGTTTCCAGTGCCCTGGGTACCCGCCTACAACGAGGCCATGCTAAACGCGATTGTCGGTATTGAAGTGGAAATCACCGAGGTTCAGGGAAAGTTCAAACTCGGGCAGAATCGTAAATCCGAGGATATAGAGGGCGTAGTGAGTAAGTTGCGGGAGCTTGGATTGTCCGATCTGGCGGAAGCGACAGAACAATATGCGCTGGCAGACGCCGTTCAGGATTGAGCGTGTAATGCTGAAATTGGACATTGATGCGCTTGTGCAAGTTGGTGAGATATGGCGTCAGCTGTTAGGATCGACAGCGGGGTTTAGTTAAGTATTAAGTTTTCCTACTAAGAAAATTTCTTGGCTAATCCAGCAAGTTGTAATTGGGTTTCGTAGATAGAAAGATGTCTTGGGGGAAAAGTGACCAGATTTAAGTTGTATTGGCTGGGGGCGGCTGTGACCGCGGCTCTGGCGGTAAACGCCAGCGCACAAGAAATGCCGCAATCCATGCCGTCCGATGTGTACTACCAGGGCAGTTGGGGTATCAACGGTGAGCTGTTCAATTTTGACCCGGTCGAGGCCTATTACGATGGTGTGAGCGATACCGGTTTTGGTCTCGGTGCTGGCTACGCCGGCGAATACGGCCTGTTTAATTTCAATATCGGGATCGGCGCCATTCTGGTGGACGACGAAGACGAGTTTTCCCAGCAGGTGGAATATGATTGGAGCGGCGATCGCTCCACCGAGAGTTCCTCCATCAGTGCATTAACCGCAATGGTAGATGCAGGTGTACAGTTTCCCTTGACCGACAGCCGGCGTTTTCTGGTGGGCCTGAATGCGGGGTATCGCCACCTGGATATGAGCCGCGAAATTACCAACTGCAGCGATTGCTACAGCGAAAATATCTACATCAGCGGTGATACCTACCTGAAACCCTTCGTGAAACTCGCATTCAACCAGCGAGTCAATGGCAGCCTGGCGTTGTACCAGTACTCCGGCGACCAGGGGCTGGAGGATTCCGTGCAGTTCCAGGTGAACTGGGAAATATAAGCCGGAATATGACCGGATAAGCGGCACGCGGCTAGCTGGGGCTGCGCAGCCGGTCCAGCCGTAGCCGCTCCCGCCCATCAAACAATCTTCGCGCGCACAGCTCTACTGCCACAAAGGTGCCAAAGCCGGTGCCGGCGGCGATGGTGAACATAATCAGTATCTGATACTTCACCGCCAGTGCCGGAGAAGTGCCGGCGAGTATCTGGCCGGTCATCATCCCCGGCAGGGATACGATGCCAGCCGCAGCCATGGCGTTGATGATGGGCGTGAGGCCCGCGCGCATGGCGTCGCGGCGGAACTCGCTCAGTGCCTGCTGCGCCGTTTCTCCCAGCATCAGCCGGTTTTCGATGACGGCGCGGGAGCGATGGGCGCTCTCTGTCAGCCGGTCCAGGGACAGGGCGATGCCGGTCATGGTATTGCCCAGCAGCATGCCCAGCAGGGGAATGGCGTATTGTGGTGTGTACCACGGGGAGGGGCTGATCACCACGACGAGGGTAAGCACGGTGACGGCAAAGGCGGAGATAAACATCGACAGCGTGCTGATACCAAAGCTCCATCCTCCGAGCAGGGGGTACTTCTGCCGCGCCACCACTTCGCGTCCCGCGAGCAGCAACATGCCGATGCCCATCAGCGCGACCCAGTGCAGGCTGCCGACCGAAAACAGGGCTTCCAGTACCAGACCGACGAGGGTGAGTTGAATCGCGGTGCGGGCGGCCGCAATCAGCAGGGGCTTGCCGACACCCAGGCGCGCCAGAAAGGTGCACGCGGCCAGTGCGATCACCAGCAGTGCCGCCAGTGCCAGTTGCCACCAGGAGAGTTCGATGACGTTCACTGTGTCATCTCCTGTTCTTTTATGCCGTTATCCACAATATGGAAGTGACGGTCGGCTACTCGTGCAATCTGGTCTTCGTGGTGGGCGACCCACAGGGTCGGCAACTGTTGCTGGCGGATGATATCGCGCAGCCAGGCCTCCACCCGTTCGGTGCTGTCTTTGTCGAGGTTTGCCGTGGGTTCATCCAGCAGCAGCGCCGCCGGTTTGTGGGACAGGGCGCGCGCCAGCGCCAGCCGCTGTTTCTCTCCCGAAGAGAGGCGGGTCACCGGCCAGGTGAAGGCGTCCGCTTCCAGGCCGAGTTGTTGCAGGGTCTCGTCCGAGGTTTCGGAAAAGTGCTCGCCCACGGTGTCGTGCCACCAGGCACTTTCCGCCGGTATCAGCATCACCGCACGGCGCCAGCGGTGGCCCGGCACATCGCTCTGGCGGGTATCCCCGAGTTGCACGCTGCCGCTATGCAAATCCAGGTCGGCAATGGCGCGCAGCAGCCGGCTTTTTCCGGAGCCGGAAGTGCCTGACAGGCAGACGATTTCGCCCGCAGCCACCTCCAGTTCAATATTTTTCAGGTCGCCGATGGCGAGATTTTTGATTGCGAGCGTTGCCAATACCGTATCTGCCCCAGGGGTTGTTTAGGGATTGTTTGCCGCGGGACAAGTTATCACAGCTGTCGATTAAACGTGGCGAGTTGCGGCAGATGTGCGGTTTGCCTGTGCCGCTCTGGTCCGGCGGGTTGCGGTCAAAAAATGCACGGTTTGCGCTAATTGACGCACTGCGGGCGAACGCCCTTTGAACCCGCTGCGCCACTCCGCCATAATCCAGCTCTTTCCGCAGAATAACGAGACTCTCGCAGTATGACCGAGCCTTCAGTCTACGACGCATCCGAACGCCAGCATCTGGCGGACTACACCGAGAAGGCGTACCTGGATTATTCCATGTACGTGATCCTCGACCGCGCCCTGCCCAATATCGGCGACGGCCTCAAGCCGGTACAGCGCCGGATTGTGTACGCCATGAGCGAACTGGGGCTGAAGAATACCGCCAAGTACAAGAAGTCCGCGCGTACCGTGGGCGACGTGATCGGTAAGTATCACCCGCACGGCGACAGCGCCGTCTACGAGGCGATGGTGCTGATGGCGCAGCCCTTCAGCTACCGCTACCCGCTGGTGGACGGCCAGGGCAACTGGGGCTCGCCGGACGATCCCAAATCCTTCGCCGCCATGCGTTACACCGAGTCGCGCATGGGCAAATACTCCGAGGTACTGCTGTCCGAGCTGGGGCAGGGCACCGTGGACTGGCAGGCGAACTTCGACGGCACCATGGACGAACCCGCGGTACTGCCGGCAAGGGTTCCAAACATATTGCTGAACGGCACCACGGGCATCGCCGTGGGTATGGCCACCGATATCCCGCCGCACAACCTGCGCGAGGTGGTGGATGCCACCGTGCATCTGCTGGAAAACCCCAAGGCCACGGTCAGTGAGCTGTGCGAGTTTATCCAGGGCCCGGACATGCCCACCGAGGCGGAGATCATCTCGCCCCGCGCCGATCTGCAGAAAATGTACGAGACCGGCAAGGGCTCGGTAAAAATGCGCGCGGTGTGGAGCAAAGAGGACGGCGATATCATCATCACCGCCTTGCCGTACCAGGCCAGCGGCTCGAAAGTGCTGGAGCAGATTGCGGCGCAGATGCAAGCGAAGAAGCTGCCGATGGTCAGCGACCTGCGCGACGAATCCGACCACGAGAACCCCACGCGGCTGGTGATCGTACCCAAGTCCAATCGGGTGGATCTGGAGCAGGTGATGAATCACCTGTTTGCCACCACCGACCTGGAGAAGAGCTACCGGGTCAACCTGAACATGATCGGCATCGACGGCCGCCCACAGGTGAAGTCCCTGGACAAGATCCTCACCGAGTGGCTGAGCTTCCGTACCGTTACCACACGGCGTCGCCTGCAGTTCCGCCTCGACAAGGTCGAGAGAAGGCTGCACCTGTTGGATGGTTTGCTGATTGCCTTCCTCAACATCGATGAAGTGATCGAGATCATCCGTACCCACGACGAGCCCAAGCAGGAGCTGATGCGCCGCTTTGAGCTGTCCGAGGTACAGGCGGAATACGTGCTCGACACCAAGTTGCGTCAGTTGGCGCGCCTTGAGGAAATGAAGATCCGCGGCGAGCAGGCGGAGCTGGAAAAAGAGCGGGAGATGCTGACCAAAACCCTGGAAAGCGCGCGCCGCCTGAAGACCCTGATCAAGAAGGAGCTGCTGGCCGCCGCCGACGAGTTCGGTGACGAGCGTCGCTCCCCCATCGTCCAGCGCGAAGAAGCCCGGGCCTTTAGTGAAACCGAGCTGCTGACCAGCGACCCGATTACCGTGGTGCTGTCCAGCAAGGGCTGGATTCGCCAGGCCAAGGGCCACGAGATCGACCCCACCTCGCTCAGTTACAAGGCCGGCGACGGCTTCAAGTACGCCGCCCGCGGCAAGAGCAATCAGCCCGCACTACTGCTCGACAGTACCGGGCGCAGTTACGCGATCGCCTCCCACTCACTGCCTTCTGCCCGAGGTCAGGGCGAGCCGCTTTCCGGTCGTATCAATCCGCCCTCGGGCGCGACCTTCGAAGGCCTGCTGATGGGCAATGACGACCAGAAGGTGCTGCTGGCCTCCGATGCCGGGTATGGCTTTATCGCCAAATACGCCGACCTGCAGTCGCGCAACAAGGCGGGCAAGGCGATGCTGAGCCTGCCAAAGAATGCCCGCGTGCTGCCGCCGCAGGAAATCGAGAATCCGGAACAGGCGTTGCTCGCGGCGGTCACCAGCGAAGGACGCATGCTGGTATTCCCGGTGTCCGAGCTTCCGGAGCTTTCCAAGGGCAAGGGCAACAAGATCATCAACATCCCTGCGGCACGCGCCGCCAGCCGCGAGGAAATCGTGGTGGGTGTCGCGGTGCTGGAAGGCAACGACGTATTGCTGATCCATGCCGGCAAGCGCCACACCAAGATCAAGATCTCGGAGCTGGAGCACTATGAGGGTGAGCGTGGCCGCCGTGGTAACAAGCTGCCGCGCGGGTTCCAGAAGGTGGATAAAGTGGAAGTGCAGAGCAAGTAGCCCTGAGCTTCCCAGCCGACGATTAAAGCGACCTCCGGGTCGCTTTTTTTATGGGCGCGGTGGTGACTTGCCAAATTAGTAAGCATGCTTACAATAATCCCCCTTATCGGCTGCCCAGAGCGGCCGACCTTCGTTAAAGGGGAAGCATGAATACATCCGATACTGCGGCGCAGTTGGGGTTCGAACTGCACACCGCCGCGCGCCTGCTGAAGCGCAATTTCGACCGCCGCGCCAAGACCCATGGCCTCACCCGCGCCCGCTGGCAGGTGCTGTGGATCCTGAATAAAGACCAGGGCATGAAACAGGCGGAGCTGGCCGAGCGCATGGACGTGGCGCCGATCACCCTGACCCGGCAGATCGATTTGCTGGAGACAGAAGGGCTCGTCGAGCGCAGGCCCGATCCCCAGGACCGGCGCTGTTTCCGGATTTTTCTTACCAGCGCCGCGGCGCCGGTACTCGAGATACTGCAAGGACTTGCCGCGGAAACACGCCGCCAGGCGCTGGCAGGCATATCTGCGGACGAGCAGCGGCAATTGATGAATTTGTTGAGCCGGGTGCGCAAGAACCTGGGCCGAGAGGAGATGGCAAGTGAGTGAACCAGTGGACAACAAGGCGTCGGAAATGAACCCCGCAGGAAAACAGAAGTCCCGTCGTATCGGCTTCGCCCTGGGCATCGTGGTGGCCGGCGCGGTGGCGGCGTGGTCCATTTGGGGCGGCGGCAGCACCGTGCATACCGAAAATGCCTACGTGAAGGCCGACAAGATCTCCCTGGCACCGGAAGTGAGCGGCATCGTCGCGCAGGTCGCGGTCAAGGCCAACCAGCGAGTTAGCAAGGGGGAGTTGCTGCTGCAGCTGGACGACACTGCTTTTCGCCTGGCAGTGGCCGAGGCCGAAGCGCATCTGGCGCAGGTAAAAAACCAGACCCGCGCGCGTCAGGCGGATTACGCGGAGGCCGAGGCGGAACTGCAACAGGCGCAGACCGATGCTGAGTTCTACCGCCGCCAGCTGGAGCGCAATGAAAAGCTCGGCAAAGTGGCGCTGTCAGAGTCGCAGCTGGATGAATCCCGCCAGAAGCTGGACCAGGCACGCGCGCTGATTGCGATCAGCTCCGAAAAGCTCGCCAGTCTGCGTGCGGAGCTGGGTGGTAACTCCCAGGTACCGCTGGAGCAGCAGGCGGACGTAATGGTCGCCCAGGCGCAGCTGGATAAAGCGCGCTACCAGTTGTCGCGTACACGTATCGTCGCGCCGGTTGCCGGTGTCATCGCCAACGATGCGCCGCAGGTCGGTGAGATGGCGCCGGCGGGGCTCGCGGTGGTCAGTATGCTGGGCACGGAAGATATGTGGATCGAGGCCAACCTCAAGGAAACCCAGCTGGAAAAAGTGCGCACAGGGCAGCAGGCGGAAGTGACAGTGGATGCGTATCCTGGCGTTAAATTCCAGGCTCTGGTCGATAGCGTCAGTGGCGCCAGCGGCAGTGAGTTTGCGCTGATCCCGCCACAGAACGCCAGCGGAAACTGGGTGAAGGTGGTACAGCGCGTGCCCGTGCGCCTGCGCCTGCTCCCGGCAGAAGGCAGGCCGGTGCTGCGCGCCGGAATGAGTGCGGAAGTGGAAATCAACATTTCCGAAGACCACAAGCTGGTTTCGGCGCGCGCGACCGGCGCCGATGGCGGCCGCGTAGTGCTGTGACCGCATTATGAGTCAGCAGGCACAGGCCGGCACCATCACGGCGCCGGGCACACAGCGCAGGGCATTTGGCGGCGAGGCAATGATCACCGTCAGCATCATGCTTGCCACCATCATGCAGGTGCTGGATACCACCATCGCCAATGTGGCGCTGCCGCACATGCAGGGCAGCCTCGGTGCTGGCAGTGACCAGATCACCTGGGTGCTTACCTCCTACATTGTCGCCGCGGCGATCATGACACCACCGGTGGGGTACCTGGCACAGCGTTTCGGCCGCCGACAGGTTTTCCTGTGGTCTGTGGGTGGCTTTACCGTTACCTCGATGCTGTGCGGCCAGGCTGGCAGCCTGAACGAAATGATCCTGTGGCGACTGCTGCAGGGGCTGTTCGGTGCGTCGCTGGTGCCGTTGTCCCAGGCCACCTTGCTGGACACCTTCCCCAAAGAGCGACATGCATCCGCCATGAGTATCTGGGGCGTGGGTGTGATGATCGGGCCGGTGCTCGGCCCCACACTGGGTGGCTGGCTCACCGAGTATTACTCGTGGCGCTGGGTGTTTTACATCAACCTGCCATTCGGCATTCTTTCCATGCTCGGGATCTATTTCTGTGTGCCGGAAAGTGAAACCCGCAGGCAGCGTTTTGATGGTCTTGGCTTTGGCCTGTTGGCGCTCGCAGTGGGTGCGTTGCAAATGTTGCTGGACCGCGGTGAGCAGGTGGAGTGGTTCGAGGCGCTGGAAATCCAGCTGTACGCCATTGCCGCGGTACTGGGGTTGTACCTGTTTTTGGTGCATTCGCGCACCACGTCCACACCGTTCCTGTCACCGGAACTTTTTCGCGACCGCAATTATGTCTCCGGGCTCATTTTCATTTTTATCGTGGGCATTATCCTTCTCGCCACCATGGCGCTGCTGCCGCCGTTTTTGCAGCAGTGGAAAGGCTACCCGGTGGTTACCACCGGCCTGGTCCTGATGCCGCGCGGTGTCGGTACCATGATATCCATGATGGTGGTCGGCAAGCTGATGCAACGGTTTGATGCGCGCGCGCTGATTCTGCTGGGGATGGGACTGGTGTCCTTTTCCCTGTGGGAAATGACCGGGTTTAACCTGCAGGTGGGCCAGCGTGACCTTATTTATACCGGGGTGGTGCAGGGACTCGGGCTGGGGCTGGTTTTTGTTCCGATTTCCACCCTGGCCTACGCGACACTTGAACCGCGTTTCCGCGGTGAGGCGACGGCGTTGTTCAGCCTGTCGCGGAACCTGGGCAGCAGTATCGGCGTGTCCATCGTCATGGCGGCACTGACGCGCAACCTGTGGATCAACCAGCAGCAACTGGGTGAACGGGTGCAGTTGCCAGCGGGAACATTGAACGGCCTGCCGGCGGCCGACTCGATCGCGGCGCTACCGGGTGCGTTAATGGAAGAGGTAACGCGGCAGGCCGCGGAAATCGCCTACGTGAATGATTTTCAGATGCTGATGTGGATCAACATGCTGGCGATGCCGCTGGTGTTTTTGTTGAGAAATCCGGACCGGCATGGATGACGCACCGCAACGTTCGTTGCGGTGGGAGCTTAGCGCTATCCACTGGAAGCCCATTGGCGGCCCTGTGCCCGGCCGCCACCAGCGCTCCCGGGGAGCGCGTGCCTATTTGGCCGGATACCAGGTCTGCGTGCGATAGAAGAACCCGAGGTATCCTCGCACCATCAGGTTGCCGTTTTCTTCCCACATCTTGCAGTCGTAGACCTTGCCTTTAGTCGGGTCGAGAATCTGGCCGCCCTCGTAGACGTCGCCTTTCTTCACCATATTGGTGACGATATTCATGCCAACAATCTTCTTGCCTTTCTTGTCGCCCGGACAGGCGTCGCACACGGTATCGTCCGGTTTCATCAGCAGATCCACAACGCGCCCGAAGTACTTGCCGTCCTGTTCGTAGATCTCGACGATTGACTTGGCCTGTCCGGTTTCGTCGTCAATGGTCTTCCAGCGTCCCACCACATCGGCAAACGCCAGCTGGGTGGTAAACAACAGGGATGTAAAGGCAATGAGTAGAGTCTTCATAGTGGGGTCCATCGCTAAAACAAGGTGTGACCATAACACCTTATCTGGTCGGTTTCTGCCTCGGGGCTTCCATTTTAGTGTAGATGTTCACGGTGCCGGTGCCGGAGCGAAATATCGCTGGCGCTGCCAAGTACCGGTATCTGTGGAATAATCCGCAGTTTTACGCAATTAAAATAACGCGCCGGCGAAGTGTATGCCGGAGACATGGCCACAAGCGGATCTCTCTAATAGAAATATGGATACCCCGAAACACGCACTTACAGTGGACAATGTCATTTTTGGCTTCGACGACGGCGAGCTGAAAGTGCTGATCGTCAAACACGGCGAGGGCGAAAGTCGCGGCCGCTGGGGGCTGCCGGGAGATTGGCTGCAGCTGGACGAAACCCTGGAACAGGCCGCCAGCCGGGTGCTGCAGGATCGCACCGGCGTCAAAGATATTTTCCTCGAACAGCTGCACGCCTTCAGCGAGCTAACCCGGCATCCCGGTGAGCGTATTATCACCGTGGCTTTCTTTGCCCTGGTACGTTCCGATGCACATGTATTGTCAGCGGGTAAGTCAGAAATGGACGCGCAATGGGTGAATGTGCGGGAAACCCCGGAGCTGATTTTTGATCATCAGCGGATACTGACAGCGGCGCTGGCGCGGCTCAAACACAAGGTGCGCCACGAACCTATCGGCTTCAATCTGTTGCCGGAAAAATTTACCCTGCTGGAACTGCAGCGTTTGTATGAGGCGGTGCTGGATATCACCCTCGACAAGCCCAATTTTCGTCGCAAGATGATGAAAATGAACCTGCTGGTCTCCACCGATGAGAAACAGTCCGGGGTGAGCTATCGCGCGGCAAACCTGTACCGGTTCGACCTCAGGGTCTACAAGGACCTGACCGAGCAGGGCTTCGTATTCGAAGTGTAGGACGTGCGGGAACAACAAAAAAGCCCGGAGCGGTCAGGCTCCGGGCAACAGGTCTTTGAGAGAGACTACTCACCAGTAGCTCCTGAAAACTGGGAAGTTTTCAGGCCTTGATTTCAACCAGCCTTTTACTGCTCAAGATACTCGAAGAAATCAAAGTCGGCGGGGCAGTTGGCCCCGGAAATATCCTGGCAGGCCATGCCCACAAAAGCGCCGGTAAAACTGGCGCCCTCGCCGCGACCCGCCTCGTCGGAGACGATGCTGTAATCCAGCGTTTCCCCTACCTTCTGCCAGTTTTCCCCATCGGTTGACCAGAGGAAATCCAGCTTTTCAAAGGCAACCTGCGCGCGCAGGTAAATCGGTGTGCCTGTCGGTACCGGAACTACTTTCTCGTCACCGGAACCGTAATTCCCCAGCGGGAACTGCACACTGGTAACCTCGCCCTCGCTGTGGCTCATGATGCCCAGGTGCTTGCCGTGCTCGTCGTCGTGGGAGATATACAGGTAGTGGAATTTCTGCCCGTTGTAATAGCAGGTGATACCGGCCAACTGCTGGAACGTCTGCGGTTCGAATTCAACCCGGGTAGTGGCCGTGTAGCAGAATGCCTGCTGGCGCCGCGCAATTAGCGCCTGCTCAAACTCGTTGCCAATCGACTGCTTGCCGAACAGGCGCAGATGGCCGGGGCGGTCATCCAGGCTGTAGAAATTCTTCGGATAGGGCGAGCGCAACCACTGGTAATGCATGGGCAGTTCCGCACTGTCAAAATCGTCCCGTGCCGGGTCTTCGGGCCAGGGGTGCGGGGGCAGGTCCGGTGCGTCCACCGTGGCGCGGGGCTGGTTGTTGCCGTGGGCCAGACGCAGCCAGCCATCGTCGCTCCACACTGCGCGCTGGATGGCGGTCTCGCGACCCATGGGGCTGCGCTTCAGCCCCGGCAGTGGGCGGGCGCTCAGGTGCACCGCGAAAATCTCTCCCTGGGGCGTCTCCACAAAGTCGCCGTGACCGGAGCGCTGCAGCACCAGGTCCGGGTTATCCACAGACGTCAGGAAATAACCCTGCGGGTCTACTTCATAGGGCCCCTCAATTTTCTCCGAGCGGGCAAAGGTCATGCGGTGTTCGTAGCCGGTGCCGCCCTCGGCGGTAAGCAGGTAGTAGTAACCGTTGCGACGGTAGATATGCGCAGCCTCGGTCAGGCCCGCCTCGGTACCGCGGAAAATATTGGTGATGGGTCCCACCAGTTTCTTCTCAACGGGATCATACTCCTGCAGCAGGATACCGCCGAACGGGTTTTTGCCGCTGCGGTGGTCCCACACCATGTTCATAAACCATTTGCGGCCGTCGTCATCGTGAAACAGCGACGGGTCGAATCCACTGCTGTTGATGTACGTCGGATCGCTCCACTCGCCATCGATGGTGTCGCAGGTGGTGATGTAATTGTGCGCGTCCTTGAAGCTGCCATTGAAGCGTTTTACATCGGTATACACCAGGTAAAACAGGCCGTCGCTGTAGGAAAGGCAGGGCGCCCACACACCGCAGGAGTCGGGGTTGCCGCGCATGTCCAGCAGCGCTTCCCGATTCAGCGGCCGGCTGACCAGCCGCCAGTTCACCAGATCCTTCGAGTGATGAATCTGAACGCCGGGGTACCACTCGAAGGTGGAGGTGGCGATGTAGTAGTCCTCGCCCACCCGAATAATGGATGGGTCGGGGTTGAAGCCTTTCAGAATTGGATTGTTCATCACGTCCTTACTTCTACAATCAGGTTCAGTTGGAAACCGCAGAGGCAGTTTTGGGTGGGTTGTCGTTGTCATCCGCTGCCTGCACATCGGACTCGCCGGCTGCCATGACCGCGTTGGTCAGAAGGTAGCGACGGAAAATAGCCATGGTGATCAGGGTGCAGATCACCGGGCCCGCCGCGTAAATCAGGACAATGCCGTTGAGCGTGCGTTCGCTCTGCTCGGCGTTGGGTACGTAGTCGAAATAACCCAGCAGCCAGCCCGCGCAGGCACCGCCAACGGCGAGGCCGAGTTTCAGTGCCATCAGGTGACCGGAATAGGCCATGGCCATTTTTTTCGCATGTCCCTTGCTGGCAAACCAGTCCACCGCATCCGGCACCATGGAAAACACCAGCGGGATGGCAATCATATGGACGAAGTTGGCGGCCATGGCCAGCGCCAGCGCCACGTAAACCTGGTTGCGCCCGAGAGGCAGTAGCGCCGCGTGAGTAACGATCACGCCGATCATCGACCAGTTGAACAGTCGCACCTTACAGAAACGTTTGGTCAGGAAGTTGGTACTCACGGCGCCCGCCACGCCCGCCAGCATGGGCAGGGTGACGAACATGCTGACCAAACTCTCGGACTGGAAGTAGTAAGTCACATAGAAAGGCGTAACCGCGCCGCGCATGGCCACCAGGACCAGCAGGAAGAATGTAGCCCCGGCAAGGATTGCCCACTGGCTGTTGCGGAACAGGTTGAAAAAATCCCCGGCGAAATTCTTCACGTTAAACTTGTCGGCGCCACTCTCGTCGGCCTCCGGTTGTACCCGCTCGCGGGTGGACCAGAAGCACACAAAGAAACACAGGGCCGCAACCGCGGCCATCACCGCCATGGCCATCTGGTAGCCGAAGGCTTTGTCACCCTGTCCCAGCAGGTTGACCAGCGGCAGGGTCAGCGCGGATACCAGTGCGCCGCCTACCATGGCCATGGCAAAGCGGTAGGACTGGATGGAGGCGCGCTCAGTGGTGTCTTCGGTGATCACCCCGCCGAGTGCGGAGTAGGGGATGTTGATCGCGGTGTACACGGTCATCAGCAGGGTGTAGGTAATATAGGCGTAAACCAGCTTGCCGTTTTCCCCCAGGTCCGGGGTGGTGAAGGCCAGCACCGCCAGCCCGGCATAGGGCAGGGCCATCAGGAGCAGGTAGGGACGGTAGCGTCCCCAGCGCGAACGGGTGCGGTCCGCCATGCCGCCGACTACCGGGTCGGTAATGCCGTCGAAGATGCGTACCACCAGCAGCAGGGTGCCTGCGGCCGCCGCTGAGATGCCGAACACATCGGTGTAAAACACCAGCAGGAAATTGATCACCACCTGAAACACAATGTTGCTGGCGGTATCACCCAGGCCGTAGCCGATTTTCTCGCGGATACTGATCGCTGACGATTGCATGGTTTTCTCTCAGTTTTTTTATTTTTATCGATCGCTAATTCGATCGCTACCGGTCTGTGAGTCAAGCGCATGGCTGCCCGAGCCGGTGTTGTTATTGTTTCTGCTATCCAGTTGATCGTCTCACAGCCGAGGCTGAACCGGCGGATATTTTGTGGTGGCTTTCAACGGATTATCATAATAGTCTTGTTGACTATAACACAGCGGTCCGGGCTGTCTAGCGTTTTACACCCGGCGATATCCTTTCGCGTAGCGATCAATAAATAAGCAAAACAATCGAATGATGGAAGAAATGCGATGAGAGATTCAGTGACTAATTCAGCAACCGGTAAACCGGGCGGCGACCTGAACCACCAGCGGCGCCGCTTTATGCGCACCATGCTGTCCGCGGCGGCGGTCGGGCTGGTGACCGGCAGTGCAATGCCGGGTCGCCTGCTGGCGCAGGCAGCTTCCGGCAGGAGCGAAGGCACCGGGCTGGCCGGGCTCCTCTCCGGTGACTTCAAGCTGGGCACCGCCCTGTCCAACACCACACTGCTGGGGCAAAACCCGGATATCGAGGCGCTGGTGGCATGGGAGTTCAGTGCCATTACGGCGGAAAACGCGATGAAGTGGGAGGAGGTGCACCCGGACGCGGAAACCTGGGACTGGCAGCGTGCGGACCACTTTGTCGACTATGGCCACCGCAACGGCATGTACAACATCGGCCACACCCTGGTGTGGCACTCGCAGATACCGGAGTCGGTGTTTGTCGACGGCCACGGCCGGCTGCGTCCGGCGGCGGATGTGAATAAAACCATGGAAACCCACATCGCCACCCTGGCCGGGCGCTACCGCGGCAAGATCCACGCCTGGGATGTGGTCAATGAGGCGGTGACCGACGAAGGCCAGTGGCGCGAGAGCCACTGGTACAAGTCCCAGGGCGAGGACTATTTCTCGCGCGCCTTCCACCTGGCGCGGGAGGTGGATCCGAATGCGGAGCTGCTCTACAACGACTACAACATGACGATACCGGCGAAGCGGGATTTCGCGTTGGCGCAGATTACGAAATTCCGCAGCCGCGGCATGCCCATTCACGGCGTGGGCATGCAGGCACACGTGCACCTTAGCGACCCGGAAATTGCCAGGCTGGAGGCGAGTATCGAAACCATCGCCGCCGCCGGCCTGGATGTGCACATTACCGAACTGGATGTGGATGTGCTGCCCCAGGCCTACGACTACATGGGGGCCGAGATCTCTACCAATTTTGAATATTCCGACGAACTCAACCCCTTCGCCGAGGGGCTTCCGCAAAATGTCGTGGACGAGCTGGCGGCGCGGTATGAATCGCTGTTCCGTCTGTTTCTGAAACACAAGGACAAGATCCGCCGGGTTTCCCTGTGGGGTACCACAGACGGGGAGTCCTGGAAGAATGATTGGCCGGTTAGGGGGCGCACCAACTACCCGTTGCTCTTCGACCGGGATGGGAACCCCAAGCAGGCGTACCGCGCAATTGCCGGCTTGAAAACGTCAGTCAGGAAGAGCAGCTGATCGGCAAATGCTTGCCGGCGTCGGTCGGCGCTTCCGCCCATGCCTCGAACCCGGGGTGCTCTGCAAACGGTGCCTGCAGCAGGTCAAAGAGAATCCCCAGGGGCTGGTAATCGCCAGCCTCTGCGGCCTCGATGACGCGTTGCGCCAGGTAGTTGCGCAGCACAAACTTGGGATTGGTTGCCAGCATCGCGCGACTGCGGTCCTGCGCGGGGCGCGTCTCTTTTTGCAGGCGCTGGTCGTAGCGCCGCAACCAGCTCCCCAGCGCGTCGTGCTCCGATGGCGGGACCAGTGATTCCAGTGTGGCCGCGGGGCGCTCGCCGCTGTAGTGGCTGAGGGCGCGGAAAAACAGCGAGTAGTCCACGCGTCCCTGCTCCAGCAGCTGCAACAGGTCGGCACACAGCTGCTGATCGCCATCGTCCTCCGCCGCCAGGCCCATCTTCGCCCGCATCAATTCCGCGTAATGCTCGATCAGCAGCGGCTGAAACTGCCCGAGGCAGTCTTTCAGTACTTCCGTATCCAGCAGGGAAGAAAATGCATGGGCCAGGGCGTTCAGGTTCCACAGCACCACGCCCGGCTGCGCATCAAATGCATAGCGGCCGGTGTGGTCGGAGTGGTTGCAGATAAAGCCCGGCTCGTAGTCGTCCAGGAAACCGTAAGGGCCGAAATCAAAGGTATCGCCAATGATCGACATATTATCCGTGTTCAGTACCCCGTGGGCGAAACCCACCGACTGCCAGCCTGCCGCCAGTTCGGCACTGCGCCGTACGGTAAAACGCAGCAGTGCTTCCGCCTGATCCTGAATGGGTTTGTCGATCGACTCTGGCAAAAACTCTGCGCACACAAACTCCACGAGTTTCTTCTGCGCCTCCAGCTGGCGCGTGTAAAAGAGGTACTCGAAATGCCCGAAACGAATATGACTCCGGGCCACACGTATCAGAGCCGCGCCGGTTTCCATTGTTTCCCGCGCAACCGGTTCACTGCTTCCCGCAATACAGAGTGCGCGGGTACTGCGGATGCCCAGCGCCGTCAGCGCTTCCCCGGCCAGGTATTCGCGAATGGTCGAGCGCAATACCGCGCGACCATCGCCAAAGCGGGAGTAGGGAGTTTTCCCGGCGCCCTTCAGGTGAAGATCCCAGCGTTTGCCTTCGTTTTCCACTTCGCCCAATAACAACGCGCGGCCATCACCCAGCTCCGGGTTGTAGCCACCGAACTGGTGGCCGGTATATTTCATGGCGAAAGGCTTACTGCCGGAAAACAGCTTGTTTCCCGAAGTCAGCTGCGCCCAGTCGGGATTATCTGCCTCGGCCGGATCAATGCCCAGCAGGCGCATCACCGATTTATTGATATGAATGATATGTGGATTGCGTATCGGCGTGGGGGCGGTAAAGGTGCCGAATACCTCCCCAAGGTCTGCGTAATGATGCTGCAGGTGGAGTTGCTTGAGGGATTTCTTGCTGGGGCCGGGTTTGCTCACGAGCTGCCTAGGTTTGTTTCAGGGTTAGTTTGATGTTTTTGTCTTCCCAGCATTCCACTTCCAGTGCCAGAAGGTCCTCAATCGCCGGGTTTTCATGCAGCCAGCGCTCGGGAACTTCCAGGCGAAAGCCGGGGCCGTCGGCGGAGAGTTGCAGGCTGTCGATGCTGCGGTCCACGTGATCCCGGTGCACGATGCAGGCAAGACGCAGGCACAGTAGCAGCTCGTTACCGGGGTGAAAACCATAGTGCTCCTGTATTACCTTGATATCGCCGCGTTGGTTGCGCACCAGGTAAGCCAGGTTTTCCTGTTCACTTTTGCTGAAACCCGCCATATCGGCGTGCTCGATCATATAGGCCCCCAGTTTGCGGAAGCTGCTATGGGAGAGGATAAGGCCGAGCTCGTGCAGGTCCGCGGCCCAGTGCAGCAGGCGCCGCTGGGCGACCAGGGAATGTGGGTTGAGCTGGCCGAGAAATTGCAGAGCGGTATTGGCTACGCGCTTTGCCTGGTCGGGATCGATTTCGCCGCGCTCCATCAGGTTGGTCACTGTATCCGCGCGGCGGTCCCCACCGGCGGCGCGGCCAGCCAGGTCATGGACGATACCCTCGCGAATGGCGTAGGGCGATATATGCATCTGCTGGATATCCAGTTCGCGAAAAATACCGTGCAGGATGGCGAGCCCGGCGGCAAACACCGGGCGCCGCTGTGGGTTTAGATGGGGAAGATCGATTGCCTCGACAGTCTTGCATGCCGCAACCCTGCCCGCGAGCTTTTCCAGATCGTCGCGTTGTATCGGCAGTAACTCGCCGTCGTTCAGTACCCGCGCCACGGATTTGACGGTTCCGGAGGCGCCCATTACCAGAGCGTCATCGGCCATATGCTGCAGCTCCTGCAGCTCCGCCTGGGCGGCGCGGCGTGCGCGCACAAAATTATTGTGTTTGCTGGCGTCAATTTTTCCGCTTTCAAAAAATCGTCGGTTGAACGCCACGCAACCCATATTGATGCTTTGCAGCAACCTGGGCTTTTCCACGCCACGCACCAGTTCGGTAGAACCGCCGCCAATATCCACCACGCAACGCAGGCTGGGTGTTCCCTCGGCTGCGGCCATTACCCCCGAATAAATCAGGCGTGCCTCTTCTATACCGGAAATGATTTCGATGGGCGCGCCGAGGATTGCCTCCGCGGCCTCAAGAAACCCGTCGGCGTGGGTGCTGGCGGCGCGCAGAGTATTGGTGCCCACTACCCGTACATTGTCGAGTGGCAGATCCTGGATCACCGGGGCGAAGCGGCGCAGAGCTTCCAACGCGCGCTCGGCCACCTCCGGGGCAAGGTTGCGCTCGCTGTCCAGCCCTTCTGCCAGGCGCACCATGGCCCGGTCGGTGTGCAGGCGGACCATGCGTTGATCGCGAAATTCTGCCAGCAGGAGGTGAAAACTGTTGGACCCGAGATCCAGGGCGGCGTAGCGTTCGTGACTGGTTTCAGGGGCGGTATCGGCTGTCATGTTTATGGTTGTCAAAATGTTGTAACAAAAATGTAGCAAACTGTGCAGTCATGACCTATGGCTTTTGAGAGCGTCCAACAGTTTGAAACCCAACAACTTTGCTCTGCCAACAGCCCTGTCCAGCTCCGAAGAGGGGCGCATGGGGGCGGGTTCACCGGAGAATGCAGTAGAGAGTATGGCAAAAGACATTCCCCTGTACCCCAAGGAGCTGAGCTGGCTCTCCTTCAATGCGCGTGTGCTGCAGGAGGTGGAGGATGCGAGCGTGCCCATAATTGAGCGGGTACGCTTCCTTGGCATCTTCTCCAACAATCTGGACGAATTCTACCGGGTGCGGGTGGCGGATGTGCGGCGCCTGGCCACATTTGCCAAGGGCAGCAAGAAAAAGGAGCATTTCTCCGAACTGCTCGGCAATATCAACGAGAAGGTGCTGCGCCTGCAGGCCCGCTTTGGCAGCGCCTATACCAAGGCGCTGGAAGACCTGGGCCACAATAATATCCACGTCATCAACGAGCGCCAGCTCACCGACAACCAGCGCGTGTATGTCGAGGAGTACTTCCACCGCGAGGTATTGCCGGAGCTGGAGCCGTTTTTTATCGATGACCGGGATACCATGCCGCTTCTCAACGAAGCGAGCATTTACTTCGGGATTTACCTGGAACTTGAAGACGGCAGCCTGCGCTTTGCCGGTCTTGAGCTGCCTACCGATATCCTCCCGCGCTTCGTTGCGATTCCACATCGGGAGAATTGCCATGAGAAGGTGTATATCGTGCTCGACAACGTGATCCGCGCCTGTCTCGTGGACGTGTTCCGGTTTGTGCTGCCGATCGAAAGGGCCGAAGCCTACACCTTCAAGATCAGCCGTGATGCGGAGCTGGAGCTGGGGGAGCACGTCACCCAGAATATTGTCGATCGACTGGCAAAGTCACTGAAGAAGCGCAAGCAGGCCGAGCCGGTTCGCCTGGTATACGACTCCACCATGCCGGAAGTGCTGTTACAGCTGATCAAGAAAAAGCTGAAAATGGGGCGTTACGACAGCTATACCCCCGGTGGCCGCTATCACAATTCGAAAGATTTTATGAGCTTCCCGGCGGACCTGAAGCAGCATACCTATCGGAAAATCAAACCCCTCCCTACGCTGCCTGACAGCGCCAATATCTTTGACTGGCTGCGGGAGAGTAACCGGCTCTGCTACTACCCGTATCATGATTTCCGGGTGATCACCAAGTTGTTGGCCTCAGCAGCGATTGACCCGAAGGTACGTGAAATCCGTATCAATCTGTACCGGGTGGCACAGAACTCGCGGGTGGTGGCGGCGTTGGTGAATGCCGTGCGCAACCAGAAGCGGGTGATTGCCGTGGTGGAACTGCAGGCACGTTTCGACGAACAGGCCAATATCCACTGGTCGAATGAGTTGAGTGATGCCGGCGTCGAGGTTATCTATGGTGTGCCCGGCCTCAAAGTGCACTGCAAACTGATTTCCATTGTGCGCGAGGAGGGTGGTCGCGACCGCTATTACAGTCATTTTGGTACGGGCAATTTCAACGAAAGCACCGCGCGCTTTTACTGCGATTTCAGCCTGCTATCCAGCGACGACAAGCTGGGTGAAGATGCGTACCGGGTTTTCGACTTTATCCAACAGCCTCACTTGCAGCCGGATTATCACCATATCTGGATGTCACCGCACACCAACCGGCCAAACATACTGGCCTGCATCGACCGGGAAATTGCCGCGGCGGCCGCCGGCGAACCCGCGGAGATTTTTATCAAGTGCAACAATCTGGTGGATTCGGAAGTTATCGACCACCTGTACCGCGCCAGTATTGCCGGGGTGCAGGTCCGCATCATCGTGCGCAGCATGTGTGCACTGCTGTGCCAGACCAAAGGCCTGTCTGACAACATCAAGGTCATCAGCCTGGTAGACAAGTACCTGGAGCATGCGCGGGTTTACGCTTTTCACAACGGTGGTGATGCACGGGTTTACCTGTCATCGGCTGACCTGATGACGCGCAACCTGGATCACCGGGTCGAGGTGACATTTCCGTTATTGTCCGCCGCACACCGCAAAACCGTGCTGGATATCCTTGAATTACAGTGGCAAGACAACCAGAAAGCACGGGTGCTGGACGAGGATCAGAGCAACGGTCGTATCGCTAACCGCAACAGCAAGCGCAATGTGCGCTCACAGGATGCGATCTATCGTTACCTGAAGAAGCTTGAGGTGTAACAGCGATCAGTTCAGGCTGAAGCCGACCAGCTTGCCGTTATCAAACGATAGCCGGTAGCGCTTGCCTACTTTCAGCTGATCCTTGCAGCGTGACTCGATGGTGATACGGGGGAATTGTGGCGTGACCACCCAGGTGGAAAAGTCCCCATCCGGCCCGCGGTTGATCAGCCAGTAATGGTCGCCGTGCTGACAAGTCCCTTTTTCCAGGCAGTTGTCGTATCCCCAGACATAGGCGCGCACATCGTATTTGTTGGGCACGCCGGCAGCAGGCCGAAATGGATGGCGCGGGTCGCCGGTCGCGTCGTAGAGGTCTTCGAAGTTGAGTAACTTGTAACCCTTGGCACGGGTGGCACAGCTGGCGGCATGCATGTACACACCGGCCACAGCCTCCGGTGGCTTTGACTTGTCGGTTTTGGGATCGGGCTCCATCTCGCTGGGCAGGTATCCGCACCCACTCATCGACAGGCCCCACAGCGTCACACCGACGCACAGGGCGCCACAGCCGAAATACCGCACTTACTACCTCCATCGGTACCAATCCGCTTATCTAACTATAGCCTGTGATTGCCCACCGTCAGCCGGTGCGCAGCTCATTTGCGGTTTTTCCGCTCCAGTTTTTTACCGCTCGACGCAGACTCGAGGCGCAGGAGAATCCGGTATAGTCTGCAATTTCCTCTACCGCAAGACACGAGTGACGCAGGTGGTGCAGTGCGATTTCCATGCGGATTTCATGCAGCAGTGAACGGAATGTCTCGCCATCGGTGGCTAGCCGGCGCGACAGGGCGCGCGGTGCAATCTGTAACTGCTCTGCAACCTGGTTCAGTTCCAGAGTTGGGGTGAAATTCGACCGCATATGCCAGCGCACCCGTTCCGCGAAGCTGAAGTTACCGGAAAACTGGTCCAGCTCCTGTTCGCACTCTCGCTGCAGTCGCTCATAAGTGCGCAGGCGCAGGGGGCGGAATTTTTTGAAGACCAGCTCGATACTTCCCGATATGGAGGATTCCTCGCAACCGAACTGTAGGGACTGGCACGGCAGCTTCTGGTAAAACTCGTAACTCGAAGGCTGCGGAAAATCCAGGCGCACATGAATATCCGGGTCTGCAACGGATTTATTGCCGCATTCGTCCCAGAGACGCAGTGTGGTAGCGAGGCGGAATTGACGCACGAAATCCCTCAAAACCGGGTCGGCGTCCTGTGATGTGGCGTAGTTGATAGGCTCTACGACACGATTGCCCTTGTCCAGATAGGAATTCGAACGGGCTGCATGCAGCGCGTAAAACGGCTGCACCGCGACCATGTAACGGCGGAAGGATTCCGCGATGTCCTTGAGGCTGGGGCTGCAGTCGACCATTCGTCCCAGTGGCCCCCAGAAACTCCAGTGAAACTTCAGTCCTGTGATCAGCCCCAGTTGCGGGTGCTGACACAGGCGAACACCATTGCTGAGAAGGGCCTGCCACTGATGATAACTGATGCGGGCTTCCTGCATTTCGAACATGGTGGGGGAAATGCCGGTGCCTTTGAGCAGGGCCGTGAGCGGGGCGCCGAGCTCGCTGAAAACCTCGATAAACCCCAGCGGGTGGCGGTGCAGGGGAATCAGGCGTGCGTCAAAGTCCATCACTGCTCCCAGGGTCTTATTATTTTTCTGGCGAATGAGCGGTCATCACTACTCGTGATTATTGTCCAACCGAAAACCGGTTCGTCATTTTTACTGAATCTGGGACGCCCGGGCAAGCGTAGACGGTGCTTCAACGCGCAGTGCGTTTGATCGGCAAGCGATGAAAACGGACCTTGCGACGGTAGGGAAAGGTACTCTCCACCCGGCCGGCGCGAATACGCTCTTGTAGCCGCTGCCAGTAGTGGTAGTCGTAGAGATCGCTGTGCTGATCTTCAAACGCTTTGCGAGCCACCGGATTCCCAGAGAAAAACAGGCGGAATTCCTCCGGGAATACGTCTGCTTCTGCCACGGTGTACCAGGGCCGGTCCGCCAGCTCCTGCTCCGCCGTCCGGGGCTCGGGTATTTTGCGGAAATTGCACTCGGTCAGCGGGCATAGCTCGTCATAGTCGTAAAACACCACGCGACCGTGACGGGTGACCCCGAAGTTTTTCAGCAGCATATCGCCGGGGAAAATGTTCGCAGCGGCCAGCTGTTTGATGGCGTTGCCGTACTCTTCCATGGCTTCGATGGTCTGCTGCTCGTCGGCCTCATCCAGGTACAGGTTGAGCGGCTCCATACGGCGCTCAACATACAGGTGCCGGATGATGACCCATTTCTCATCCACGTGGAGCTTGGAAGGTGCGAGCGTCATCAGTTCGTGCAGGAGTTCCTCGCTGAAGCGATTCCGGTAAAAAATAAAGTTGGTATATTCCTGGGTGTCCGCCATGCGTCCCACCCGGTCGGCGCGGGATACAAACTTGTACTTTTCCCGCACAATCTCTTCGGTGACGGTTTTCGGATTGTCGAACTTATCCTTGATGACCTTGAATACCACCGGGTAGGAAGGCAGCGTAAATACGCTCATCACCATTCCCTTGATACCGGGGGCAATGATGAACTTGTCGTTGCTGACCTTCATGTGCGCCAGGATGTGCCGGTAGAACTCCGTTTTACCGTGTTTATGGAAGCCGATGGAGTTGTAAAGCTCCGACTTTTCCTTGAGTGGCATGATGGTGGAAAGGAAGCGTACAAAGCGCGAGGGAATCGGCGCATCCACCATGAAATAGGAGCGGGTAAAACTGAAAATGATACTGGTGGAATCGTTGTCGTAGATGAGTGTATCCACAAATATATTGCCACGGCCATTATTCAGGCACGGCAGTATCAGTGGGATCACCTCGCCGGAAAACATCAGTCGCCCTACCAGGTAGGCAGCCTTGTTGCGATAGAACACCGATTCCAGCATGTCCACCCGCAACCGGTGTTCGTCGTCTTCACTCTCCAGTTTGCCAGCGAGCGGGCCGTCGCGCAGGGCCTCGCAGACATTCTTCACGTCCCGCGACATCTCTTCCCAGGGGATGGAGAAGCTGTAGTCGGCGAGGATATCCTCGATCATCGCTTCCAGGCCGTCGCGGCCGCTGTAGCTGATGTATATGCTGTAGTCCCGCAGGGGCTTCTCATCCGGCGCGCGTGAGGACTTCACGAAGATATGGCTGTCGTGAATGTTGGCGTGCTGGAACTGGCTACAGAACACCGAGTTGAAAAAGGTCTCGGCTATTTCGTAATTGTTATTATTGGCAATCAGCTGGGCGTAGGTGGCCTTGGCCTGTCCCCAGAGTTCGAGCTGGGTTGTATCTTTGCTGGTCACCGAGTGCACCAGCTTCAGTACCTGATTGACCTTTTCCTTATAGAGGTCGATGCGCTCCTTGTTGGTCTCGTGCACCGCCGCCCAGGCCGCCGTTTCAAAACGCGCCTTGGCCCCCAGGGTAATGTTCTGGAAGTCGGCAAAATAGGCATCAAACCCATTGAGAATGGTTTTTGCAATACGGCGCGCGGTCGGGGAATGGTTTGTCATGCACTAGACTCAATTGGAACAAAGCTCATACCATCTCGCGCATGGTAGCACGGGCAACTGGGGGATCACTTGGACGATTGGATCAGTAGCTTTGTCTTTTTCTTTGCGGTAATCGATCCGGTGGGTACCCTGCCGGTCTTTATTGCGGTGACCAGCCGTCACAGTGAATGGCAACGGCGCAAGATTGCGATTCTGGCGGTGGCCGTCGCTACCGGTATTCTCATGTTTTTCCTGTTGCTCGGGCAGTATCTGCTGGAGGCGATAGGCGTACCCCTGTCTGCCTTTCAGGTGGCCGGCGGCATCGTCCTGTTTCTGTTTGCCCTCACTATGATCTTTGGCGAGGGCAAGCCCGAGCGGGAAGTGGAAATCATCCGCGAGGGTCACGAGACCGCGATCTTTCCGCTGGCGGTACCTTCCATCGCATCGCCCGGCGCCATGCTGGCGGCGGTGGTCCTCACCGACAATCACCGTTTCGACCCCATTCACCAGGCGAATACTGCCAGCGCCATGCTCGCGGTGCTGGGTATCGTAATGATATTGCTGCTGACCGCGAACTGGATCTTCCGGTGGATCGGGAATTCCGGCGCCAGCATCGTCAGCCGGGTGATGGGCCTGATTCTCGCGTCCGTGGCCACCACCAATGTTCTGGTGGGGTTGCAGCAATTTTTTATGACCTGAGCCGTTGCTTTTCCCCGGACCATAAAAAACGCCGGATCACCGGCGTTTTTTATGGTTTATCCCGCAATGCGGGCACTTGCATCAGGCTATGGTCCGCGTCCACGCACCAGGCGTAGAATCAGCAGGATTACGGCGATAACCAGTAATACATGCAGAAAGCCACCCATGGTGTAAGAGCTCACGAGCCCCAGCAGCCAGAGCACGACAAGTATGACAATAATCGTCTCAAGCATGTTTGCTACCTCATAGGGTCAGTGTTGGGGGGTTGGCTATGTCGGGCCAATGGCCACGGCTTCACAGCGTTTCGGCAGGCTGCCGCGGTGGATGCGGTTACTGATAGCACCGTCCGCGTAGTGCCACCCGACGGTTTCTGTAGAAGGTGACCGTGGTTCTAAAACATTAGACTGTATTTTCCCCGGTCACCAAGAAAAATGTTCTGCATTGCAATCGGGAATAATCCTGAACCAAGTTATCGGGAAAGGTTCTTAGACAGGACCAGAACAGGCGCTTCGAACCTATCATCCGTAAGCACTGTGGCATCCGTGAGGCCTGTTAGATGAGGCGCTACAAGGCCCGCTGTAAGAAAAACACGGCTCAATCGACCAACAAGTACTGCTCTAATTTGTGACACGCTGGAGAGATATCGTGCTGATCAAATCACCGCCGCGACATAGCCTGACTGAAGCGCAGACCACACCGGAGTCTGCGTATGTTTCCCGCCGCACCGTTATAAAGGGGCTTTGCGCCGGTATCGGTGGTCTGTTGCTCGCGCGCAATGCCCATGCCCTGGACCTGTTCGGGGCGGACAAGACAGAGGCTGCGGTGCGTAAGCCACTCACATTCTCCCCCCACAAACCGCCGCCGGACCTGATTCTGACGCCGGAAGCGAAGGTCACCAATTACAACAATTTTTACGAATTCGGCACCGGCAAAACCGATCCGGCGGAGAACAGCCAGTCCCTGAAGCTGGAGCCCTGGACCCTGCGCGTGGAGGGCGAGGTAGAGAAACCGGCGACGGTGGATGTATGGAAGCTGATGCAGGAATCCGGTCTCGAAGAGCGTATCTACCGGATGCGTTGTGTGGAAGCCTGGTCCATGGTGATTCCCTGGGTGGGGTTTGAACTTGGCAAGTTCCTGAAGCGCTTCGCTCCCACCAGCCGCGCCAAATATGTCGCCTTCGAGACCCTCTACGATCCGCAGCAGATGCCCGGACAGCGCAATCGCTATGTGGGGGGCGGGGTGGATTACCCCTATGTGGAGGGCCTGCGGATGGACGAAGCCATGCATCCCCTGACCATTCTTTCCGTGGGCCTGTATGGCAAAACCTTGCCGCCGCAGAATGGCGCGCCCATCCGCCTGGTCGTCCCCTGGAAGTACGGCTTCAAGGGGATCAAGTCCATCGTCAAAATCAAGTTGGTGGAGCGTATGCCGCCGACCAGCTGGAACAAGCTGGCTCCACAGGAGTACGGCTTCTACGCCAATGTGAATCCCGCGGTGGATCACCCGCGCTGGTCTCAGGCCAGTGAGCGCTTTATCGGTCCCGGCGGCCTGTTCGCGGCCAAGCGGCAGAAGACGCTGCCATTCAACGGATACGCGGATGCCGTGGCCGACCTTTACACCGGTATGAACCTGAAAAAGTTTTACTGATGAGCCGCCCTGAGAATAAAACGGCGTGGCGCAAGCGGCTGGTGATTGTGCTACAGGTCTGCGTACACGCAGGCGCGCTGCTGCCACTGTTGTGGCTGTTTGTTGCCATCAATCGCGGTGACCTTGGCGGCGATCCGGTAAAGGAGCTGATCCATTACCTGGGTATGGGGGCCCTGCGCCTGCTTCTGCTTACACTGCTGGTCTCACCGCTGGCGCGTGCGCTGCACTTCGGCCAATTGAACCGAGTGCGCAGACCGCTCGGGTTGTGGTGTTTTACCTGGGCCAGCCTGCACTTTAGTGCCTGGCTGGCGCTGGACCTGGCGCTGGACTGGTCTCTCATTGGCAGCGAGCTGGTCAAACGCACCTATATCCTGCTCGGTTTCACCGCGTGGCTGATGTTGCTTGCGCTCGCAGTCACCTCACTGCCGGTACTGATGCGCAAGATGGGGAAGAACTGGAAGAAGCTACACGGCGTGCTGTATCCGGTCGTGTTGCTGGTCTGCTGGCATTTCTGGTGGTCGGTGAAGAGCGGCTGGATTGAGCCCGCGATTTATTTGTCCATCGCCCTGGCTCTGCTGATCTGGCGACGGCAGTCTGTGGTGCGCTGGGTTAGATCCTTGCGCAGCTGGTAGGTCTGGACTGGCCGTTGCGCGCTGGCAGTGAGCGGGCCGGGTAGCGGTCCTGCCACCCGACCCGCGCCAGTGCAAACCAAAACGCCCTAGCTTCCTACGACCCCTGCATCCTTTCGGCGAATCGCCAGTACCGTCGGTCTTGGGGGAAGGTCAGGATCGTTATCCGGCCAGCGGTGTAGCGGGTTATCGAATGTGGAGCCGTCCGCATCCGCCGGGTGCTGAACAGAAACAAACAGGGTTTTACCATCCGGGGTAAATTCGGGGCCGCAGATTTCACCACCTTGCGGGCAGCCAAAGAAGTGCCTCGGTGCGGCTCTCAGCTCACCTTCCGTGGCCATGGCCCAGAGTCCATCGTGAAACCCGAAGCTCTCACAGCCGTCGGTTGCGATCCACATATTGCCGCGCTGATCGAACGCCACATTGTCCGGGTTGGCAAACCAGCCGTCGGCAGAAATATTGCCTGTGTGCTGCTGGCCGTAGGCGCCTCGCTCGGCCGGATCCTCCGCATTGGGGTTGCCGCCCAGCAGAAACGTATTCCAGTGAAAGGTATCACTGACATGGTCCCTTGCGCCGCTGCGTCCGGGCGGCACTATCTCAAGAACATGCCCCGCAGTGTTGCGCGCGCGGGGATTGGCCGCATTTACCTGATCGGGTTTGCGTTTTTTGTTTTTGGTCAGCATCACGTAGGTGCAGTCATTGACCGGGTTTGTCTCTACGTCCTCTGGCCGGTCCATCGGTGTCGCGCCGAGCAGCCTGGCGGCACGCCGGGCATCTACCAGCACGTCAGCCTGATTCCTGAATCCGTTTTCCTGCGTCAGTGGGCCCCGGCCGTGTAGCAGCGGTAGCCAGCGGCCAATGCCGCCCTCGGAAAACTGGCCCGCATAAAGCGTACCTTCGGTCAGCAATTCGCGGTTGCGTACATCGTCACCCGGCTGATAAACACCGCGGGATACAAAGCGATACACAAACTGGTGCTCGTCGTCGTCACCGCCATAGGCAACGATGGGTTTTCCCGGCTTGCTCACCAGCGTGAACCCCTCGTGCTCAAAGCGCCCGAGACCGGTCAGCTTGCGTGGTGTGGATTCCGGATCGTACGGATCGTATTCCACCATCCAGCCAAACCGGTTTGGTTCGTTCGGCTCCACGGTAATATCGAAGCGGCGGTCATAATCGCCCCAGTTGCGGTTTCCCGGAGAAATGCCAAACGCGTGGTGATTGCGGGCCTCGATTTCATCCGCCACATTGTCCGGGTCCCCCTGAAAGGCGCCACCAAAACCCTCCTCGGCAATCAGCACGGTCCCCCACGGGGTTTTTCCGCCGGCACAATTTCCCACGGTGCCCAATACCCGCGTGCCCGTGGGATCTTCGTTGGTCTGCAGGCGGCGGTCACCGGCGGCGACACCGACAATGTTCATGGCCGTGGTGAGGGAGAGTCGGCGGTTGTACAGGCTGCCCAGCACCGGCAGCCAACCGTCTGGCGTTTTTTCTATCTCAACAATCGTGTGCCCACAGGCCTGTTGTTCGACCGCAATATGTTCGTCACGGGTGCCGCGGTTGGAACTCTTTTCCGTGTATCCGGAAAACATCAGATGCGGCTGCGTGTACTCGTGGTTGATGCACAGTAGCCCGTGCTCGCTATTCCGGCTTTGACGATGTTTCTCGCCCTCGCCGGGGCCGGCGTCATTGGCCAGGGGCATATAGGCGATAAAGTCGTTGTTGTAGCCGAAGCGCCTGGCCTGCTCCGAAGCGTTCAGTTGCTCCGGTTTGAATTTCCCCGCGAACGCATCCAGTGGATCCCCCCAGCTCAGTACCCGGTCGGCGCTGTAGCCTTCAGGTACATGGTGCTTGAAGTCCAGCCGGTGCGGTATCTCGTTGAACTTCAGGTTTGCCGAGGCGTTGCTCTTTTTGTCCTGTAGGCAGCCCGGTAGCACCGTGGCACCGGCGGTGGCGGCGGTCGCTGCGCCGATTGCCTTGAACAGGGTGCGTCTGTGCGGGCTGTCAGGTGCCTGCTTTTCCGGGGAAACGTGTTTGCTGTCTGTCATCACTTGGTAACCAAAAATTCATTTTTCTTTCGGCGCGAGCTGGTCGTTGCCCGTCGTGCCGACTCCCTCTTCGTGAAGCAGAGGTTAGCGGCGCAATATGACAATTTTAAAAAAAGCGTAACGCAAATTTCACAAGTCAGGACTAGCCTGCGCCCTCAAATCAACCGGTAGGGCGAAGTGCTGTGTATTTCCCCGCCGACAAACGACCAGACAACTGCTTCTGTAACAGTAAAAACCACTTTCTGGTGGAAACGGGTAAAAGGGAAACGGGGACCTATGACCAAGTCAGTATTGAACCTGAAAATGGTGGCACCTCTTGCCGCCGCAATCATCTGTGTAAATGCCGCGGCGCAGGAATCACCGGAAAAGCAGGGGGAGCTGATGGAGACCATCGAGGTCACCGCTCAGGCCGCCAATGCCCGCAGTGATATCGAGCGCCAGCGTGCGTCCAACAAGGTTGTCGCAGTACAGACGTCCGAAGCCATTGGCGAATTGCCGGATGCCAACGTGACCGAAGCCCTGCAGCGCATGTCTGGCGTATTTATCGCCCGCGACCAGGGGGAGGGGCGCTTTGTAGGGGTGCGCGGTATTGATCCCAACCTGAATGCCTCCACCATCAACGGCATGAACCTGCCGGCCCCGGAAACCGATAGCCGCGCCGTAGCCCTGGACGTAATACCATCGGACCTGCTGGCAAGCCTCGAAGTATTCAAGACCCTGACGCCGGACATGAGTGCCGATTCCATTGGTGGCGCCATCGAGATCAAGAGCATCAATGCACTGGAACATGACGGTCAGACCTACAAGGTGAGCGTGGAAAATGGCTACAGCGAACTGCAGGGAGAAAACAGCCCGAAAATTGCCGGCACTTACACCAACCAGTTTGAGCTCGGCGAGCGTAGGCTCGGCGTTGCCATCGCCGCGTCCCACCACGAGCGCAACTTTGGCTCGGAAAACATTGAGACCGACGGTGTATGGGAAGAATTTACTGCACTGGACGGGAGCGAAGGTATCACTGCCGCGGAAATCGAGGAGCGCGACTATACCGTAACCCGCGAACGCACCGGTCTGGCGGCAAACTTTGACCTCGAAATTTCCGAGGGCAGTCAGCTGTACCTGCACACGCTCTATTCTGATTTCTCCGATACCGAGGAGCGCCAGCGTAACTCCTACAAGCTGGACGAGGAAAATGACGATCCGGATACCATTTCGGGAAGCTCTGTGACCTGGTCTGATGCGGCGCTGGAGAAGGAATTGAAAGACCGCTACGAAGAGCAGGAAATCCTTTCTGTCGTTGCGGGCGGCACCCACGACTTGGACACCTGGGGGGTGGAATATGCACTCGGTTTCTCCCACGCCGAAGAGTCCGAACCGTTCCGTCGTGATACCACCTTCGTTCAGGAAGGCCTGGAGCTGGGCTACACCCGCGCCGGTAAAACTCCGAAAATGTTCGCCGCTGACGCCAGCGCCACGGATGCCGGCAGCTACGAGCTGGATGAGCTGGTAGTCGAAGACAACTACACCGACGATGAAGAGCTGAGCTTTCGCATCGATATCCGTCGTGACCTCGAAGTGGCCGGCAACCCCTCTGAGTTGAAGTTCGGTGTACACGAGCGCCGTCGCGAGAAAACCGGTGACCTGAACGCGACGGTTTACGATGGCTTTGGTGGTGACTTCACCCTCGCAGACTTTGCCCTTACCGGTGTCGAGTACGGCCTTGGCAACTTTGGCCCGGGCGTGAACAAGGGCGCGCTCAACACGTTTATCAACCAGAACCTGGGTAACTTCGAAATTGATGAAACCAGCACAGCGCTGGATTCTGCGCGCGATTATGTAATGAACGAAGATATCTCCGCGTTCTACGTAATGAACGATATCGATTTCGGACGTGCCAGCCTGGCGTACGGCGTGCGCTATGAAGCGACTGACTTCAGTGCCGAGGGTTACCGTGTGGCCGAGTCCGGCGCGCCGATTCCCGGATCAGAAGAACTGGCTGAAGACGTGTACGCGGCCGCGGTCGCGTATGAGCGCAACTACCACAACCTGTTTCCGAGCGTGAACGTCAAGTACGACTACAGCGAAAACGTGGTACTGCGCGCGGCCTATACCGAGTCCCTGTCCCGTCCGTCTTTCGGTGACCTGAATCCGTCGCCGGAGGCCATCGAATACGATGAGGGTGAGCTGGAAGTGGAAGCGGGCAACCCGGCACTGGATCCCTACGAGGCGCGTAACTACGACGTTTCCTTCGAATACTACGCCGATTCCCTGGGGATGTTCTCTCTCGGCGCCTTTCACAAGCAGATCGACAATTTTGTGGTTACCGCCGACGTCGCCAGCAGTGCCGACTACAGCCTGTACGTAGGTAGCCTGGCGGTGGAAGAAGCGGAAATTTTCCAGCCCATCAACGGTGACCAGGCGACCCTCACCGGCGCTGAAATGACCTGGACCCGCGGTTTCGACAACGGCTTCCTGCTGCGTGCCAACGCCACCTTCACCGACTCCGAAGCGGACCTGGGGCTGGGTACGGACGCCGGGCGCAGCAACAGGATCTCACTCCCGTCGCAGGCAGATCTGGTGGCCAACTTTATCGTCGGCTACGAGCGCGATGCCCTGAGCCTGCGCCTGTCGACGGCCTACAAGGGCGAGCGCCTGCTGGAAGTGGATCTGGAAGATGAGGCGTTTGACCTCTACGAAGACCAGCACATGCAGATGGACCTGTCGGCCAGGTATCGCTTCGAAAATGGCGTACAGGTGTTCTTCAACGGGGTGAACCTCACCGACGAACCCTTCTACGCCAACCGTCGTGGCTTCAACGGCCAGTACGAGGAGTACGGTCCGGCTTACGTGCTGGGAGTGACGTACTCAACCTTCTAATGTTCTGAGCCGCCCCAAAACCGCGGCAGGGGGCCCGGCACTGACTGATGCGTGCCCGGGCTTTCTGCTATTTTTTATATTGGATTCAACGGTCATCTGTTTGACATGAAATCGACATGTGGCGCGCGTATTTTTGCCGCATATGTGGTCGGAGTGGTGGCTGCAACTGCCGATAAATGACAGACAGACGTGTTAACGAACGATATTGATATGGCGTGTAAAGCTTTTCTAAGCGGCGTTGTGGTGCTGGCAATGGTCGGCCTGATCAGTGCCTGTGGCCCGCAAATAGATAAAACCACCGCGGAGCCCGAACCGATCACCGCCGACAACGCGCTGGCGTTGCGCGATGTAGTCTCCAGCCAGTTGGCCCCGCTACAGCTGGGCGGCAGCGACTACCTGCTGCTAGCCAGCGAGAAGCGCGGCCTGGTGCTGGTAGATGCGGAGGGTGGTGAAAAACTCGCCCTCGACGGCGGCACAGTGGAGCGCTTCGCGCTGCAGCAGCAGGCGCAGGACAGCTGGCTGATTGCGGTCTACGACGAAGATAGCGGCGAGTTACAGTTGCGCCTGCTGGACCTGGAGGAGGGCAGTCCACGGATACGCTACCTCGGGGCCATGGCCACCAGCGCGCCCCAGGTGGCGATGTGCTTCTCCCGTCAGGCGGGTCGTACGCACCTGTTTGCCATCGACGAAAATGGTCTCGGCCACGAATACGTGGTGCACCCCCGCGAACAGGCCTGGCAATTCACCGGCGTGCGCCCGCTGTATTTTGGTGAGCAGGTCTCGTCCTGTGTGGTTGACGACCGCAGCGGCAAGTTGCTGGTGGCGCAGCCGCCACTGGGTATCTGGAGCCTGAATGCGGATGCAGAAATGGATGAGGCGCGTGAGGTATTCGCGGCCTCCGCGGAGCTCGCCGAGGAAGCGTTCGGCGGGTTGTGGCTGGATGGGGTCAGCGGCAACCTGTGGCTGACCGCCGGGCACAAAGTGCTCGCATTCAATATCAACACTCCTCGCCAGAAGCCGCATTTTGCAGAGGTGCTGGCGAATATGGAGCCGGTGTCGGCCGCGGTACAGCGGGGCGCACTACTGGCTCTGGAAGAAGAGAGTGACCAGATACACCGCTTCGCGGTTGCGCTGCCGGAACCCGCCCCCGAGATGCAGGCGTTCCGGGGACCGATAGAAATTCCACGGGTGCGCGCCAGCGGCCAGACCGTACCGGTTCAGTCCGGTGGTGACGCCGCCGACGATCCGGCAATCTGGGTCAATCCGGCCAATCCCGCTGCCAGCCTGATCCTCGGTACCGACAAAAAGAGTGGCCTCAGCGTCTATGACCTGAACGGCAAGTTGCTCGAGCACTTTGCCGTTGGCCGGGTAAACAACGTCGACCTGCGCCCGATGCAGCACGGCAAGTTTGTCGCTATTGCCGCGGCCACCAATCGCACTGACCCCGGTGTCAGCTTGTTCGGAATCACTGCCGATGGGCAGGTGGAGCACCTGGGCCTGCGCAACCTGGAGATGGACGACCCCTACGGCCTGTGCGTATACCGCAAAGGTGCTGACCTGATGGCCTGGGTGTCCGACAAGGAGGGCCCTGTGCAGTTGCTGCAGATCGTGCCCGGCAGCGGCAATGTCGACTGGAGCCTGAAGAAGGTTGCCACGCTGGCGGTGGCAAGCCAGGTAGAGGGCTGCGTGGTAGATGATGAAATGCAGATGCTGTTTTTCGGTGAGGAAGACGGCGGGATCTGGCGACTGGACATCGCCGCTTTCCTGGGTGGTGAAGCCAAACCGCAATTGATTGCCGCGGTGGATGGCGAACGCCTGGCCGCGGATGTGGAAGGCATGGGGCTCTACGTGAATAACCAGGAGGGCGCCGGCGACAAAAGCTATCTGGTCGTTTCCAGTCAGGGCAACAACAGTTACGCGCTGTTCAGTCGCGATGGCAGTCAGTTTGTCGGCCACTTCAAGGTGGATATCAACCTGGACAAGAACCTCGATGGCAGCTCGGAAACCGACGGCCTCGAAGTGTCCAGTGCAGCATTTAGCAGTGACTATCCACAGGGCCTGCTGGTGGTGCAGGACGGTCGCAATCGTATGCCGAGCCAGACCCAGAACTTCAAGCTGGTGTCCTGGGCAGATATTGCCGAGACACTGAACTTGCCGCAGTAAACGATAGCGTTTGCCGGTTATTGTGACCCCGCCCCGGTCCGGGGCGGATCCAAACCTTGCCGGACTATGCGAAAATCCGCCGCTTCTTTGTCGAACCGGCGGATTTTTTTATGCAGCGCATCGCGTCCACTCTTGTTTCCGACCTCTCTTTATCACGTATCGCATTTGGTCTCTGGCGGCTGACCGACTGGCAATACTCGCCGGCGGAACGTGTGGCGCTGTTCGAGCAGATGCTGGATCTGGGCGTAACCACGTTCGACCTGGCCGACATTTATGGTGATTACCGCTGCGAGCGGTTTTTCGGCGAGGCCCTGAAATTGAAACCGCAGCTGCGTGAGCGCATGGAAATTGTCAGCAAGTGCAGCATCCGGCTCGCGGGCGAGGCTTCCGGTGCACGTATCAACCACTATGACACCAGCGGTACCCATGTGCGCGGTGCGGTTGAAAACAGCCTGCGCGATATGGGCATCGAGCAGATGGACCTGTTGCTGCTACACCGCCCGGACCCGCTGATGGATGCGGAGGCATTGGCAGCGGTCCTTGAGCAGCTGGTGGCCGAAGGCAAGGTAAAGCACCTGGGTGTATCGAATTTCCTCCCGCACCAGGTAGACCTGTTGCAGTCTCGCCTGTCGTTGCCGCTGGTGGTGAATCAGGTGGAGGTGTCCCTGTTGCATTCGCTGCCTATGTTCGATGGCCAGCTCGACCATTGCCAGCAGCACAGGATGATTCCTATGGCCTGGTCGCCATTTGCGGGTGGCCGACTGTTCAGTGCGGACGATGCCGATGCAATACGGGTACAGAAAGGCCTGCACGCAATGTGTGAATCCCGCGGCCTGGAAACCGAAACGGGGGCAATGCAGCTGGCGGTGGCGTGGTTGCTGAGACACCCGGCGAACATTGTTCCAGTGCTTGGCAGTGGCAACCTGCAGCGTCTGGTGGCGGCGCTGGCTGCACTGGAAATGGAATTGGGGCGGGAAGAGTGGTTCGAATTACTGCGGGCCGGGCGTGGGCGGGATGTAGATTGACCGCGCCTCAGCGGTGCTTCGGTATTAAGCCCGCCCGATGACAGCCCTGCCACCGGGAATCTGGCTACAACGCTGGCGGTAGCCCCATTCCCGGTGCCCCGCGCCAATCGGCCATGCGCAGAGCACCAGAAATTTCACGGTGGCGATCACCCGACGTAGGCGTTCTCGGGCACGATATCGTAATTGACGTCGCCGAGGTCAAATTGCTCTAACGGTGCCAGTTGCCTGGAAACCCGGTAGCAGCGCAGCAGTTCGCCATCGCGGCGGTCCATGACTTCCAGCTCGTCGTCAGCAATGCCGTGCAGCAGTCGGTCGAACTCGGTCAACGCAGAGGCGATGGCTGACTTGTATTCCAGCTCGTCGCCCAGCTTGATAAAGCGCGCATCGCTACCGGCGGTCTCGATGCGCAGCCAGCCCGGACCGCGTTCGGCACCGGATACACCAAGTACCAGTGCACCCTGCTGGTCCTGGCACAGGGACGTAAGATCCCGGACTGAGGGTTCAGCATCGACCTCCATGCCAACCCAGACCCAGCCCGGCAGGCCGATACGGGTCAGGTGCCACTCGGAGAGCCACACGGTCTGGTCGTCATCCACGCGGAACTCGCTGTATTCCTTCTGGCCACCGCGGCTGGCGAGACTTACGTTCGCCTGCGGATTTTCCTTGCGGAAGTTGTGCAGCTGCTGGGTCATCTCGTAATTCACTTCCCACTGCTTGCACAGTCGCCATTGCATCGGGTACTCCCCCCACTCCACCAGATACTCCTCACGCTCGCGGATAGTCTCCGCCACGCGCCAGAAAGCACCGTCGATCAGGATGCAGGTATCCCCGGGCTTGCTGCCCGGAGCGATGATGCTGTGTTCGGGGGAGGCTTCGGAGGCATTCACTATGTGCTCACTGCGGCCCTCGATCACTTCGTACCAGGGGAAGCCGTGGCGCAGGGGCGGTGGGAAAGCCAGGGGTGGCCGGCCGGCCAACAGGCGGCGGAATAGCACCGACTTCTCGATTTCCAGATCGGAGAGCGTATAGCCTTCTTTCTGTGTGATCTGCCCCCAGGCAAATGCTGCCCGTACCAGTTGTTTTTCTCTGTCTGAAAAGCTCATTTTTTTAGGTGGGGTGTCGGTGTGTTGTATAAATTATTCGATATCCAAGCGACCGCAAACGATACCACCGAGCGTGCCGGGGTGCCACGACTAATGCCTCCGGCGCCCCGCAAACCATGGGCGGGCGCGGAAAAAGTCCGGTAGACTGGCTGGGTTTGCCGGCCAGCCGAGAGGGGTGGTAGCGGCAAGTACGGACTGAAATCAGGCAGTAAAAAGCAGGAGTGTGCATTGGAATCAAGGAAGCCGATAACTCCCCGCAGATTGTGTTTCTGGCTGGGGCTCTCTTTCATCGGAGGGGCGCTAAGTGCCAGTGTGATCGCCGGGTCGCACGCCGGGGAAACCGATACCCAACAGGCCCAGGGACTCGCCAGCGAGACCTGTTACGCCGATGGCTGGTCGGAATCCCTGCGCTGTTACCGCGTTCCAGTCGATGGGAGCGGCGACGTTGCGCTGTCGGTGCTGGTGGCGCCGGCGGTAAACGGTGGTCAGCATGAGCCGCTGTATATACTGGCCGGTGGCCCGGGGCAGGCCGCCAGTGACCTGGCGGGGCTGCTGAACGCCCTGCGCAAACTGAACCGGGAGCGGGACATCGTGATGGTCGATCGCCGCGGCGGCGGTCGCTCCGATGCTTTCGACTGCGGTTTCGGCGAGAGCACCCCGAGCAGTATCGAACGCTTTACCGCCCAGCTGGCGGCCTGTTACATCGGCGCTGGCCAGCGCCCGCTGACCATCAACAGCCGCCAGACCGTGGACGACCTGGAAACCGTGCGGCGGGCTCTCGGGCATCAGCGTATCTCTCTGTGGGGCGGCTCCTGGGGCACGCGCACCGCGCTGTTGTACCAGCAGTGGTATCCGGACGCGCTGCAGAGCCTGGTGCTCGACGGCGTTGCCCCGATTGAAACCAAAGTATTTCTCGCTGCATCCGCCGCAGAATCCGCTCTGCAAGAACTCGAACAGGCCTGTAGTGAAGACCCGGTATGCGCCGGGTTTGGCGACTGGCGCAGCCAGCTGGACACCCTGTTGGCCAACTGGAGCGACGAGCAGGCGCGCAACTTTCCCGACCCGTTTACCGGCCGCGCCTCGGAAGAGCCGGTGAAAACCTGGATGCTGGCCGGTGCGGTGCGCACGGCGCTCTACGATCCGGCCGCCGCGGCCCAGTTGCCCTATGCGGTGAGCGAGGCGAGCCGTGGCAACTACGCGCCCCTGTCCGGCATTCTCGGTCTGTTTGCGGGTATGGAAGGGGCGATGTCGATGGGGTTGACCTACTCGGTGGCCTGCGCCGAGGAAATGAATCGGATCGATGCCGGGGATATTGCCAGCGATTCGGCCGGTACCTTTATCGGCGATATGTTTATCCGCATTTTTGTCGAGGGCTGCAAAGTGTGGCCGGTACCGGCCCAGCCGTATGACGAGCCGCAGTCGCGCGATCATCCGGTGTTGCTGATCTCCGGTACCGCCGACCCGATTACGCCACCGCTGTATGCGAATGAGCAACTGGCGTACCTGCCCAACCAGCAACATCTCGTTGTTCAGGGAGGCGGGCATATCAATTCGGCGCGTGGCTGTGTTCCCGACCTGATCCTGCAGTTCCTGGACCAGCCCGCAGCGGCGCTGGACGACAGCTGCCTCGCCGACATCAGGCGCCCGCCGTTCACCGCCGGTGCATTCGGCCCCGCGCTGTCGCCGGAACCGACGATACCGGAAGCGGATTCTCTGCTGGCCGGGCCGCAGCCCGGGGAGTCCGGAGGCAGTGATACGGAGCAGGGGGATCGCCCCGGGGAAGAGGTTGCAGGAGGTGATCCGCAATGATTCGCGTTGAAAAAATCTGTAAATCCTTCGAAGGCCAGCCGGTGCTGCGCGACCTGAGCTTTGATGTGCCCGATGGTCGTATTACCGCGTTGCTTGGTGCCAATGGCGCGGGCAAGACGAGCTGTCTGCGCATCGTCTGCGGTCTGTTACAGGCGGATTCCGGACGGGTGCTGGTGGGGGATGCGAACCCCTCCACCGACCCCATGGCGGTGCGCCGCCAGCTGGGGGTGGTCGGCGACCGGGAGGGGCTCTACGAGCGCCTGACGGTGCGTGAGTACCTGTCGGTGTTTGCCGAGATGCAGGGGCTCTCGGGCGCTGCACTGCAGGAAGCGCTGCAAGCGGTGCGCGATGAGCTGGAGCTGGACGCGTTGTGGAATCGCCGCACCAAGGGCTTTTCCCAGGGTGAGCGGATGAAGGTTTCCCTGGCGCGCGCGCTGGTACACCGTCCCCAGCATCTGATTCTCGACGAGCCTACGCGGGGCCTGGACGTGCTGGCGGTACGCTTACTGCGCAAGACGCTGCTGCGTCTGCGCGCGGCCGGCACCACCATCCTGTTCTCCAGTCATGTGATGCCGGAAGTGGCAGAGCTGTCTGACCGGGTTCTGGTGATGGCGGCAGGGCAGATTGTCGGTGCAGGTACCCCCGGGGAGCTGGCCGCGGAGACCGGCTGCAGCAGTCTTGAGGACAGTTTTGTGGCGCTGGCTTACGGGCAGCGGCCGGTGGCGGCGCCAGTAGAAGGAGAGCCAGCGTGAATCCAGAAGTTTTTGTTCAGGGTTGGCGGCGGATGGCTCCGCTGCTACGCAAGGAACTGTTGGAGGCCTGGCGCGATCGCCGCGCGTTGATCATGGCCGTGTGTTTTTCCTTGATGTTTCCTGTTTTGCTGGCCGGTGGCACCATTTTCATGGTGAAAAAGCAGAGCGAAGAGGTGACCAAAGTGGCGTTGCTGGGGGCCGAGCGCGCGCCGCTGATCAGCGAGCGGCTTCAATCACCGGACCTGGAAGTGGCGTCACTCGACAGCGGTGTGCCGCGTGAGCTGCTCGCCGGGGACTACGATGTGGTGGTCGAATTTACCGAGGATTTTGCCCGTCGCTACCAGGACTTCCGTGCGCCACAGCTGTATCTCTACGTGAACAGCTCCGAGTCCAGCAGCGGGCGTGCCCAGCGCGATATTCAGGAGCGGCTGGGGGCGATGCAGCAACTGGTGGTCACCCAGCGTCTGGCCGCGCGGGGCGTGGCGCCGCAGCTGCTGGCACCCTGGCGGGTCGAGACCCGTGACGTAAGCACGCCTTCCAGTCGCGGTGCGCTGATTCTGGCCACGGTGCCCGGGCTACTGATCATGACGTTGTTTATCGCCTGTCTCGCCACGGCGGTCGACACTTCCGCCGGCGAGCGCGAACGCCTGAGCCTGGAGCCGCTGTTGTTGCAGCCGATGCCCGGTTGGCAGGTCATCACCGCCAAGACCGTCGCGGTGGCGAGTCTGGGCTGGCTGGGCTCATTGTTGGCCATTGCCGCACTGATCCTGCTGATGCCGCTAATGCCGTTGGCGGAGCTGGGTATTCAGCGCGCTACCACCGTCGGCGGGGTTGTCGCCATGGGCCTGATCATGCTGCCGCTGGCATTACTGGTGGCGGTAATGCAGATTCTGCTGGCGCTGCGCTCGCAGTCCTTCAAGGATGCGCAGACCCAGCTGAGTATTTTCCAGATAGCACCGCTGGTCATGCTCATGATGCTCGATATCGCACAGGTGAAACTGGCGGATCACTGGCAGCTGCTGCCTTTGGTGGGCCACCAGCAATGGCTCAAGGGGTTGCTGATTGGTGACGCGGTGCCCCCGTTCTGGATGCTGTCGGGATCGCTCGTCACCCTCGCACTGGTGGTGGCGGCGGTTCTGGTGGGTGCCCGGGCCCTGCGTCGGGAAAGTTTGCTGTCGGCCAGCTGAGCCCAGTTTTTGTATAGAAGGCATTGCGAGTGACAATTTCAGAACAGGAACGCGAGGGGTTGCTCACCATCGACCTCGGAGCGCTGGTGGACAATTACCGCTGGCTGCGCGGGCAGTTGCGCAGCGCCAGCGAATGCGGTGCGGTGGTGAAGGCCGATGCCTATGGTCTCGGCGTGGCCCAAGTGGCCCCGGCGCTGTTCACCGCGGGTTGTCGAAGTTTTTTTGTGGCTACCCAGCGCGAAGGAGAGCAGCTGCGCTCGCTGCTTCCCCCTGAGGCGACCATCTACGTACTGACCGGCGTACGCCCGGGCTGTGAGCAGGCATGCGCGCAGGCCGGGTTGATCCCGGTGCTGGTGACGACAGCACAAGTGCAGCGCTGGTGTGATTTCACGATGGGTATGGGTGGCGATGCGTCCCTCGCGGCACCGGCTGCGCTCAAGGTGGATTCCGGTATGACGCGCCTCGGCATGGGGGGCGAAGAATTTGCCGCGCTGCTGCCACAGACTGGGTTGTTGCGCCGTGCAAACCTGCAGCTTTTCCTCAGCCATCTTGCCTGCGCGGACGAAGCGGATCATGCCCAGAATGTCCGGCAGTTGCAGGTGTTTTCCGGCATGCTGACGCAATTGCGCAAGGTGTGCCCGCAGGTACGAGCGAGCTTTGCGAACTCTGCCGGCATCTGTCTCGGTGAGGAGTTTCAGTTTGATCTGGTGCGCCCCGGGTCGGCGCTGTACGGAGTCAATCCGGTACCGGCGCAGCCCAATCCCATGCGACCCGTGGTCAATTTGCGCTTGCCGGTGCTGCAGTTGCGCCAGGTCAGCAGTGATTGCGCAGTCGGGTACGGAGCGACCCAGACCGCTGTCGCGGGGAGCTGGTTGGCGGTGGTTCGGGGTGGTTACGCCGACGGTATTTTGCGCGCGCAAAGCGGGCGCGGATACGGCATGGCTGTTGTCGGAAACGAAGCGGTTCGGGTGCCGATGCTGGGGCGGGTATCCATGGACACGACGATATTCGATGTGTCGGCGCTCAGTGAGACGCAGCGCTCGCAGCTGGCGTTGATCGAGGTGCTTGGGGCATCTGTCACGGTCGATGACGTGGGCACAGCGGCCGGTACCATCGGTTACGAAATCCTGACCTCCCTCGGCCACCGCTACTGCCGGCAGTATTGCTGACTGGTTTTCTTGTCCGAATATTCTCGCCGTTATTTATTTTGGAGAGTACATCTTGGCCTCGCGTTCAACACCCGAAGTGTCCGTCGGCTCGCTGGCAAGCCTGCGGCCCCTGTTGCAGCTCCTCGCTGATGGCGAGGTGCACTCGGGAGAGTCCCTGGGGGAGGTGCTCGGCGTTAGTCGCGCTGCGGTCTGGAAACAGTTACAGAAACTGGAGCCATTGGGACTGCAGGTGGAGTCGGTGAAAGGTCGCGGCTACTGCCTTACCGGTGGGCTCGATCTGTTGCTGGCGGACGCGATCCGGCAACAACTGGCGAGCGGTGCGGTACCGTTGTTGCGTGAACTACAGATATTTGACCAGGTGGACTCCACCAACGCGCGGGTTCTTGCCGGCCTGGAATCTGGTATTGGCCATGGGCAGGTGGTGCTTGCCGAACAGCAGACCGCCGGGCGAGGTCGCCGTGGTCGCACCTGGGAGAGTCCCTTCGGGGCTGGTATCAGCCTGTCCATTGGCTGGCAGTTCAGTGGCGGCGTTCAGTTGCTGGAGGGGTTGAGCCTCGCTGTGGGGGTGGCACTGGCGCGGGCGCTGGCGAAATTCGATGTGCCGGATGTCCGTCTGAAATGGCCCAATGACGTGTGGTGTCGTGGACGCAAGCTCGCTGGCGTGCTGCTTGAACTGAGTGGCGACCTGACCGACCGCTGTGCTGTGGTGGTGGGGATCGGGCTGAACATGCGATTGCCGCGGGCGGCAGCGGAGTCCATAGGCCAGCCGTGGATCGATCTCGCTGAGGTGCGCCCGGGGATATCGCGTAACTCGCTGGTGGCCGCGATGCTCGACGAGCTTTTGCCGATGCTGGCCGGATATCCCGACGACGGCTTCGGGCGCTGGCGCGACGAGTGGCTCGCTCTGGACCAGTTTGCCGGTGCGCAGGTGTGCCTGCAATCCGCCCAGCAGCGCTGGTGTGGTATCGAACGCGGTGTCGATGGCAGTGGTGCACTGCTGCTGGACGTCGACGGTACGCTTAAAGCCTTTCACGGGGGTGAAGTTTCCCTGCGCCCGGCCGACGGCTGAAAGAGAGGGTTTAGAGTGATAATTCTTGAACTGGACCAGGGGAATACCCGCGCGAAATGGCGGCTGCTTGCCGCGTCAGGTGATGGTCAGTCGCTACAGGTAATCGCTAGGGGCATCCTGGCACCCGGCCCGTGGTGGGCCGCGAAATCACTACCTGCTGCGTGGGCGGAGTATGCGCCGGAGCGGGTGAGGGCAGCGAACGTGGCTGGCGCCCCGGTTGCGGAGTCCATAGCCGCTCGCCTGCTGGCGGAGCTGGGGGTGCCGACCGAGTTTGCCCGGGTGACACCGCAGTGCGCTGGCGTACGTTGCGCCTATGCAGATACTTCCCGGCTCGGTGTGGATCGCTGGCTGGCAGTTCTGGCCGCATTTCAGCGCGCATCATCGCCGGCGCTGATCGTGGATTGCGGCAGCGCCGTAACGCTGGATCTTCTCGGGGAGGGCGGCGACCACCTGGGGGGATATATCGTCCCGGGGTTGGGGTTGATGCGTCGCGCATTGTACAGCGACACTGATGCGGTGAAGGTGGCGCCGCCGGATGAGGCGGTGGTTTCTCTCGAGCCGGCGCAGGATACCGCAGGCGCTGTAAATCGCGGCTTGCCGCTGATGGTGCTGGGCGCGCTCGAGCGTGCCTATGACACCCTGGCCCATCGCAGTGCGGTGGAGGGGTGGGTTGCCCCCCGGCTGTTGCTTTGTGGCGGGGATGCCGGGTTGCTTGCCCCCTGGTGTGATCGCCCGTTACAGGTGATTGACGACCTGGTCATGGAGGGGTTGGCGCTCACCAACCCCTGACGTGCAGGTGTTTCGCCATCGGTGTGCGCTGGTAGCTGCCAGAAAGGTGGCGTAGTTAGCTAGAATGCGCACTGTTCAACGGCCCGGTATCCTCTGATGCCCTCCGGTTTCAACTGTCTGAAGAAATTATGCGCTGGATATTTATTTTGTTGGCGGTGGCCAATATCAGTCTTTTCGCCTGGTTCATGTCAAACGACACACCTTCGGCGGTGCGTGTTGCCCCTGTGGTGCAGGGGGACAATACCGCCAGTATTTCACTGGTGAGTGAGGTCGACCCTGCGCAGCTGGCGTCCACGGAGCCGGCTCCGCGAGCGACAGAGCAGCCCAGGCCCGAAGCATCGGCTCCAGTTCAGAAGTCTGCAGGCGCCTCGGAGGCACTGTGCACGCTGGTGGGCCCATTTGATGAGGTTTACCAGGGTGAGGATGTGGCGCGGCGCCTGCAGGCGCTGCAGGTGGATGCGTCCCTGCAGGAAATCCAGATGCAGGGCCAGATGCGTTACTGGGTTTTCCTCGCACCGCTGAACTCGTCGCAGGAGGCGTTCCGCAAATTGCGTGAACTGCAGGCGGCGGGGGTTGACAGCTACGTCATCCCGAAGGGGTCGCTGGAAAACGGGATATCGTTCGGGATCTTTTCTGAAATGGAGCGCGCAGAGACCCTGACCAAGGATCTGCAGTCGCGCGGCTTTGCGGCTGAGTTCAGGGAGGAACCCCAGACTTACCTGGAGCGCTGGGTTGTGCTTGGGAGTGGGGCGGGCGGTGTTTCTCCTGAGACTGTCGCCGATGACTTCTGGGATCAGTTGCAGCTGGATTATCCGGATATCGAGCGCCGCCAGAATCTGTGTAGTGAGATACGTTCCGGTGATGAAGAGTAATCCATCGGCGAGATCTATCGAGGGTGAAGAAAAGCGACAATACCCTGTTGCTTGTCACGGGCACTTCCCCTAGAATCCCGCCTCCACTTCAGGGGGTGTCAACAAACCCGGATGTGGGCAGGCCTGAATCAGGCCTATCTGGAGATGCTGGCGTAGCTCAGTTGGTAGAGCAGCTGACTTGTAATCAGCCGGTCGGGGGTTCGACTCCTCTCGCCAGCTCCATTTCCTCCCTGTTCGCAGGCTGCTGAAGAAGTTCAGGTAAGTGTGTGAATTTGAAGGAAAAAATTGTTGACATCGAAGTGGTCGCTGTAGAAAATACGCACCGCTTTCGAGCAGGGGTTCCCGAGTGGCCAAAGGGATCAGACTGTAAATCTGACGCGCAAGCTTCGGTGGTTCGAATCCACCCCCCTGCACCATTATTTAGATGTCTGTGTGCTGGCATCGAAGGTAGAAGAGGTTGATTGCTCTTCTGCTTGGAGGTTTCGCACGCGATAGCGCGGGCATAGTTCAATGGTAGAACCTCAGCCTTCCAAGCTGATGATGCGGGTTCGATTCCCGCTGCCCGCTCCATTCTTTTGTGCGGAGCTTGGTTGGTTTTCATTCGGCCTTGGGTTGAATGTAGCGCAGGCAGCCCCGCTTGCGCATCAGCAGGAATCTGCTGATTTTCGGAGTAAGCTCATGTAGCTCAGGGGTAGAGCACACCCTTGGTAAGGGTGAGGTCGGCGGTTCAAATCCGCCCATGAGCTCCATTATTCGTAGCCGCGGTGACCTGTGTCTCCGCGGTTATTTGTATCCGGCTTTTTTGCCGTCAGGCGGGCCTGGGTGCATCGGTTCCCGAGTTAGGTTCCTGATAGATTGCTGTTAGGTGTCTGATAGTTGCCCGGGGGCTGTTCTTGGGTAAAGTCGCTAGTTCGGCTCACGCTTATATTGGGAGGCCCGCAATGGCAAAAGAAAAGTTTGAACGTTCCAAGCCCCACGTAAACGTGGGCACCATTGGTCACGTCGACCACGGTAAAACCACTCTGACCGCAGCGCTGACTCGCGTATGTGCCGAAGTATGGGGCGGCTCTGCCGTTGCTTTCGACGGTATCGACAACGCACCGGAAGAGCGTGAGCGCGGTATCACCATCGCTACCTCTCACGTTGAGTACGAGTCCCCGACCCGTCACTACGCGCACGTTGACTGCCCGGGACACGCCGACTACGTAAAGAACATGATCACCGGTGCTGCCCAGATGGATGGCGCTATCCTGGTATGTTCCGCAGCTGACGGCCCCATGCCGCAGACTCGTGAGCACATCCTGCTGTCTCGTCAGGTAGGTGTACCGTACATCGTGGTATTCCTGAACAAAGCCGACATGGTCGACGACGAAGAGCTGCTGGAGCTGGTAGAGATGGAAGTTCGCGAACTTCTCGATCAGTACGAGTTCCCGGGTGACGACACTCCGATCATCACCGGTTCTGCGCTGATGGCGCTGAACGGCGAAGATGACAACGAAATGGGTACCACCGCTGTTAAGAAGCTGGTTGAAACCCTGGATGAGTACATCCCGGAGCCGGAGCGTGCAGTAGACCAGCCGTTCCTGATGCCGATCGAAGACGTATTCTCCATCTCTGGTCGCGGTACCGTAGTAACCGGCCGTGTAGAGCGTGGCATTATCCGCACTGGTGACGAAATTCAGATCGTTGGTATTAAAGACACCACTTCCACCACCTGTACCGGTGTTGAAATGTTCCGCAAGCTGCTCGACGAAGGTCGTGCGGGTGAGAACATTGGCGCACTGCTGCGTGGCACCAAGCGTGACGAAGTTGAGCGTGGTCAGGTGCTGGCGAAGCCGGGTTCCATCACTCCGCACACCAAGTTCGAAGCGGAAGTGTACGTACTGTCCAAGGATGAAGGTGGTCGTCACACCCCGTTCTTCAAGGGCTACCGTCCGCAGTTCTACTTCCGTACCACCGATGTAACCGGTGCGTGTGAGCTGCCGGAAGGTACCGAGATGGTAATGCCGGGCGATAACGTTCAGATGGTTGTTACCCTGATTGCCCCGATCGCCATGGAAGATGGCCTGCGCTTCGCGATTCGCGAAGGTGGCCGTACTGTTGGTGCTGGCGTTGTAGCCAAGATCATCGAGTAATCGATGCGTCGAGTGTGGCCGCCAGCCTGAATTGGCGGTCACGCTTGCAAACGCTGGGGTGGGTGGTATGATCCGCCCCTCGTTTTTTCCGGTGCTGGCGTCTGTAGCCATGTATCCGGGTGTTCCAGGCCAGTAGTTCAATTGGTAGAGCACCGGTCTCCAAAACCGGCTGTTGGGGGTTCGAGTCCCTCCTGGCCTGCCAACTTTCAGATGCCCGCAAGGGGCCTGCAGTTGGGCTATCCTGTACTGCTGTCGCTCTTTGTGGTCGTTGGCAATAAAGGCGCCTTGCAGTGATAGGCGCGCTAAAGGCTTCTTTGTATGAATGCTAAAGTAGAGGCGAAAACCTTTCGTCTTGACGGCCTGAAGTGGCTGTTGGTGGTGCTGCTCGTTGGTGCTGCTGTGGCGGGCAATTCCTACTACGCCGAAATCCCCCTGCTGTATCGTGTACTGGCAATTGTTGCGCTTTGCGTGGCGGCCGTATTTGTAGCAGTGCAGACCGAGAAGGGTAATGCTTTCTGGAATCTGCTGCGGGAGGCGCAGAATGAAGTGCGCCGGGTGGTGTGGCCCTCTCGTCAGGAAGCGACCCAGACCACGTTGATCGTGGTGGTGTTCGTGCTGCTGATGGCAGTTATTCTCTGGGCACTGGATACCGGTCTCGGTTGGGCTGCCTCCAAGATTATTGGTTAAAGGTTAATCCATGGCAAAGCATTGGTATGTGGTTCAGGCTTACTCCGGCTATGAGAAGCGCGTAAAGACTTCTCTCAAGGAGCGCATTGAGCTGCACGAAATGGATCACCTGTTTGGTGAGGTGCTCGTGCCCACCGAAGAGGTGGTAGAGATGCGTGCCGGCCAGAAGCGTAAGAGTGAGCGGAAGTTTTTCCCCGGTTACGTGCTGGTGGAGATGGAGCTCAACGATGATACCTGGCACCTGGTGAAAGAAACGCCGCGTGTGCTGGGCTTTATTGGTGGTAAGGCTGACAAGCCAGCACCGATTACCGATCGCGAAGCGCAGGCTATCCTGAATCGCATCGATGACTCTGTCGACAAGCCCAAGCCCAAGACGCTGTTCGAGCCGGGCGAGATGGTGCGTGTTATCGACGGTCCGTTTAATGATTTCAACGGTGTGGTCGAAGAGGTCAACTACGAGAAGAGTCGCCTGCGGGTGGCGGTGTTGATCTTCGGTCGCTCCACGCCGGTTGAGCTGGAATTCGGTCAGGTAGAAAAGAACTGAGTTCGAGCTGAAAGGATTCGGCCCTCTTTCGCCGCTGGTGGAAGGGGGCTTTCGCGTCCCTGAAAACCGTGTAAGCCCTTTTGGGGGTTGCAGGGTACAGGGTAAACAGGGGAGCTGAGCGTTGCACGTTTGTATGAGTGTACAGCGCAGGCGCTAATACCCAGTTAAAGAGGAAGCTGTAATGGCTAAGAAAATTGAAGCTTATATCAAGCTGCAAGTGAAGGCCGGTCAGGCCAACCCGAGTCCCCCCGTTGGTCCTGCACTGGGTCAGCACGGTGTGAACATCATGGAGTTCTGTAAGGCGTTCAACGCACAGACCCAGAGCCTGGAGCCGGGCCTGCCGGTGCCGGTAGTGATCTCTGTCTACAGCGATCGCTCCTTCACTTTCATCATGAAGTCCCCGCCCGCCGCGGTACTGCTGCGCAAGGCTGCCAAGATCAAGAGCGGTTCTGGCCGTCCGAACACCGAGAAAGTCGGTAAAGTGACCCGTGCCCAGCTCGAAGAGATCGTGGAAATGAAAAAAGCAGACCTGACTGCCTCCGATATGGACGCAGCGGTGCGCACCATCGCTGGTTCTGCTCGCAGTGCTGGTATCGAAGTGGAGGGTCTGTAAGTGGCTAAATTGACCAAGCGTCAGCGCGCTATGGCTGAGAAAGTGGAATCTGGCAAAGCATACGGCATCGACGAAGCCGTAGCGCTGCTTAAAGAATTCTCCAACGTAAAATTTGCGGAAACCGTTGATGCTGCCATCAATCTCGGTATCGATCCGCGTAAATCCGACCAGGCTGTTCGTGGTGCTACCACCCTGCCGCACGGTACCGGTAAAGAAGTACGCGTTGCTGTATTTACCCAGGGTGCCAATGCCGATGCCGCTAAAGAAGCGGGCGCCGATCTGGTTGGTATGGATGAGCTGGCTGCTGAAGTAAAAGCCGGCAAGATGGATTTCGACGTGGTTGTGGCTTCTCCGGACGCTATGCGTGTTGTCGGTCAGTTGGGTCAGATCCTCGGCCCGCGTGGCCTGATGCCGAACCCGAAGACCGGTACCGTGACCCCGGACGTTGCTACCGCGGTCAAGAATGCCAAGGCTGGTCAGGTGCGTTTCCGCGCTGACAAAGGCGGCATCATTCACGGTGGTATCGGCAAGGTTGGCTTCGACGTTAACGCGCTGAAGGAAAACCTGGAAGCACTGGTTGCTGACCTGAAAAAGGCCAAGCCGGCTTCTGCGAAAGGCGTGTATCTGAAGAAGATCACCCTGAGCACTACCATGGGCCCGGGTCTGACCATCGACCAGGCCACACTGGACGTTAAGTAACTTCTCGGGAAGTTATTCGTTCAGTAAAAAGAACTTTGGGGTCCACCACCTGCTTCGGCGGGGGAGGTGGGCCGTCAAAGACCGTAGGTGTGGCGGGTATTTGAGGTTTAAATATCTGCTGCTTAATCCAAGTCTCCGGCCAGGTTGGCCTTCAGGTTTATTGCCTGGGAGATTGAGCCTACGCAGACGGTGTCGCCCAAACCAGTATTTTTACTGGATTTGAGCTTTATGCACCGGAACGGGCCGGGATTACATGTAGTTCCCGGCCTTCATTCAAATCCAGGAGTGACACTATGGCTATTGGACTCGTAGACAAGAAAGCGATTGTCGCGGAAGTCCAGCAGGCTGCTGAGGGTGCCCTGTCGGCGGTGGTTGCGGATTCCCGCGGCGTTACCGTAAACGACATGACTGCCCTGCGCAAAGAGGCTCGCGAAAACGGCGTTTGGTTGAAAGTCGTTCGCAATACTCTGGCGCGTCGCGCTCTGGCCGGTACCGAATTCGAATGTCTCATCGAGAACTTCGTAGGTCCCAGCATCATTGCTTTTTCCAACGAACATCCGGGTGCCGGCGCGCGCATCCTGAAAGAGTTCGCCAAGGGCAATGACAAGCTGGAGCTGAAAGGTGCCGCCTTTGAAGGCGTAGCGACTGACATCGCTCTGTTGGCAAGCCTGCCGACTTACGATGAAGCAATCGCTAAGCTGATGAGCTGCATGAAAGAAGCCTCTGCTGGCAAACTGGTTCGCACTATTGCGGCCGTTCGCGACCAAAAAGAGCAGGAAGCTGCGTAACTGTTTCGCTAAAGCGAAATGGCAGTTTTCAACTTTTAAAGAAATTACGAGCAGTTTGCTGCTCACACGAAATCAGGTACTAACTCATGTCTCTGACTAAAGAAGATATCATCAATGCGATCGCCGAAATGTCCGTTAAGGACGTTGTTGAGCTGATCGAAGCTATGGAAGAGAAGTTCGGCGTAACCGCGGCTGCCGCTGTAATGGCTGGCCCGGCTGCAGGCGAAGCTGCTGCAGAAGAGAAGGACGAATTCGACGTAATCCTGAGCTCTGCTGGCGACAAGAAAGTGAACGTGATCAAAGCTGTTCGCGGTATCACTGGTCTTGGCCTGAAAGAAGCCAAAGCTCTGGTAGACGGCGCTCCGAGCCCGCTGAAAGAAGGCGTGTCCAAGGACGAAGCCGAAGCAGCGAAGAAAGAGCTGGAAGAAGCTGGCGCTACTGTAGAACTGAAGTAATTCGGTTCTACACACCACCGTCAGTGGCTGCGAAATCGACCACTGACGGCAAGGCTGGTGGACATTTGTCCGCCGGCCTTTTTGCCGTTTGCGGCATGGGGCTTTTTCCCGCCAAGGGGAAAACTCTGAATCCGCCAAACGGCAGAAAAACTCGAGAGGTTTGCGCACAAAGCGGTACGGTTTTTAACCATCTGTTTTAAGCGTAGCGCAATGTGCAGAGACTTCTCGCCCGGATGGGCTGCGTATCGTCAGAAACCTGACCGCCGCTCTGATGAAGTCTTGTCACTGATCAAGCTGGGGAATATGAATGGCTTACTCATACACTGAGAAAAAACGTATCCGCAAGGATTTCGGCAAACTGCCTAAGGTCATGGACGTACCTTTCCTGCTTGCGATACAGCTGGACTCGTATCGCAAATTCACGCAGGCCGACACGCGCCCGGATGAGCGCCTGGACATTGGCCTGCAGGCGGCGTTCAAGTCTGTATTTCCGATTGTCAGTTATTCTGGCAACGCCGCTCTGGAGTACGTGAGCTACACCCTCGGCAAACCTGCGTTTGATGTCAAGGAATGTACCCTGCGTGGCGTCACCTACGCGTGTCCGCTGCGGGTTCGCGTGCGTCTGATTATTTACGATAAAGAATCTGCGAATAAGTCCATCAAGGACATTAAAGAGCAGGAAGTTTACATGGGCGAAATTCCGCTCATGACTGAAAACGGTACCTTCGTAATCAATGGTACCGAGCGCGTTATCGTTTCCCAGCTGCACCGCTCCCCGGGTGTATTCTTCGATCACGACAAAGGCAAGACGCACTCCTCCGGTAAGCTGCTGTACGCCGCACGGGTGATTCCTTACCGCGGCTCCTGGCTGGACTTCGAGTTCGACCCGAAAGACCTCGTATACGTACGTATCGACCGTCGTCGTAAACTGCCGGCGACCATTCTGCTGCGCGCCCTGGGCTATGCCTCCCAGGAAATGCTGGAAATGTTCTTCGAAACCAGCAAGTTCACCCTGGAAGACGACACTGTCAGCCTCGAGCTGATCCCGTCGCGCCTGCGCGGTGATGTTGCTTCCTTCGACATCAAGGATGGCAAGGGCAAGGTCATCGTTGAGGAAGGCCGCCGTATTACCCCGCGTCACATCCGCCAGCTGGAAAAAGCCGGCGTTGAAAACCTGGAAGCACCGCTGACTTACCTCAACGGCCGCGTCCTGGCGCACGACATCATCGATGACTCTACCGGTGAAGTCGCGGTGGAGTGTAATACCGAAATTACCGATGAAGTCGTTGCGAAGCTGCGCCTCCTGAACGTGAAGAGTGTTGAAACCCTCTACACCAACGACCTGGATTGCGGTCCGTTCATCTCCGATACCCTGCGTGCGGACCCGTCCCGCACTCAGCTGGAAGCGCTGGTGGAAATCTACCGCATGATGCGCCCCGGCGAGCCGCCCACCAAGGAATCTGCAGAGTCTCTGTTCGAGAACCTGTTCTTCTCCGACGAGCGCTACGACCTGTCTGCGGTAGGCCGCATGAAGTTCAACCGCCGTCTGGGTCGCGAAGACGAGACCGGCCAGGGCACCCTGAGCAAGGAAGACATCGTCGATGTGCTCAAGACCCTGATCGAAATCCGTAACGGTCGCGGCATGGTCGATGATATCGACCACCTGGGTAACCGCCGTGTGCGCTCCGTGGGCGAGATGGCCGAAAACCAGTTCCGTGTGGGCCTGGTGCGTGTAGAGCGCGCGGTGAAAGAGCGCCTGTCCATGGCAGAGTCCGAAGGCCTGATGCCGCAGGATCTGATCAATGCCAAGCCGGTTGCGGCTGCGGTGAAGGAATTCTTTGGTTCCTCCCAGCTGTCCCAGTTTATGGACCAGAACAACCCGCTGTCAGAAGTTACCCACAAGCGCCGTGTTTCCGCACTGGGCCCGGGTGGCCTGACCCGCGAGCGCGCCGGCTTTGAGGTGCGGGACGTGCACCCGACCCACTACGGTCGCGTGTGTCCGATTGAGACGCCGGAAGGCCCGAACATCGGTCTGATCAACTCCCTGGCCACCTACGCGCGCGCCAACCACTACGGTTTCCTCGAGAGTCCGTACCGCAAGGTGATCGACGGCAAGCTGACCGACCAAATTGAATACCTGTCCGCGATCAACGAAGCCAACTTTGTTGTGGCGCAGGCGTCCGCGGCGGTCGATGAAAACGGCCGTTTCACCGACGATCTGGTCAGCGTGCGTTACCAGTACGAATTTACCCTGAAGACGCCGGATGAAATCCAGTACATGGATGTGTCCGCCCGTCAGGTAGTGTCCGTGGCTGCGGCGATGATCCCGTTCCTCGAGCACGATGACGCCAACCGCGCACTCATGGGTTCGAACATGCAGCGTCAGGCGGTGCCGACCCTGCGCGCCGAAAAGCCGCTGGTAGGTACCGGTATGGAGCGCACCGTGGCGCGCGACTCCGGTGTCTGTGTGGTGGCCAAGCGCGGTGGTGTGATCGAGCGTGTCGATGCCAGCCGCGTGGTTGTGCGTGTGCGCGACGAGGAAGTGGAAGCCGGTGATGCCGGTGTGGACCTTTACGGTCTCACCAAGTACACCCGTTCCAACCAGAACACCTGTATCAACCAGCGTCCGATCGTGAAAACCGGCGACGTGGTAGAGCGTGGCGATATCCTGGCCGACGGCCCGTCCGTGGACCTGGGTGAGCTGGCACTGGGCCAGAACATGCGTATCGCGTTCATGCCGTGGAACGGCTACAACTTCGAGGACTCCATCCTCGTGAGCGAGCGTGTGGTACAGGAAGACCGCTTCACCACCATCCACATTCAGGAACTGACCTGTATTGCCCGTGACACCAAGCTGGGCAGTGAGGAAATCACCGCGGATATCCCCAACGTCGGTGAGTCTGCACTGAACAAGCTGGACGAGTCCGGCATTGTGTACATTGGTGCGGAAGTTGGCGCCGGTGACATTCTGGTTGGCAAGGTGACACCGAAAGGTGAAGCCCAGCTGACACCGGAAGAAAAGCTGCTGCGTGCGATCTTCGGTGAAAAGGCGTCTGATGTGAAAGACACCTCACTGCGTGCACCTTCCGGCACGCGCGGTACCGTGATCGACGTACAGGTATTCACCCGCGACGGCCTGCAGAAAGATCAGCGCTCTCTGGCGATCGAAAAGGCGCAGCTCGACGAAGTTCGCAAGGACCTCAACGAAGAGTACCGCATCGTTGAAGGCGCTACCTTCGAACGTCTGGCGGCGGCACTGGAAGGCCAGAAGGTTGCCGGTGGTAAAGGCGTCAAGAAAGGCGATGTGCTGAATGCCGAGATCCTGTCCGGCCTGCCGCGCGAAGACTGGTTCAAACTGCGTATGGCAGAAGAGAGCCTGAACGAGCAGCTGGAAAAGGCGGAAGCACAGCTGAGCGAGCGTCGCAAGCTGCTCGACGAGCAGTTTGAAGACAAGAAGAAGAAACTGGAATCCGGCGACGACCTGGCGCCGGGCGTACTGAAAATCGTCAAGGTTTACCTGGCGATCAAGCGTCGCATCCAGCCCGGTGACAAGATGGCCGGCCGTCACGGTAACAAAGGTGTTATCTCCGTGATCAAGCCGGTTGAAGACATGCCGTACGACGAAAACGGCGAGCCGGTGGATGTGGTTCTGAACCCGCTGGGTGTACCGTCCCGTATGAACGTGGGTCAGGTACTGGAAATGCACCTGGGTATGGCCGCAAAAGGTCTGGGTGTGAAGATCGACCGCATGATCAAGGAGAAGCAGGAAGCAGCGAAGGTCCGTGGTTTCCTCGAAGAGGTATACAACTCTACCGGCGGTAACAAAGAGGAGCTGGACGAGCTGTCCGACGAAGAAGTGATGGCTATGTCCGAAAACCTGCGTCGCGGTGTACCCATGGCGACTCCGGTATTCGACGGTGCCGATGAGTCCGAAATCAAGACGCTGCTGCGTCTCGCGGACATCCCGGACTCCGGCCAGATCACCCTGTACGACGGACGTACCGGCGACGCCTTCGAGCGTCCGGTCACCGTGGGCTACATGTACATGCTGAAGCTGAACCACCTGGTAGACGACAAGATGCACGCGCGTTCTACCGGTTCCTACAGCCTGGTTACCCAGCAGCCGCTGGGTGGTAAGGCGCAGTTCGGTGGTCAGCGTTTCGGTGAGATGGAAGTGTGGGCACTGGAAGCATACGGTGCCGCTTACACCCTGCAGGAAATGCTCACGGTCAAATCCGATGACGTTGAAGGTCGTACCAAGATGTATAAGAACATCGTGGATGGCGACCACCGCATGGAGCCGGGCATGCCCGAATCCTTCAACGTACTGGTCAAGGAAATCCGCTCGCTGGGTATGAACTTCGAGCTGGAAAACGAGTAAGACCGGTAACAATCGGATTTAGTAGACAGAGGCTGGCGGCTCTTGATTAAAAAGAGTGCCGCCGGCGCTCCCGGCCCCAAGCGCAGTTGGCCGGGTTGACTACCCCCTAGTGGAGGAAAGGCCTTGAAAGATTTGTTAAACCTGGTGAAAGCCCAGGATCAGCTCGAAGAATTTGACGCTATCCGTATCGGTCTGGCTTCGCCGGACATGATTCGTTCCTGGTCCTACGGCGAAGTGAAGAAGCCGGAGACCATCAACTACCGTACGTTCAAGCCGGAACGCGAAGGCCTGTTCTGTGCCAAGATTTTTGGCCCGGTGAAGGACTACGAGTGTCTGTGCGGCAAGTACAAGCGCATGAAGCACCGCGGCATCATCTGTGAGAAGTGCGGCGTTGAAGTGACCAAAGCCAAGGTGCGCCGTGAGCGCATGGGCCACATTGAGCTGGCCAGCCCGGTTGCGCACATCTGGTTCCTGAAGTCCCTGCCGTCCCGTATCGGCCTGCTGCTGGATATGACCCTGCGTGATATCGAGCGCGTGCTTTACTTCGAATCCTACGTGGTAACCGATCCGGGTATGACTACCCTGGAGCGCGGCCAGCTGCTGAACGACGAGCAGTACTTCGAAGCGATGGAAGAGTTCGCCGATGAGTTCGAAGCCAAGATGGGTGCGGAAGCGATCCAGGAGCTGATGAACGATATCGAGTTGCCGTCCGAGATTCAGCGCCTGCGCGAAGAGATCCCGGCGACCAACTCCGAGACCAAGATCAAGAAGCTGTCCAAGCGTCTGAAGCTGCTGGAAGCGTTCTACAAGTCCGGCAACAAGCCGGAGTGGATGATCATGCAGGCACTGCCGGTACTGCCGCCGGATCTGCGTCCTCTGGTACCGCTGGACGGTGGCCGCTTCGCGACCTCCGACCTGAACGATCTGTACCGCCGGGTGATCAACCGTAACAACCGTCTGAAGCGTCTGCTCGAGCTGAACGCGCCGGACATCATCGTGCGCAACGAAAAGCGCATGCTGCAGGAGTCTGTGGACGCGCTGCTGGACAACGGCCGTCGCGGTCGTGCTATCACCGGTTCCAACAAGCGCCCGCTGAAATCCCTGGCCGACATGATCAAGGGTAAGCAGGGTCGTTTCCGTCAGAACCTGCTGGGTAAGCGTGTGGACTACTCCGGTCGTTCCGTGATCGTGGTTGGTCCGACCCTGCGCCTGCACCAGTGTGGTCTGCCGAAGAAAATGGCCCTGGAACTGTTCAAGCCGTTTATTTTCGGCAAGCTGGAAACCCGCGGCCTGGCCACCACTATCAAGGCGGCCAAGAAAATGGTCGAGCGCGAAGAGGCGGTGGTATGGGACATCCTCGATGAGGTGATCCGCGAACACCCGGTACTGCTGAACCGTGCACCGACTCTGCACCGTCTGGGTATCCAGGCGTTTGAGCCGGTACTGATTGAAGGTAAAGCGATTCAGCTGCACCCGCTGGTGTGTGCGGCGTACAACGCCGACTTCGACGGTGACCAGATGGCGGTACACGTACCGCTGACCATCGAAGCGCAGCTGGAATCCCGTGCGCTGATGATGTCCACCAACAACATCCTGTCGCCCGCCAACGGTGAGCCGATCATCGTACCGTCCCAGGACGTGGTACTGGGTCTGTACTGGATGACCCGTGAGCGCGTGAACGATAAAGGCGAAGGCATGTTCTTCTCCGATATCAAGGAAGTGAGCCGCGCCTTCTACGCCAAGCAGGTTGGCCTGCAGGCGAAGATCAAGGTACGTATCGACGAAACTTCCATCGGTGAAGACGGTGAGAAGCAGGTTACCCGGACCATCTACGACACCACTGTCGGTCGCGCACTGCTGTGGAACATCGTACCGGAAGGCCTGCCTTTCGAGCACGTTAACCAGCCGATGAAGAAGAAGGCGATTTCCCGCGTTCTGAACGAGTGCTACCGAAACGTAGGTCTGAAGGCGACCGTCATCTTCGCTGACCAGCTGATGTACACCGGTTTCGACTTCTCCACCAAGTCCGGTTCCTCCATTGGTGTGAACGACTTCGAGATCCCGGCGGCCAAGGCTGACCTGATCGCTTCCGCGGAAGAGGAAGTGAAGGAAATCGAAACCCAGTTCGCATCCGGTCTTGTGACGGCGGGTGAAAAATACAACAAGGTCATCGACGTCTGGTCCCGTACCAACGACAAGGTGACCCAGGCGATGATGGCCGGTATCAAGAAAGAGCCGGTGATCGACCGCGATGGTAAAGAAACCGAGCAGGATTCTTTCAACTCGGTCTACATGTACGCCGACTCCGGCGCGCGTGGTTCCGAGGCGCAGATTCGTCAGCTGGCCGGTATGCGTGGCCTGATGGCGCGTCCGGATGGCTCGATTATCGAGAACGCCATTACCGCGAACTTCCGTGAAGGTCTGAGCGTACTGCAGTACTTCATCTCGACTCACGGCGCGCGTAAAGGTCTGGCGGATACCGCACTGAAAACGGCGAACTCCGGTTACCTGACCCGTCGTCTGGTCGACGTGGCGCAGGACGTGGTGATCACCGAGATCGACTGTGGCACCGACGACGGTCTGACCATGGCGCCGGTAATTGAAGGCGGCGACGTGATCGAGTCCCTCGGTGACCGTATCCTCGGCCGTGTAGTCGCGCGCGACGTGACCAAGCCGGGCAGTGACGAGATCGCCGTGCCCGCCGGCACCATGATCGACGAGGCCTGGGTTGAGCGCATTGAAGGCATGGGTATCGACGAAGTGATCGTACGCTCCGCGATTACCTGTGAAACCGCACACGGCATCTGTGCCCAGTGTTACGGCCGTGACCTGGCCCGTGGCCACCGTGCGAACCCGGGTGAGTCCGTGGGCGTTGTGGCGGCACAGTCCATCGGTGAGCCGGGCACCCAGCTGACCATGCGTACCTTCCACATCGGTGGTGCGGCGAGCCGTGCTTCTGCGGCGGACAGCATCCAGGTGAAGCAGCCGGGTACTGTACGTCTGCACAATGTGAAGACTGTTAAAGCCGAAAGCGGCAACCTGGTCGCGGTATCCCGTTCCGGTGAGCTGGCGGTTGCCGACAGCGCTGGTCGTGAGCGTGAGCGCTACAAGCTGCCATACGGTGCTGTGATCAGCGTTGACGAAGGTTCTACCATCGACGGTGGCCAGATTGTTGCCAAGTGGGATCCGCACACCCACCCGATCATTACCGAGGTTGCCGGTTGGGTGAAGCTGTCTGGTATGGAAGACGGCCTGTCCATCCGCAAAACCACTGATGAGCTGACTGGTCTGTCCTCCCTCGAGGTGATCGACCCGGCAGAGCGTCCTGCAGCGGGTAAAGACCTGCGTCCGGCGGTGACCCTGGTCGACGAGAATGGTGAAGAGCTGACCCTGGCGAACAGTAACGCACCGGCGCACTACGCACTGCCGCCGCGCGCGATTCTGAGCCTGAAAGACAGCGACAAGGTGAATGTCGGTGACGTAATCGCCCGTATTCCGCAGGAATCCGGCGGTACCAAGGACATTACCGGTGGTCTGCCGCGGGTTGCCGACCTGTTCGAAGCGCGTAAGCCGAAAGAGCCGTCCATCCTGGCGGAAATCTCCGGTACCGTTTCCTTCGGTAAAGAGACCAAGGGCAAGGTTCGCCTGCAGATCACCCCGAAAGACGGCAAGCCGCTGGCCAATGGCAAGGATCACTACGAAGTACTGATTCCAAAGCACCGCCAGTTGACTGTGTTCGAAGGTGAAACGGTAGAGAAGGGTGAGGTCATTTCCGACGGCCCGTCCAATCCGCACGATATTCTGCGCCTCAAGGGCGTGGAAGAGCTGGCGCGCTACATCACCAACGAAATCCAGGAGGTTTACCGCCTCCAGGGTGTAGGCATCAACGACAAGCACATTGAAACCATTGTGCGTCAGATGCTGCGCAAGGTCGAAATCCTTGAGATGGGCGACTCCGAGTTCATCAAAGGCGACCAGGTGGAATACCAGCGCGTGGTGGAAGAGAACGAGCGCCTGCGTGCCGAAAGCAAGCAGCCGGCACAATTCGAGCGCCTGCTTCTGGGTATCACCAAGGCGTCTCTGGCGACCGAGTCCTTCCTGTCCGCGGCTTCCTTCCAGGAAACCACGCGGGTACTGACCGAAGCGGCGGTAACCGGCAAGGAAGACAGCCTGCGTGGCCTGAAAGAAAACGTGGTAGTGGGTCGTCTGATCCCGGCCGGTACTGGTCTCGCCTACCACGCCGAGCGCAAGCGCAGACGCACCCAGCAGCTGACCCACGGCTATGCCGAGGGTCCTTCTGCGGAAGAGGTGGAAGCGGCGCTGACCGAAGCCCTGAAATCTTCCGGGGAATAAGGTCGACAGAACGGAGCAGTCTGACCGGGAGGTCCCTCCTGCGGGAGAGACCCCGGGTCAGTTCCGGACAGCAATCACCAGGCGGCGTAAGTGTTTACTTCGGTTTGTGATTGACTCGGGGTGTTCCCGCTTATAGAATGCGGCCCCCGCTAATGGGGTGCGATTGCCGGTTGGTCTTCGGGCAAACCGGATGTATCGTGCACTGACGATAGGCCCTCACTGCTGTAAAGGTGGGGGCGTTTTATTTTGGAGTGATTTTTAATGGCAACGATCAACCAGTTGGTTCGTAAGCCGAGAAAACGCAAAGTTGAAAAAAGCGACGTCCCTGCACTGCAAGCTAGCCCGCAGCGCCGTGGAGTTTGTACTCGTGTGTACACCACTACACCGAAGAAGCCGAACTCTGCACTGCGTAAGGTTTGTCGTGTGCGCCTGACCAACGGTTACGAAGTAACTTCGTACATCGGCGGTGAAGGCCACAACCTGCAGGAACACAGCGTGGTGCTGATTCGCGGCGGTCGTGTAAAAGACCTGCCGGGTGTGCGCTACCACACTGTACGCGGTGCACTTGACTGTGCCGGCGTAAACGATCGCAAGCAGGGCCGTTCCAAGTACGGTGCCAAGCGTCCTAAGGCTTAATTGCCCCAAAGACAATATTGCGTTTCGGTTTAACGAATAACCGGAGTAAGGCTGAGCTCGCCGAGTTGTATTTATTTACGGCGGCGTCTCGGAGTAACCCTGAAGAGAGGCAATCCCATGCCAAGAAGACGTGTAGTCGCCAAGCGCGAAGTGCTGCCCGATCCCAAGTTTGGGAACGTGACTCTGGCCAAGTTCATGAACCATGTCATGATCTCTGGTAAGAAGTCCGTGGCAGAGAGCATCGTTTACGGTGCACTGGATCTGGTTTCAGAAAAGCTGAACAAAGATCCGATTGAAATTTTTGAAGAGTCCCTGGAAAACATCGCCCCGATGGTGGAAGTAAAATCCCGCCGTGTTGGTGGTGCTACCTACCAGGTACCGGTGGAAGTGCGTCCCTCGCGTCGTACTGCGCTGGCAATGCGCTGGCTGGTAGATTTCTCCCGTAAGCGCGGCGAGAAGTCCATGGCCCAGCGCCTGGCCAACGAAATGATCGATGCTTCCCAGAACAAGGGCGGCGCGGTCAAGAAGCGTGAAGACGTGCATCGTATGGCGGAAGCCAACAAGGCGTTCTCTCACTATCGTTTCTAAGATAGTGATGCTTCTGACTCTGATGATTACCCACATCGGAAATTAATACCGAAAGGCAGCAAGGAAGTTACCGAGCTGCCTTTTGCCGTTATATCGAGGATACAACTGTGGCACGTAAAACGCCTATCGAACGCTATCGCAATATCGGTATCTGCGCCCACGTAGACGCCGGTAAAACCACCACAACCGAACGTGTACTGTTCTACACCGGTCTGTCCCACAAAATTGGTGAAGTGCACGAAGGCGCAGCCACCATGGACTGGATGGAGCAGGAGCAGGAGCGTGGTATTACCATTACTTCTGCAGCAACCACCTGTTTCTGGGCTGGCATGCAGCAGCAGTTCCCGCAGCACCGCGTAAACATCATCGACACCCCCGGACACGTTGACTTCACCATTGAAGTGGAGCGTTCCCTGCGTGTACTGGACGGCGCCGTTGTCGTTCTGTGCGGTTCTTCCGGTGTGCAGCCGCAGACCGAAACCGTATGGCGTCAGGCCAACAAGTACGAAGTACCGCGCATGGTATTCGTGAACAAGATGGACCGTGCCGGTGCGGACTTCCGCAAGGTTGTGGGCCAGCTGAAAACCCGCCTGAACGCGAACGCGGTTCCGCTGCAGATGACCATTGGCTCTGAAGACGAGTTCAAGGGTGTTGTCGACCTGGTGAAGATGAAAGCCATCCTGTGGAACGAAGAAGACATGGGCATGACTTTTGACTACGCCGACATCCCGGCCGACATGCAGGACGAGTGCGAAGAGATGCGCGAGTTCCTGGTGGAAGCGGCGGCGGAAGCCAACGAAGAGCTGATGGAAAAGTACCTTGAAGAAGGTGAGCTGACCGAAGAAGAAATCAAGTCAGCGATCCGTCAGCGTACCCTGGCCAATGAAATCGTACCGGTTCTGGGCGGCTCTGCGTTCAAGAACAAGGGCGTACAGGCTATGCTGGACGCAGTCATTGAATACCTGCCGGCACCGACCGAAGTAAAGGCGATCGAAGGTACTCTGCTGGACAAGGCTGAAACCGTCGAGACCCGTGTAGCGGACGACAACGCACCTTTCGCCGCACTGGCGTTCAAGATTGCGACCGACCCCTTCGTTGGTACCCTGACGTTCTTCCGTGTGTACTCCGGTAAGCTGGAAAGCGGTACCGCGGTGTACAACTCCGTGAAAGAGAAGAAAGAGCGTGTCGGCCGTATGGTGCAGATGCACTCCAACGACCGTAAAGAGATCAAGGAAGTTCTGGCGGGCGACATCGCTGCAGCGATCGGCCTGAAAGACGTGACCACTGGTGACACCCTGTGTGCTGAAGACGCCAAGATCGTTCTCGAGCGCATGGAGTTCCCGGAGCCGGTAATCTCCGTAGCGGTAGAGCCGAAGTCCAAGCCGGATCAGGAAAAAATGGGTATCGCACTGGGCAAGCTGGCTCAGGAAGACCCGTCCTTCCGCGTGAAGACCGACGAAGAGACTGGCCAGACCATCATCTCCGGTATGGGTGAGCTGCACCTGGACATCATCGTTGACCGTATGCGTCGTGAATTCAACGTTGAAGCCAACATCGGTAAGCCGCAGGTGGCCTATCGTGAAACTATCCGCAACACTTCCGAGATTGAAGGCAAGTTTGTTCGTCAGTCTGGTGGTCGCGGTCAGTACGGTCACGTATGGGTCAAGTTCGAGCCGGCGGAAGACGAGTCCGGTGAAGGCCTGGTGTTCGAGAACGCGATCGTGGGTGGTGTGGTTCCGAAGGAATACATCCCGGCCGTGCAGAAGGGTATCGAAGAGCAGATGCAAAACGGTGTTCTGGCTGGCTACCCGCTGCTGGGCCTGAAGGCTACCCTGTATGACGGTTCCTTCCACGATGTGGACTCCAACGAAATGGCGTTCAAGATCGCCGGCTCCATGGCAACCAAGAAGCTGGCCCAGGTTGGCGGCGCGGTACTGCTCGAGCCGATGATGAAGGTTGAAGTGGTTACCCCGGAAGAGAACATGGGTGACGTCGTTGGTGACCTGAACCGTCGTCGCGGTCTGATCCAGGGTATGGAAGACAGTGCCTCCGGTAAGATCGTGAACGCTGAAGTGCCGCTGGCCGAAATGTTCGGTTACGCCACTGACCTGCGTTCTGCGACCCAGGGCCGTGCCACCTACACCATGGAATTCCTGAAGTACGCCGAAGCGCCGAAAAACGTCGCTGACGAAATCATCGCCAAAAACAAGGGTTAATTTCCTTTGACTTGAAACTCCCCGGTGTTTGACCGGGGAGTTTCGGCAAACTTTTAGCTAGAGGATCTCTAAGATGGGAAAAGAAAAGTTTGAACGTTCCAAGCCCCACGTAAACGTGGGCACCATCGGTCACGTCGACCACGGTAAAACCACCCTGACCGCAGCGCTGACTCGCGTATGTTCAGAAGTATGGGGCGGCGCTGCTGTTGCTTTCGACGGTATCGACAATGCACCGGAAGAGCGTGAGCGTGGTATCACCATCGCTACCTCTCACGTTGAGTACGAGTCCCCGACCCGTCACTACGCGCACGTTGACTGCCCGGGACACGCCGACTACGTGAAGAACATGATCACCGGTGCTGCCCAGATGGACGGCGCTATCCTGGTATGTGGCGCGACCGATGGTCCTATGCCGCAGACTCGCGAGCACATCCTGCTGTCTCGTCAGGTAGGTGTACCTTACATCGTTGTATTCCTGAACAAGGCTGACCTGCTGGCAGAAGACTGCGGCGGTGTTGGTTCTGAAGAATACTCCGAGATGATGGAACTGGTTGAAATGGAGCTGCGTGAGCTGCTGGACCAGTACGAATTCCCGGGTGACGACACTCCGATCATCGCTGGTTCTGCCCTGATGGCGCTGAACGGCGAAGACGACAACGAGCTGGGTACCACCGCTGTTAAGAAGCTGGTTGAAACCCTGGACGAGTACATCCCGGAGCCGGAGCGTGCTATCGACCAGCCGTTCCTGATGCCGATCGAAGACGTATTCTCCATCTCCGGCCGTGGTACCGTAGTAACTGGTCGTGTTGAGCGTGGCATCATCAATACTGGCGACGAGATTGAAATCGTTGGTATCAAAGACACCACCAAAACCACCTGTACCGGTGTTGAAATGTTCCGCAAGCTGCTCGACGAAGGTCGTGCGGGTGAGAACATCGGCGCACTGCTGCGTGGCACCAAGCGTGACGAAGTTGAGCGTGGTCAGGTACTGGCCAAGCCAGGCTCCATCACCCCGCACACCAAGTTCGAAGGTGAGGTGTACATCCTGTCCAAGGACGAAGGTGGTCGTCACACCCCGTTCTTCAAGGGCTACCGTCCGCAGTTCTACTTCCGTACTACCGACGTAACTGGTGCGGTTGAGCTGCCGGAAGGCACTGAAATGGTTATGCCGGGCGACAACATTCAGATGAAAGTTGAGCTGATCGCTCCCATCGCCATGGAAGAAGGTCTGCGCTTCGCAATCCGTGAAGGCGGCCGTACCGTTGGCGCTGGCGTTGTAGCCAAGATCCTCGACTAATTTATAATTTAGTCCTGGTTCGAAGCACGAAAAAGCCGCAGTGGTGACACTGCGGCTTTTTTGTTGCCCGGGAAGACTACTGGCGTGTGCCAGAAACCGCCTGAGCGGTTACCTGGGGCCTTTTCGTCTCCTGCCTGTACAAATAGTGATCTATGCGCACGAGGGGTGAGGGGCCTTTTCAGGGCCCCTGGGCTGTGCTCTTGTGTGAGTTGATTGTCGGGGAGCGGCTTGTGGGCTGCCTTTGCTTAGAACCAATCCCTGCTCAGGTTGCAGTGACGGGAGTTCTGCAGAAGCTGGTCAAAATCGCGCCCATCTACAGCAATCAGGCCTTCGTGGTCACCGGACTCCAGATAGATCGTGTCGCGACTATCCAGTCCCGTATCGACCAGGGTGGTCAATCCGTAAGCTGGTCCAAGTGGCGGCAGTGCGCCGACTTCGCAGTCACTGAAAACCTGTCTGAACTCCGCCTCTTCGACCATTTCCAGGTGGTTGCGTCCGGTTTCGTCATGGACCGCCCGCATATCGAGGCTGTTGCTTGCTGGAATGATGCACATCAGCATGCCCTGGTCATCTTTTAACAGGATCGCTTTTGCGACCCGGTCTTCCCGTACACCGGCCTTGCGCGCTGTCTCGCGGCTGGTGGCGCTGTGCTCGTGGGGGATAACCCGATAGTTGACTGAATGGTCGCCAAGGAATTGACTGACGGTACTGGCTACAGTCATGGCGTTTCCCTCCTGTTCTGCGCATTTCTCGCGGTTGCCCTCAAGTGTAGTTTCGCGCCGCGCGGGTGCGGAGAGCAGCTGCAACAAAGGTGTTCGGATAAGTGGTTGACAGGCCAAAAAATCGCCCGTAGACTTCGCGCTCCTTTTCGCCCGCCCTCGGGGTTGCGTAAGAGGACGTTCTTTAGATTTACAACTGGAGTTTGATTCCATGCAGGGTCAACGAATCCGAATTCGCCTGAAGGCGTTTGATCACAAGCTGATCGACACGTCTACTCAGGAGATCGTCGAGACGGCCAAGCGCACTGGCGCCCAGGTACGCGGTCCCATTCCGCTGCCGACTCGTAAAGAGAAGTACACCGTGCTGATTTCTCCGCACGTCAACAAAGACGCGCGCGATCAGTACGAGATTCGTACTCACAAGCGTTTGCTGGACATTGTTGAGCCCACCGAAAAAACCGTTGACGCGCTGATGAAGCTCGATCTGGCGGCTGGTGTTGAGGTTCAGATTAGTCTCGGCTAACACTTCAAATTAACTACCGAATCCCGAACGAAAACGGTTCGGGTAGTGTAACGCTCTGAAATTGGGCGGCCGCAGTGGGTTAAAGCCCCGTGCACTGAGAGGTTGAAAAGATGACTATAGGTATTGTCGGCCGCAAGAGCGGCATGACTCGCATCTTCACTGAAGATGGCGCGTCTATCCCGGTAACTGTTATCGAGGTAGCTCCAAATCGCGTCACTCAGGTGAAAACTCAGGAAACTGACGGTTACTCCGCGGTACAGGTTACTGTGGGTTCTCGTAAGGCTTCCCGTGTCTCCAAGCCCCAAGCGGGCCACTTCGCCAAAGCCAACACTGAGGCTGGCTCTGCTCTTTTCGAACTGCGTACTGACGGTTCTGAAGAGTCCTTCGAAATCGGTTCTGAAATTACTGTTGCAAGCTTTGAAGCTGGCCAGAAGATTGATGTAACTGGCACTTCCAAAGGTAAAGGTTTCCAGGGCGGTATCAAACGCTGGAACTTCAGCATGCAAGATGCTACCCACGGTAACTCTCTGTCTCACCGCGCACCCGGTTCTATCGGTCAGTGCCAGACTCCTGGTCGTGTGTGGAAAGGCAAGAAGATGGCCGGTCACATGGGTGCCGAGCGTGTTACCACGCAAAATCTGGAAGTGGTTCGTGTGGACGCCGAACGCAATCTGCTGCTGGTTAAAGGTGCCGTTCCTGGCGCGCCCGGCGGTAACGTAATCGTTCGTCCGGCAGTTAAAGCCTAAGTCTGAGGGGAAATAGATATGGAACTGAATATCGCTACTCCCGAAGGCGCTAAAGGCACTGTTGCAGTCTCTGAAGTGGCTTTCGGTCGTGAATTCAATCAGGACCTGGTGCACCAGGCAGTTGTCGCCTATATGGCTGGCGCTCGTCAGGGTACCAAGGCTCAGAAAAACCGCTCCGCGGTTTCCGGCGGCGGCAAAAAGCCGTGGCGCCAGAAGGGCACCGGCCGCGCACGCGCTGGTACCATTCGCAGCCCGCTGTGGCGTTCAGGTGGCGTAACCTTCGCCGCTGAGCCGCGCGATCACAGCGTTAAGCTGAACAAGAAAATGTACCGCGCTGCACTGCGCTGCATTCTCTCTGAGCTGGCTCGTCAGGAGCGTCTGGTTGTTGTTGAGTCTTTCGACGTGGAAGCGCCGAAAACCAAGCAGCTGGTAACCAAGCTTGCCCAGTTCGATCTGTCCGAAGCGTTGATCGTGACCGAAGAGGTAAATGAAAACCTCTACCTGGCCGCGCGCAACTTGCACAAGATCGATGTTCGCGATGTGCAGGGTATCGATCCGGTAAGCCTGATTCGTTTCGACAAGGTCGTGGTTACCGTTTCTGCACTGAAGAAAATTGATGAGGTGCTGGGATGAACCAAGAGCGAATCTACAAAGTCCTGCTGGGCCCGGTAATTTCCGAGAAGGCTGCTGTACTGGCGGATGCCGCCAACCAGGTAGTGTTCAAAGTGACCACCGACGCTTCCAAAGCCGAGATCAAGGCCGCGGTAGAAAAGCTGTTCAACGTATCCGTTGAGCAGGTTCGCACCGTGAACGTTAAAGGCAAAACCAAGCGCACCCGCTACGGTATGGGCGTGCGCAATGATTGGAAAAAAGCCTACGTTCGTCTGGCCGAAGGCAGCGACATCAACTTTGAAGCTGCTGAGTAAAGGGGAAAGTTACAATGGCTATTGTAAAAGCAAAACCGACCTCTGCCGGCCGTCGCCACCTTGTTAAGGTTGTTAACACCGACCTGCATAAGGGTGCACCTTACGCGCCGCTGTTGGAGAAGAAGTCCAAGTCCGGTGGCCGTAACAACAACGGTCGCATTACCACTCGTCATATCGGTGGTGGTCACAAGCATCACTACCGCGTAGTGGATTTCAAGCGCAACAAGGATGGCATTCCTGCCACCGTTGAGCGTCTGGAGTATGACCCCAACCGCAGCGCGCACATCGCGCTGGTTTGCTACGCCGATGGTGAGCGCCGTTACATTATTGCGCCGAAGCACCTGAAGGCGGGTGACAAGATCCAGTCCGGTGACGCTGCACCGATCAAAGTGGGTAACACTTTGCCGCTGCGTAACATCCCGGTTGGTTCCGTGATTCACGCCATCGAGCTGAAGCCTGGTAAAGGTGCTCAGCTGGCCCGCTCTGCCGGTGCCTCTGTACAGCTGGTTGCCCGTGAAGGTCAGTACGCGACTATCCGTCTGCGTTCTGGCGAAATGCGTAAAGTTCTGTCTGAGTGCCGCGCCACCCTGGGTGAAGTGAGCAACTCTGAACACAGCCTGCGCAAGCTGGGTAAAGCAGGTGCCAAACGCTGGCGCGGTGTTCGTCCTACCGTTCGCGGTGTGGCGATGAACCCGGTAGACCACCCGCACGGCGGTGGTGAAGGTCGTACCTCTGGTGGCCGTCACCCTGTGACGCCTTGGGGTGTGCCGACCAAGGGTAAGAAAACGCGTAAGAACAAGCGCACCGATAACATGATTGTACGTCGTCGCGGCAAATAAGCCGCGCGATGTCTGAGCTGCTAGAGAGGAATCGACAGTGCCACGCTCATTAAAGAAAGGTCCCTTTATTGATCTTCATCTGATCAAGAAGGTGGAGGCGGCGATTGAGAAAAATGATCGTCGACCGATTAAAACCTGGTCCCGCCGTTCCATGGTTATGCCGGAAATGGTTGGACTGACGATTGCCGTTCACAACGGTCGTCAACACGTGCCCGTTCTGGTCAACGAAGAAATGGTTGGCCACAAGCTGGGCGAATTCGCGGCTACCCGCACTTACCGTGGCCACGCTGCGGATAAGAAAGCGAAGAAGCGCTAAGCCGAGGTTATAGAGATGGAAGTACAAGCAAAATTACGCGGTGCTCGTCTGTCGGCACAAAAGGCGCGTCTGGTAGCTGATCAGATTCGCGGCAAAGGTGTCGAAGAAGCCCTGGATATCCTGGCTTTTAGCCACAAGAAGGGTGCTGCGATCGTCAAGAAGGTTCTGGAATCTGCAATCGCCAATGCTGAGCACAACGACGGTGCTGACGTTGACGAACTGAAAGTTTCCACCATCTTCGTGGATGAGGGTATGACCATGAAGCGCATTAAACCGCGTGCTAAAGGTCGTGCTGATCGTATTCTGAAGCGTACTTGTCACATTACTGTGAAAGTAGCCGAGAAATAAGAGAGCAGGCGAGAAAACCATGGGACAAAAAGTCAATCCTACCGGCATTCGTCTGGGTATCGTTAAAAAGCATACCTCCGTATGGTATGCCGGCAGTGACGAGTACGCAGACAAGCTGTACACGGATCTGAAAGTTCGCGAATACATTCGCAAAAAACTGGCCCACGCTTCCGTGAGCCGCATCGAGATCGAACGTCCGGCCAACACCGCTCGTGTGACCATTCACACTGCGCGTCCGGGTATCGTGATCGGTAAAAAAGGTGAAGACGTAGAGCGTCTGCGCAACGAACTTACTTCCCAGATGGGTGTGCCCGTGCACATCGACATCGAAGAAGTACGTAAGCCTGACCTGGATGCCACTCTGGTTGGTCAGAACGTTGCTCAGCAGCTGGAGCGTCGCGTTATGTTCCGTCGTGCTATGAAGCGCGCCGTACAGAACGCAATGCGCCAGGGTGCCGAAGGTATCAAGATTCAGGTAAGTGGTCGTCTCGGCGGTGCTGAGATTGCGCGAACTGAATGGTACCGCGAAGGCCGTGTGCCTCTGCATACTCTGCGTGCCAACATCGACTACGGCACCGCTGAAGCCAGCACTACGTACGGCATCATCGGTGTAAAAGTTTGGATCTTCAAAGGCGAAGTCATCGGTGACGAAATCCCCGAAGAGAAGCCGGCGAAGACTCGCAAAAAAGCTGCTAAATAAGGGGTGCGCAGATGCTACAACCAAAGCGTACAAAATTCCGCAAGGTACAGAAGGGTCGCAACCGCGGTCTTTCCCAGCGCGGCTCTAAAGTGAGCTTTGGCGAGTTCGGCCTTAAGGCCATCGGTCGTGGACGCATTACTGCGCGTCAGATCGAAGCGGCTCGTCGCGCAATGACTCGTCACGTTAAGCGTGGCGGTAAGATCTGGATTCGTGTGTTTCCGGACAAGCCCATTTCCAGTAAGCCCCTCGAAGTTCGTATGGGTAAAGGTAAGGGTAACGTAGAATACTGGGTAGCTCAGATCCAGCCGGGTAAAGTCCTCTATGAAATGGAAGGCGTATCCGAAGATCTGGCTCGCGAAGCTTTCGAGCTCGCCGCAGCCAAGCTGCCTGTAAAGACAACTTTCGTTAAGCGTTCGGTGATGTAATGAAGACTGCAGATCTACGCTCAAAGTCAGTTGAGGAACTGAACCAGGAACTCCTTAGCCAGCTTGAAGCACAATTCAAGCTGCGTATGCAGAAGTCCACTGGTCAGCTGACTCAGACTCATCTGCTGAAGCAGACTCGTCGCGACATTGCTCGCATTAAGACTGTGTTGACCGAGAAGGCAGGTAATTAATCATGGCTGAAGCAAAACTGAAGCGTACTCTGACCGGTAAGGTCGTGAGTGACAAGATGGATAAAACCATCACCGTTTTGATCGAGCGCCGTGTTAAGCACCCGATCTACGGCAAAATCGTGAGCAAGTCCACCAAGCTCAAGGCACACGACGAAAACAATGATTGCGGCATCGGTGATGTTGTAACCATCGAAGAATCTCGTCCGCTGTCCAAGAGCAAGTCCTGGTCCTTGCAGAAAATTGTAGAGCGTGCGGCGAAGGTTTAACCCCTAGCGCATTGAAGAGTTTCGGAGAGGAACGATGATTCAAGCGGAATCCTACTTAGAAGTAGCCGATAACAGTGGGGCTCGCCGTGTCATGTGCATCAAGGTGCTGGGCGGCTCCCACCGTCGCTACGCTGGCGTTGGCGACATCATCAAGGTAACCGTCAAGGAAGCAATTCCTCGCGGTAAAGTGAAAAAGGGTCAGGTAATGAACGCGGTAGTGGTTCGCACCAGAAAAGGTGTGCGTCGCCCGGACGGCTCCCTGATCAAATTTGACGATAACGCAGCGGTACTGCTGAACCAGCAACATGCGCCGGTTGGCACCCGTATTTTTGGCCCGGTAACTCGCGAGCTGCGCGGTGAGAAGTTCATGAAGATCATCTCACTGGCTCCCGAAGTTATCTAAGCCACGAGCGGAGAAGAGTTATGCGCAAGATCAAGCGTGACGACGAAGTGATCGTTATCGCCGGTCGCGATAAAGGCAAGCGTGGCACCGTACGTAAGGTGCTGAACGACGGTCGCCTGATCGTGTCCGGTGTACAGATGATCAAAAAACACCAGAAGCCAAACCCTCAAATGGGCGTAGCTGGTGGCATTGTTGAGAAAGAAGCCGCTATTCAGGTTTCCAACGTAGCCATCTTTAACCCGAACACCCAAAAAGCTGACCGGGTAGGCTTCAAAGTACTGGAAGACGGGACTAAGATTCGCGTCTTCAAATCCAGCGGCGAAGCCGTTGACGCATAAGTCAGGTGGAAAACATGGCAAGGCTTAAAGAGCTCTATACCAAAGAACTCGCGTCCAAGCTGAAAGAAGAGCTGGGACTTGAGAACGTAATGTCCGTGCCGCGCATCACCAAAATCACCGTCAACATGGGTGTCGGTGAAGCCATTGGTGATAAGAAGGTACTGGAACATGCAGTCAGTGACATGACTGCGATTACTGGTCAAAAACCCATTGTGACCAAGGCGCGTAAGTCAATCGCGGGCTTCAAAATCCGTGAAGACTGGCCGATCGGCTGCAAGGTAACTCTGCGCGGTGAGCGCATGTACGAGTTCCTGGAGCGACTGGTTGGCATCGCAATTCCGCGTATCCGCGACTTCCGTGGCATTAGCCCGAAGCAGTTCGACGGTCGTGGTAACTTCTCAATGGGTGTAACAGAACAAATTATCTTCCCGGAAATCGACTACGACAAAGTAGACAAGATCCGCGGTCTGGATATTTGTATCACTACTACAGCAGCCAACGACGACCAAGGTCGTGCACTGCTGAAAGCATTCAACTTCCCGTTCAAGGGTTAAGAGGATTCCATGGCGAAGAAATCCATGATTGCGCGCGAGAACAAGCGCGCTCGAACCGCAGCTAAGTACGCCGAAAAGCGTCAAGAGCTGAAGGCGATCATCGCCAGTGCCGACGCTTCTGAAGAGGAGCGTTGGGAGGCTCAACTCAAGCTGCAACAACTGCCGCGCGATGCAAGCCCGGTACGTCAGCAACGTCGCTGTCGTATCACTGGTCGCCCCCACGCTGTCTACCGCAAATTCGGCCTGTGCCGTAACAAACTGCGTGAAGCAGCCATGCGTGGTGATGTCCCCGGCCTGGTTAAGTCCAGCTGGTAATACGGCAGACTTGAGGAGTCTTAAGTAATGAGTATGCAAGATCCGTTGGCAGATATGCTGACCCGCATCCGCAACGCCCTGGGCCGCGGAAAGGGCACTGTATCCATGCCTTCATCCAAATTGAAAGTAGCCGTAGCCAACGTCCTGAAAGACGAAGGTTATGTTACTGGTGTAGCGGTTAGCGAAGGCGCCAAGCCTGAGCTGACTATTGAACTGAAATACTTCCAGGGCAAGCCGGTTATCGCTGAGCTGGATCGTGTTTCACGTCCGGGCCTGCGTAACTACGCCGGTAAAAAAGCGCTGCCTTCTGTACGCGGCGGCCTGGGTATCGCCATCGTCTCCACCTCTCACGGTGTGATGACTGATCGCGCGGCCCGTCAGGCTGGTGTCGGCGGCGAAGTGCTTTGCACCGTATTCTAAGCGGGGGTTGAAATGTCTCGAGTAGCAAATGATCCAGTTCAGATCCCCGCTGGCGTTTCCATTGACCTGAAAGGTCAGGATATCGCTGTAAAAGGTGGCAATGGCAATCTGAACTTCAATATCCACAGCGATGTGGAAGTTAAGCAGGAAGAAAACCAGCTGACTTTTTCCGCGCGTAACGGCTCCAAGCAGTCACGTGCTCTGGCGGGTACCACTCGCGCGCTGGTTAACAACATGGTGGTCGGTGTCAGTCAGGGTTTCGAAAAGAAACTTCAGCTGAACGGCGTAGGTTACCGTGCGAAAGCATCCGGTAAGTCCGTCAACCTGACTCTCGGTTTCTCTCATCCGGTAGATTACGCACTGCCGGAAGGCGTTACCGCCGAAACCCCGAGCCAGACTGAAATCGTACTGAAGAGCAGCGACAAGCAGCTGTTAGGTCAAGTGGCCGCTGAGATCCGCGCATTCCGTCCGCCGGAGCCCTACAAAGGTAAGGGTGTCCGTTACGCCGATGAGCGCGTGTATCGCAAAGAGGCCAAGAAGAAGTAAGGCATAGATATGAACGTTAAGAAGCAATCTCGCTTGCGTCGTGCACGTCGTGCCCGCGCCAAGTTCCGTGAGCTGGGCGCCGTTCGCCTGACAGTGAACCGCACTCCTCGCCACATTTACGCACAGATCCTGTCTGCCGACGGCGACAAGGTATTGGCCGCTGCCTCTACTCTGGACAAGGACCTGCGTGAAAGCAAAACCGGTAACGTCGACGCTGCAAAAGCCGTTGGCACCCTGATCGCTGAGCGTGCCAAGGCCGCTGGCGTTGAAGCGGTAGCCTTCGATCGCAGCGGTTTCAAATACCATGGCCGTGTTAAGGCCCTGGCAGACGCTGCCCGTGAAGCCGGTCTGAAATTCTAAGGGTTGAGTTATGGCTAGAGATAAAGTCGAGAAGAGCAACGACGAAGGCCTCCAGGAAAAGCTGGTCCAGGTCAATCGTGTTGCCAAAACCGTAAAAGGTGGTCGTATCTTTGCGTTCACCGCTCTGACCGTAGTTGGCGACGGCAATGGTCGTGTTGGCTTCGGTCGTGGTAAGGCTCGTGAAGTGCCTGTTGCCATCCAGAAGGCAATGGAATCTGCGCGTCGCAACATGATCCAGGTAGACCTGAATGGTGACACCATTCAGTACGCTACCAACGGTCGCCACGGTGGTTCCAAGGTATACATGCAGCCCGCTTCCCAGGGTACCGGCGTAATTGCTGGCGGTGCTATGCGCTCCGTACTGGAAATGGCTGGCGTCCACAACGTACTGGCAAAATGCTACGGCTCTACCAACCCGGTAAACGTTGTACGCGCCACCTTCAGTGCGCTGGGTAAAATGAGTAGCCCAGAAGACGTTGCTGCAAAGCGCGGCAAGTCTGTGGAAGAAATCCTGAACTGATTCGGTTTCGGGTCGCAGTAGCAGAATCGTTGCGGCCCGTTCTGAACTTGCTTTGAGTGAATGAGTCATGGCTAAGAAGACCATCAAAGTCACCCAGGTCAAGAGCGTCGCTGGTCGTCTGAAAAATCATCAGGCGTGCGTCGCTGGTCTGGGTCTTCGCCGCATTGGTCACACTGTGGAAGTGGAAGACACTCCCTCTGTGCGCGGCATGATCAACAAAGTGAACTACCTCGTAAAAGTAGAGGAGGCGTAACATGCGTTTAAACGAGTTGTCTCCCGCTGAGGGTCACAAGCACAGCGCCAAGCGCGTTGGTCGCGGCATCGGTAGCGGCCTGGGTAAAACCGGCGGCCGTGGTCACAAGGGTCAGAAGGCCCGTTCCGGTGGTAGTGTTCGTCCGGGCTTCGAAGGCGGTCAGATGCCTTTGCAGAAGCGCCTGCCGAAGTACGGTTTCTCCTCTCGCGTTGGCCGCTTTGTTGCGGAAGTGCGTCTGGCGGAGCTGGCGAAGGTAGAAGGTGACACGATTGATTTGGCAGCGCTGAAAAATGCCGATATTATCGGCGGCCACATTAAGCGCGCCAAAGTGTTCCTTTCCGGTGAGCTGACCAAAGCGGTAACCGTGAAAGGTCTGGGCGTCACCAAAGGTGCTAAAGCGGCCATCGAAGCTGCTGGCGGAAAAGTAGAAGACTAAATCGAGGCCCCAATGGCACGACCAGGATCTGGTGTTAACTCCCTGGGTAACGGCAAGGGATTAGGCGAGCTTTGGGCTCGCCTTCGTTTTCTGTTTCTCGCGATACTTGTATATCGTTTAGGGACTCATATTCCGGTGCCCGGTATTGATCCGGAAAAGCTGGCGAACCTGTTTAATCAGAACCAGGGAACCATCCTTGGCCTGTTCAACATGTTCTCCGGTGGCGCACTGGAGCGGATGAGTATTCTGGCCCTCGGAATCATGCCTTACATCTCCGCGTCCATCATCATGCAGTTGATGACCGCGGTAACGCCTTCTCTGGAGGCGTTGAAAAAGGAAGGTGACGCAGGGCGCCGCAAGATCAACCAGTACACCCGTTATCTGACGGTTTTGCTGGCGCTGATCCAGGGTATCGGTATGACCTTCGGTCTGGCCGGTCAGAATCTGGCTTACTCTGCTGAGCCGGCATTCGGTTTCTATTTTGTGGCCGTTGTGTCACTGGTAACCGGTGCGGTGTTCATGATGTGGCTGGGAGAGCAGATCACTGAGCGCGGTGTAGGCAATGGTATTTCCATGCTGATCTTCGCCGGTATCGTTGCCGGGCTGCCCAGTGCAATCGGACAGGCCTTCGAGCAGGCGCGTCAGGGCGAGCTACATGTCCTGATGTTACTGGCGATCGGTTTTGTGGCGCTTGCAGTGGTCTACTTCGTAGTGGTTATGGAGCGCGGTCAACGCCGTATCACCATCAATCACGCGCGGCGCCAGGCGGGTCGTTACTCGCAGGCGCCGGCTGCACAGTCCAGCCACTTGCCGCTGAAGGTAAACATGGCCGGTGTTATTCCGGTGATTTTTGCCAGCAGTATCCTGCTGTTCCCCGCCACTCTGGCGCAGTGGTTCGGTCAGGGTGGTGAAGGTATCGGTGCGCAGATCCTGCAGTGGATGGCGCTCCAGCTGGGCCCCGGTCAGCCGCTGAACATTATTCTGTTCGCACTGTTGATTGGCTTCTTCTGCTTCTTCTATACGGCGTTGATGTTCAACCCCAACGAAGTAGCGGACAACCTGAAGAAATCCGGTGCCTATGTGCCCGGTATCCGCCCCGGAGAGCAGACCGCGCGTTATATCGACAGCGTTCTGACTCGCCTGACACTGGTGGGTGCCTGCTACATCGCGCTGGTATCCCTGCTGCCGCAGTTCCTGGTGGTCGGGCTGAACATTCCTTTCTACCTGGGAGGTACTTCGCTGCTGATCGTTGTGGTCGTAGTGATGGACTTCATGGCGCAGGTGCAGTCGCACTTGTTGTCTCACCAGTACGAAGGGTTGATGAAAAAGGCGAATCTGCAAAGCTACGGCCGCCGTTGATCGGTATCCACAGCAGCAGGATTGAATTGAGGTAAGGTCATGAAAGTACGCGCTTCTGTAAAAAAGATCTGCCGTAACTGCAAAATCGTACGTCGCAAAGGCGTTCTGCGGGTAATCTGCAGCGCCGAGCCGCGTCACAAGCAGCGGCAGGGCTAATCGGGATAGCACAGCTTGCGCTGTGCTTACCGAATAGCGACCCCGCCAAGGATGGCCGGGGTGGTGTCCGCCCTCAGGGATGGAATGCAGTGGCACCAATTGTTCGTGAAAGAATTTGCTTTTTGGCACAGCCCCGTGCTAAAAGGCACCACCGCGAGTCACCCGGCTCGTGGACGAGACCCAGAAGTCGACCCAGGTTGGCTTTGAAAGTCTCAAACAGGGGGCGTTGACTGTCGTCCGCTTTACCTTGGGTTTCGGCTCCGGGAAGGCGGGCTATTGCAATTTGGTGTATGAAAAGCTATTCTTGCGCGCCTTTTTGGTGGTGCTGGTGGCTTTTTATTCGCTGTCAGCGCCGAATCGAGAATTGAGCCGCGCCATTACCAAAACAGCGCTGGTTCACAATACGTGGAGTACGCCTCTATGGCACGTATTGCTGGTGTCAATGTACCAGACCACAAGCACGCCGTGATCTCCCTGACCCATATCTATGGTGTCGGTCGCACTACGGCGAAATCTATTCTGGCAGCGGTAGGTATCGCTGAATCCACCAAACTTCGTGATCTGTCCGAAGACCAGATCGAAACCATCCGCGGTGAAGTTGCAAAACTGACCGTTGAAGGTGATCTGCGTCGTGAAGTATCCATGAACATCAAACGTTTGATGGACCTGGGTTGCTTCCGCGGTCTGCGCCACCGTCGCAGTCTGCCGCTTCGCGGTCAGCGCACCAAGACTAACGCCCGTACCCGTAAGGGTCCGCGCAAGCCGATTCGCAAGTAACTGTTTCAGTTACTGCGTCGCGCAAGTCTTCACACGTATAGGATTTAGGATACAGGTATGGCTAAGCCAAAAACTACTGTTCGCAAAAAGGTCAAAAAGACCGTTGTCGACGGTGTTGCCCACATCCACGCATCGTTCAACAACACGATCGTGACGATCACTGACCGTCAGGGCAACACTCTGAGCTGGGCTACCGCTGGTGGTTCCGGTTTCCGTGGCTCGCGTAAGAGCACCCCATTCGCAGCCCAGGTTGCTGCTGAACGCGCAGGTACTGCCGCTCAGGAGTATGGCCTGAAAAACCTTGATGTCGAAGTTAAGGGCCCCGGCCCGGGTCGCGAATCTGCCGTTCGCGCTCTCAACAACTGCGGCTACAAGATCACCAACATCACCGACGTGACGCCAATTCCGCATAACGGTTGTCGTCCGCCCAAGAAACGTCGCGTGTAAGAGGGGGTTGACGAAATGGCACGATATATTGGACCAAAATGTAAGCTTTCCCGTCGGGAAGGTACCGATCTTCAGCTGAAAAGTGGCGTTCGCCCGCACGAGTCAAAGTGCCGCGCGGAAACCAAGCCTGGCGTTCATGGCGCCGGTCGCGGTCGCCTGTCCGACTACGGTGTTCAGCTGCGTGAAAAGCAAAAAGTACGCCGCATCTACGGCGTGCTGGAAAAGCAGTTCCGTAACTACTATAAGGAAGCGGCGCGCCTGAAAGGTGCAACGGGTGAAAACCTGCTGAAGCTGCTGGAAAAACGCCTCGATAACGTGGTTTACCGCATGGGCTTCGGCTCTACTCGCTCTGAAGCGCGTCAGCTGGTCTCCCACAAGGCGATTCTGGTAAACGGCAGCACCGTTAACATCCCTTCCTACCAGGTTAAGGAAGGCGATGTGATCGCTATCCGTGAGAAATCTAAAAAGCAGATGCGTATCCAGAACTCCGTTTCCCTCGCTGCACAGCGCGGTGACGTTGAGTGGGTAGACGTGAATGCGAGCAAGCTGGAAGGTACCTTCAAGCGTGTTCCGGATCGCGTGGATCTGCCGGCAGAGATCAATGAAAACCTTATCGTGGAACTCTACTCCAAGTAAGGCTCTGTTCCATTTAAGGAATAAAACTGTAATACAGGTATGGCTATGCAGACTGCTGTCAACGAGTTTTTGACACCTCGTCGTATTGACGTCACCGAGTACAACCAGAACCACGCTAAAGTGGTTCTGGAACCGCTGGAGCGTGGTTTCGGCCACACTCTAGGCAACGCGCTGCGCCGCATCCTGCTGTCCTCCATGCCGGGCTGCGCCGTCACTGAAGTTGAGATCGACGGTGTTGAGCACGAGTACAGCGCAATTGAGGGTGTGCAGGAAGACGTAATCGAAATCCTGCTCAACCTGAAGGAAATTGCGGTGGTGATGCACGGCAAGGACCAGGCAGTGCTGAGCCTTAGCAAGAAAGGCCCGGGTGCCGTGACTGCTGGCGACATTCAGGTGGACCACGACATTGAAATCGTGAACCCTGAGCACGTGATCGCCAACATCACCGGTGACGTGGAACTCAACCTGCGTCTGACCGTCGCGCGCGGCCGTGGCTACCAGCCCGCCGACGCTCGCCGTGAAGACGAAGAAGAGACCCGCTCCATCGGCCGCCTGCAGCTCGACGCTTCCTTCGGCCCGGTTCGTCGCGTTTCCTACAGCGTAGAATCTGCGCGTGTAGAGCAGCGTACCGACCTCGACAAGCTGGTTCTGGACCTGGAGACCAACGGTACTCTGGATCCTGAAGAAGCAATCCGTCGCGCCGCCACGATTCTGCAGCAACAGCTTGCAGTATTCGTGGACCTCGAAGGCGAGAAGGATGCCCAGCCGGAAGCGAAGGAAGAGGAAGTTGATCCGGTGCTGTTGCGTCCGGTAGACGACCTGGAACTGACTGTGCGTTCGGCCAACTGTCTGAAAGCGGAAAACATCTACTATATCGGCGACCTGATTCAGCGTACCGAAGTAGAGCTGCTGAAGACCCCGAACCTGGGTAAGAAGTCCCTGACAGAGATCAAGGACGTTCTGGCTTCCCGTGGTCTGTCCCTGGGTATGCGCCTCGAGAACTGGCCGCCGGCCAGCCTCAAGGGCGACAGCAAGCTGAGCTCCCTGTAAAGCGTTTGTGGCGCGGGCCTTGCCCGCCCGCGTGAAGAAAACCGAGTGGTGTGCGCGACCTGCAAGCACCGCTCCCAGACGACTTGCTGAGAAAGCAATCGAAGTCGTGAGGAATTGAGTTATGCGTCATCGTTATAGTGGCCGTAAATTCAGTCGTACCAGCTCTCACCGCAAGGCCATGTTCAAAAACATGACCGCCTCTCTGGTAGAGCACGAACTGATCAAAACCACACTGCCCAAAGCCAAGGAGCTGCGCCGCGTTGCTGAGCCGCTGATTACCCTGGCCAAGAAAGACAGTGTTGCCAACCGCCGTCTGGCTTTCGCTCGTATCCGTGACAAGGATGCCGTGCGCAAGCTGTTCGACGAACTGGGTCCCCGTTACGAAGCCCGTCCGGGCGGATACATCCGCATTCTGAAATGCGGTTTCCGTGCAGGCGATAAGGCTCCGATGGCCTACGTGGAGCTGGTGGATCGTCCGGTAGCGGACGAGACTGCGGAAGCAGCTGAAGCCTGAGGCGTCTCGCTTTAAGGTTATCGGTATTTGCAGGTTGCAGATCCCGAGCAAAGGAAAGCCGGTCATCGACCGGCTTTTCTTGTTTCAGAAGCATACTTATTTGAGGAAGTGGTGATGTTCCATTCCCTGGACGATTTGCTCAAAATCCTGAATCCTCAGGTTGTTGGTAGCTTGAAGCGCGCCATAGAGCTTGGCAAGTGGCCAAATGGCGTTGCCCTGACTGACCAGCAGCGATCGTTGTGCGGAGAAGCAGTTGCACACTGGGAGCAGCGCCATGCCGATCCGGAATCCCGCGTGGGATATGTGCCCCCAAAGGCGACTCCCTGTGCGGACAAGCACGAAGACGAGCGCATTACCTGGGTGGATTCCTGAAGGTTGCGTCGAGCGTTGCAACCATATACGCCTTCAACTGGTGCAATAGGCGCCTACGAAGCGCTTGTGCTAAAGCACCTCTGACGCAACACGATTTCTTCGTGGAGCGGTAGCGATTGTCCAGTTTTGAATACAGCAGCGCCGCTACACTTGCATAGAGAAAAGAGGCCGGATGCTACCGGCCTCTTATCTATCTGGATGATTCGCTGAGGTTATCGGCTGTAATCGATATTCACCTCGAAGAAGTGATCCACGCAGCGTGCATAGTCACCTTCGATAAATGCAGAAAAGCGCGTCTGGTAACCAACCAGTTTGCAGGCATAGCTTTTGCCGTTTGGATACTGCGGATCCCAGCTCCAGTCCTGCTCCCAGTAAATATCCAGCGCCCCGGCGCCGCCCACGGCAAAGCGGTCCATACCCGCGCAACCCAGAACTTCACTACTATCAATCGCGACGCCGAGGTAATCGGCAAAGTTGCGGTAGTAGTCAATTCGGTTTTGCGATTGCGCATGCTCATTGCTGCCGCCACATTCGATCCCGCCGTTGATGATCATGGTAGTGACCCCGAACCCCGGCACCAGGCCGCTGTTCAAGTCCTGGCTGTTGGGCTGCCAGGTGCCGTCGATCACGTGCAGCATGCTGGGTTTTGGGGGCTGGGGGTAAACAAAGAAAAAGACCGCACTGGCAAGATTGAGCCAGGTGTCCGCAACCAGGTTGGGCTCCTGTAACAGTACGCCCACATCGTCAAACATCGCAGCGGAAAACGGGCCGTAATTGTAGTTGTAGCTCAGCTGTTTGGCGCCTCGACCAAAATAGCTTTTGTAGCTGCCGTCGGCGAAGGTCGCACAGGGCCATTGCTGTGCCTGCCAGGTAGATGTGTCACAGATACCGTAGCCATTCGGCATGCTCTCGCTCCATCCTTGTTCGCGGATGAAGTACAAACCCTGCCGCCATTCGGGCTCGCTCCAGTGGGGTGTGTGGCCACCAGTTTCCTGGGTAAAGTGCGCGAACATGGTGGCGAGGGATTTACGGCAGATCGCGTCGGCATCGCGGCCATCATTATAGTCACCGCAAAAAGCGGGGAACTTCGCCACCGCACGTAAAAAGTTGCTGTAGGAATACTCTGCCGCGCGCACCGGAAACAGGAAGTCCCAGTCCGAGTTGTCGACGATGGATTCGACTCGCTGCACATTCGCAGGGTTTTCGGCTCTACCGGGAACAACGGCTTCTACCGCGGAATTTTCCCGCGTTACGATGGATGCCTTTACCTGGGAAAACAGTGGGCTGGAAGTCAGCTCAGATTCCCTGGCCTCGAGCGTACTCAACGGGATGGTGAAGCCATCCTGACTGCACCGCTGCTCGATCACAACCGAATCGGTTGCCACTAGCTCGCCGTTGGTCATTTGCAGTTCAAAACTGTAGGACGCTTCCGTGCCGGGATCCGGCAGGTTCACCTGTGTGGTTGTGGCATTGGGTGAAAGGATTTCTGCCGCCGGTCCACCGGTCTGGCGCCACGAGAAGACGAAGGTCTCTCCCTCGGGGTAGCTGGAACCCTCTGCGCTCAGGGTGACACTGGCCGGACAGCCGGAAACGGATCCCGGCGCGGTAATCACAGCTTCGGTCACCCGGGGAACGGTGGTGCCGCTTCGCTGCAGTACGGTAGTCGTGGCGTAATCGGATTCTGTGGCGTCCGCCACGGTAAGCCGGAACTCGTAGAGGGTGTCGGCTTCGACCTCCGGAAGGTCCACCTGGGTGCCGCTCGCACCCGGAGCGTGGATCGTCGCGAGCGGGGACTGCGGAGAGATCTGTGCCCAGGTAAAGTTAAGCGCGTCGCCGTCCGGGTCAGTGGACAGGCTCCCGTCCAGCGCGATGCTGCCGGCACCGGTTATTTCCGCGGGTGTGGCGGTGGCGCTGGCGACGGGTGCCCGGTTGCTGCCGTCATCGAGGCAGGCTCCGGGTTTGTCGACAACCCAGGGGCTATCCCAGCTGTTGGTGGCGGTGTAGGCGTCTTCCGGGGAGTCGCCCGGTCCCGCCCACCACTGGGCGCGGAACAGGTCCTGTTGATAACACACAAGGCTGCCGCCGGAATAGCTTTGTCCGGCCTCGTAGGCTTCTGCTGGCAGCGCAGCGTTGGTTGGCACGGAGACCAGGGCAAGCAGTGGCAGCAGGGCGCAAAAGGTGCTCGTGCGGTGTTTTCTTGCTGATACATTGGTTGTGGATATGGCCATCGGCCGGGATCGAGTGAGCATGTCTTCTCCATTTATTTTTATTTCTTTTGTCGCTTAAGCAACGCTTTGACAGCGCTGTCATTCGCGTGGGAGAAGTTAGCGAAAGCACTTGCCGGGTGGAAGGGGATAGAGCGCCAATTCCGTGACGGGCTGCCCGGGCTGGCACATCGCTGGCACGACACTGGCGACGAGGCCAGGACGATGCGCCGGGTTTCACAGCAGGTTTGCGAGCTGGTCGAGCAGTCGGGACTTGTCCTTGAGGATGCGGTGGGCACTGCGCAGCGACACGACTTCAAAATCCAGCCGCGCACCGGCCGTCAGCTGCCCCAGACGGTGCAGGTCCGCGCTGATCACATGGGCGATTCTCGGGTAGCCGCCGATGGTCTGCCCTTCCACAAAGCTGACAATCGGCAGGCCATTTGGGGGGACCTGCACCGTCCCCATACACAGCCCGGAGGAAATCTGCTGCGGCAGATCCGCCACCGGAAGGGGCGCGCCTTCGAGACGGATGCCCATGCGGTTGCTCTGGGGGGAAACCGTAAAGCCGCCCCCGTAAAACCGCGCCAGTGTGGCGGTGGAAAAGTACTGTGCCTCGAGCCCCGGTACCACACGCAACAGGGGGCGGGCCCGATAGTCCAGGCGGTACTGCGCGGGCAGTGCCCGCCGTGATTCTGCGCGGCAGTGATGCAGTGCCAACAGATCACCGGCGCGAAGTGCCCGCCCGTGCAGTCCGCCAAACCCGGAGATTACATGGGTGGAAAAACTGCCAAAGCTGGCAGTGAGGTCCATTTGCCCCGCCAGCGCAATATAGGCGCGCGCGCCGGATCTGAGTGCGCCGAAACGAAGCCGGTCGCCGGCGCGCAGTGGAATCACCTCGTCGTTTTCCACCAGGCTGTCATTGTGGAACAGATCAAAGCGGGCACCGGTCACCGCAATCGACACGTCGTCGGTAACGTCAATTTCAGGCCCGGTCACCGCCACCTCCAGGCAGGGGTGTGAAGCCGGGTTGCGCAGCAGCAGGTTACCCAGGGCCATGGCGAAGGTATCCGCGGCGCCTCCGCGGGAAAGTCCCCAGCGGAGATTGCCCGGTCGCCCCCCGTTCTGCACCGTGGTTTGCAATCCGGGTTTGATAATACGCAAGGCCATCACCCGGCCTCCGAGGGGGGGAGGGGGGCGTCCAGCGGGAATTTTTCCATCGCGGTCAGCGGGTCGATCGCGGCGAATTGCTCCGCGCTGATGGCGACAAACTGTACCCGGTCCAGGGGGCGGGCGATGAAGGCGGGCTGCTGCTGCGGGCGAAACAGCGCGAGTGGCGTGCGGCCGATGATCTGCCAGCCGCCGGGGGTCGCCTGGGGATAGATTCCGGTCTGGGCTCCGCCGATACCCACTGACCCCGCCGGGACATTCAGCGCCGGCCGCGCCTTGCGTGGGCAGTGCAGCTTTTGATCCAGGCCGCCGAGGTAGAGAAACCCCGGGGTAAAGCCGAGCATGTGCACCAGGTACCTGGGCGCCGTGTGGCGGCTGACGACCTCCTGTGCGGTGAGTCCGGACTGCTCGCAGACGGTGTGCATGTCCGGTGCAAATTCGCTGTCGTAACACACCGGTATCCGGATCAGGGAACGACCGCTGTGCGCATATGTCTCCTGAGACAGTATCTGGTTTGTCAGCGCGCGCAGTGTGTTTTCCAGTTCTGACATTTCCGCTGCGCCGGAACCGGCGCCGGGAAGTCGCAGTGGGTCGAAACACACCGTGAGGCACTGGTAGGCGGGCACCAGCTCGGTGACCGCCCTGATCGATGCTGACTCGATGGCGTCGGCGAGGGCGATGATCCGTTCACTGAGCAACTCGCCGGGGGCCTGGTCAAAGCGGATATCCAGCGCCGCGTCACCATTCGGCTGAATTTCAAACATCCGCTCTTTCAGCATGTGTGGATTCCGGCACACAGCAACTCCTGCTGCAACGACTGGGCGATGGATTCCGCCTCCGGGTTATCGCCGTGCAGGCAGATACTGTCAACGGAAAACTGCAGCGGCCTTCCGTCAATGGATAAAAACGATTTGCCGGTTGTGAGCGCCACAGCCTGCGCCAGGCACTGTTCGAAATCCTGGATGACCGACCCGGACATGCTGCGGGGAGCGAGCTGGTTGTAGTCCAGATAGCGTCGATCCATAAAGCCCTCGCGCAACAGCGGGTGGCGGTACTTTCTCGCGGCCCGCTCCATGGCGGCATTGGCCAGTACCAGAACCTTGAGATTGGCGAACTCCCGGGAGATCAGGCGCAACAAGTCTTCCGCGAGACCCGTATCGGCCTCGGCATCGTTGTAGAGCGCACCGTGCAGTTTGATATGGGTAAGCTCTACCTGCGCTGCCGCCGCATATTTTTGCAGGGTGTATATCTGCTCTCCCACGGAGGACAGCAGGGACTCTCGCGAAAGCGCGGGTGAGATGCGCCCAAAATTTTCCCGGTCCGGGTAGCCCGGATGCGCGCCCGCGGCGATACCGGCTTTGCGGGCATTTTCCAGTGACAGTGCCATGGTGGTCGCGTTGCCGGCATGACCGCCACAGGCAATATTGCAGCGGGAAAGGTACGGCATGATCCGCGCGTCCCGCGCGCAGTCCTCCGCAGTCTCGCCTTCACCCAGGTCGCAGTTGATATCAATGGTGTGCATGGTAATTCCGTCTACATCTCCGTATTTGCGTGGGTGGTGATTCCGGTTGCGCGATCACAGCCAGCCGAAGGCGGCGAGCAGGCTGCGTCCGCCGAGCACGACTGAAATCACCAGTACCAGTAGACCCAGGGCATTCTGCCACCAGGCGTTGCGGTACAGGCCGAGTCGGGAGCTGTTCATTGTCCACAGCAGAAAGGCGGTGACGATGGGCAGCAGCAGTCCGTTGGCGATCTGTGCGAACCAGATCAGGCGCAGCGGCCGGATCCCCTGGATCGCCACCAGAGCGCCAATCACGATGATCGCCAGCCAGATAGCGCGAAAGTGTATCGCCTTAAGGTCCGGCGATTTGCCGAGTATGCCGCACAGGGCATAGGCCGACGCCAGCGGTGCCGTCAGCGCCGAGGATATTCCTGCCGCAAATAACCCGACTCCCATGCAGTAGCGTGCACTGGTGCCGAACAGGGGCTCCAGCGAGCGCGCCATTTCACTGGCGCTGGAAATGGACAGCTGTTGGGCGAAAAAGGCCGATGCGGCCGTCGACGCGATCGCGATGGATATCAGTCCGCCGAGTGGAATGGAGAAAAATATATCCCGGCGTGCCAGCGGCAGCTGTTCGGCGGACTGCCATTTCTGGCTGACACTCGAACTGTGCAGGAACAGGTTGTAGGGCACCACCGTGGTACCGATCAGCGCGATGGCGGTCAGTGTTGCGCCGGCGGGCAGGGAGGGAACCAGCAGCCCGGATAACAGGGCACCCATATCCGGGCGCGACAGCGCAAAGGTGAGTAGAAAAGCGAGGCTCATCAGCGCGACCAGAGCGATCAATGCCCGTTCGATCGTCCGGTAACTGCCACTCCAGAGCAGCGCGGCGGCAATTGCTGCGACTGCTATAGGCCACAGGGTGCCGGTGTCGGCGGGCTCCGCGCCGGCTTCTGTCAGCAGTTTCAGGCCGGCACTGGCTCCCGCCAGGTTGCCGCTTTCATAGGCGGCGTTGCCGATAACGATGGCGCTGACCACAAGCGCCATCGCGGGCCAGCGCCACAGTGGCCGCTGCAACGCGTCGCGGATGTTTTCGCCGAGCCCGCGGCCGGTCACCAGTCCCAGGCGCGCAGCCATTTCCTGCAGGATGATGCTCGCCAGCATGGCGAACAGCAGTGCCCACAAAAGGGCGTAACCGTAGTTGGCGCCGGCAAGGCTCGCGGTAATCACCGTACCGGGCCCGATAAAGGCCGCCGCCACCATGGCGGCGGGGCCGATACTCAGGGAGTTTTTTATTTTCAGCATTTGCGTCCCTGCGAATGGATAGTTCTGCCTGTAAAGGGATAGATTGCGCGATCAGCGGGCCTTGAGCATGGACTTCAGGAAACGTCCGGTATGTGACCCCTTCACCTTGGCGACCTGCTCCGGGGTGCCGGTAGCGATGATCTCGCCGCCCCCCGAGCCGCCTTCCGGGCCCAGGTCCACAATCCAGTCCGCGGTCTTGATGACGTCCAGGTTGTGTTCGATCACCACGATGGTGTTGCCGTGGTCGCGCAAGCGGTGCAGAACGTCCAGCAGCAGCTGGATATCGGCGAAGTGCAGGCCGGTGGTGGGCTCGTCGAGAATATACAGGGTCTGGCCGGTATCGCGCTTGGACAGTTCGCGGGACAGTTTCACCCGCTGCGCCTCACCGCCGGACAGGGTGGTCGCCGCCTGGCCGAGTTTGATGTAGGAAAGGCCGACATCCATCAGGGTCTGCAACTTCTTGGCGATCGACGGCACCGGGTCGAAAAACTCCCGCGCATCCTCCACGGTCATTTCCAGCACTTCGTGGATATTTTTGCCCTTGTAGTGCACCTCGAGAGTCTCGCGGTTATAGCGCTTGCCCTTGCAGGTGTCGCAGGGCACGTAGATGTCGGGCAGAAAGTGCATTTCCACCTTGATCACACCGTCGCCCTGGCAGGCTTCGCAGCGACCGCCCTTGACGTTGAAGCTGAAACGACCGGGCTTGTAACCGCGGGAGCGCGCTTCCTGGGTTCCGGAAAACAGCTCGCGGATCGGAGTGAAAATACCGGTGTAGGTGGCGGGGTTGGAACGCGGCGTGCGGCCGATGGGACTCTGGTCGATGTCCACACACTTGTCGAAGTGGCCCAGCCCCTCGATGTCTTTGTGCGCCGACGCCTTGAGCGTGGTGGCCTTGTTCAGCGCGGTGGCCGCCAGCGGGTACAGGGTGGTGTTGATCAGGGTGGACTTGCCGGATCCGGAGACGCCGGTCACGCAGGTGAATAGCCCCACCGGAATTTCCAGGTCCACATTTTTCAGGTTGTTGCCGGTGGCGCCCTTGATGCGCAGTACCTCGCCCGTGGCGGGGTTGCGTTTTTTCGGGATCGCAATCTCTTTCACACCGGACAGGTACTGGCCGGTAAGTGAGCGTTCACAGGCTGCGATTTCTTCATGGGTGCCGGCGGCGACCACTTCGCCACCGTGCACTCCGGCACCGGGGCCGATATCCACGATAAAGTCTGCCGCGCGGATCGCGTCTTCATCGTGCTCCACCACAATCACGGTGTTGCCGATGTCGCGCAGGTGCGTGAGGGTATTCAGCAGTCGCTCGTTGTCCCGCTGGTGCAGGCCGATGGAGGGCTCGTCGAGAATGTACATCACGCCGACAAGGCCGGCGCCGATCTGGCTCGCCAGGCGAATACGCTGGGCTTCCCCGCCGGACAGGGTCTCGGCACTGCGGTTCAGGGTCAGGTAATTGAGGCCCACGTCCACCAGGAAACGAAAACGGTCGCGCAGCTCTTTGAGGATCTTGTCCGCGATTTCCTTCTGCGCGCCCTTGAACTTCAGCTGGTTGGCGAAGTATTCGAAGGCATCCCCAACCGGCAACTCGGTGATTTGCGACAGGGTGCGGTTGTCGACAAACACATTGCGCGCCTCCCGGCGCAGGCGGGTGCCGCTACAGTCGGGGCATTTCTGGGTGCTGAGGTATTTGGCCAGCTCCTCGCGCACCGACTGGGATTCGGTATCCCGGTAGCGGCGCTGGAAATTGGGGATGATGCCCTCAAAGGTGTGGCGGCGGATGGTGACGTCGCCGCGATCGTTGACATAGCTGAAATCGATAGGGGTGTCGCCGCTGCCGTGCAGGATGACCTCGCGATCGCGCTTGCGCAGTTTCTTCCACGGCTTGTCGAGGTCGAAGTCGTAGTGCTCCGCGAGGGAATCCAGCATGTGGTAGTAGTAGATGTTGCGGCGGTCCCAGCCGCGAATGGCGCCCTCGGAGATGCTGCTCTCCGCATCGAGGATCACTTTGTCCTCGTCAAAGAACTGCTTTACACCGAGTCCGTCGCAGGCCGGGCAGGCGCCAGCGGGGTTGTTGAACGAAAACAGCCGCGGTTCCAGCTCGTCCAGTGAGTAGTCACATACCGGGCAGGCGTGGCGGGCGGAAAACAGGCGGTCTTCCTGGTCGCCGTCCATAAAACTGATGGAGGCGATGCCGTCGGTGAGATTGAGTGCGGTCTCGAAGGACTCGGCCAGGCGCAGCTGCAGGTCGTCGCGCACCTTGAAGCGGTCCACCACCACTTCGATGGTATGTTTTTTGCGTTTATCCAGCTTGGGGGTGTCATCCAGGTCGCACACCGTGCCGTCGATGCGTGCGCGCACGAAGCCGTCGCGGCGCAGCTGCTCGAATACATGCAGGTGCTCACCCTTGCGGTCGCGGATTACCGGTGCCAGCAGCATGATCTTGCTGCCCTCCGGCAGCGCGAGTACCTGATCCACCATCTGGCTCACGGTCTGCGCCTGCAGCGGTTCGTGGTGGTCCGGGCAGCGCGGTTCGCCCACGCGGGCAAACAGCAGGCGCAGGTAATCGTAGATCTCGGTAATGGTGCCCACGGTGGAGCGGGGGTTGTGGGACGTGGACTTCTGCTCGATGGAGATGGCCGGAGACAGGCCCTCTACGGTGTCCACGTCCGGTTTTTCCATCATCGACAGGAACTGGCGGGCGTAGGTCGAGAGCGACTCCACATAGCGCCGCTGGCCCTCGGCGTACAGCGTGTCGAAGGCGAGTGAGGACTTACCAGACCCCGACAGGCCGGTAATCACGATCAGCTTGTCGCGGGGAATATCCAGGTCGATATTCTTGAGGTTGTGGGTGCGCGCACCTCTGACGTAAATCGTGTCCACTGGGCGTCCTGTTGTGTCGCTGGCCCGGTTCGTTGTTGAACCGGGCGGGGGAAAACGGTCAAGTATAATCTGGCGTGCCACTGTGCGAAAATGTTGTGCTCTCAACCAGAGGGGATAAACCCAAATGAATAATTCAGTGTGGATACGGAAATCATGATCCCTGTCATTCTCTGTGGTGGTACCGGCTCGCGCCTGTGGCCGCTGTCGCGCGAAGCCTATCCGAAACAGTTCCTGCCCCTCGCCGGCAGCCAGACCATGCTGCAGGCCACGGCCCTGCGACTCGACGGTCTCGCGGGCGTGCAGGCACCGATACTGGTGTGTAACGAGAATCACCGCTTCGCCGCGGCGGAGCAGCTGCAGGAAGTGGATCGGGCTGCCCAGTCGATCCTGCTCGAGCCCTGTGCGCGAAATACCGCCCCGGCCATCGCACTGGCGGCCCTGGCGGCGGTTGAGCAGGGTGATGACCCGATGTTGCTGGTTCTGCCGGCCGACCATGTGGTTGCGGATGACGAGGGCTTCCGCAAGGCGGTGACCGCCGCAACGGCGCTGGCGGAGAGCGGGCATCTGGTGACCTTCGGGATTGTTCCCACCAGCCCGGAAACCGGTTATGGCTACATTCGCAGCGGTGATGCGGTGGCGGAGGGCTGGAAAGTCGCAGAGTTTGTGGAAAAGCCGGACTTGGCGACCGCAGAAAAATACCTCGCCAGCGGCGAATACAACTGGAACAGCGGCATGTTCCTGTTCCGCGCCTCACGTTACCTGGAAGAGCTGGCGCAACACCACCCGGACATGCTCGAAGCCTGTCGCGCGGCGTTCGCCGGTGCCCAGCGGGATCTCGATTTCACCCGTATCGATGCCGAGGCCTTCAGCCGCTGCCCCTCGGACTCAGTGGATTACGCGGTAATGGAAAAAACCGAATCCGCCGCGGTGGTACCGATGCAGGCGGGATGGAGTGACGTGGGATCCTGGTCGGCGCTGTGGGAACTGGCCGAGCGCGACGAAAATGAAAACCTTTTGCGCGGTGATGTCCTCGCCGAGGACGCGTCCGGCTGCCTGGTGCACGGTGGTGATCGCCTGGTGGGCATACTGGGAGTCAAAGACCTGGTGGTCGTGGACACGGATGATGCGCTGATGGTGGCCGACAAAAGCCGGGTCCAGGAGGTTAAAACCCTGGTGCAGCGGCTCAAGCAGAGCAATCGCAGCGAAGCGGAAAACCACCGCAAGGTGTTCCGTCCATGGGGTTATTACGACTCCATCGATGCCGGTCCCCGCTTCCAGGTCAAGCGCATTGTGGTCAAGCCCGGTTGCCAGCTGTCCCTGCAAATGCATCATCACCGCGCCGAGCACTGGATTGTGGTGCGCGGCACCGCCAAGGTGACGCGCGGTGAAGATCAGATACTGCTGACGGAAAATGAGTCCACGTTCATTCCTCTCGGTGTGGTTCACCGCCTCGAGAACCCGGGCACCATTCCCCTCGAATTGATCGAGGTGCAGTCTGGCAGCTACCTTGGTGAAGACGACATCGTGCGTATCGAGGACCAATACGGCCGCAATTGATGTCTTGCCAGTCATAGATTCGCTCTATCCTGCCGTTAGGTGACGGGGGATCAACCTCCGTCGCCTGCGCTGCTACAATGCGGGCCGTTTTTTCGCTGTGTCCGGAATTTTGCATGAACCCCACTGAACGCCGCGCTCTGGCCGGCCTCGCCTCCCTGTACGTTTTCCGCATGCTGGGCCTGTTTATGGTATTGCCGGTGCTGTCCCTGTACGGCACCGATTACCAGGGCAGCACGCCGGCCCTGTTGGGGCTGGCGCTGGGAGCCTATGGTCTGAGTCAGGCGCTGCTGCAGATTCCCCTGGGGGTGCTGAGCGACCGCTGGGGCCGGAAGCCGGTGATTTTCCTCGGTCTCGCGGTATTCGCGCTCGGTTCCATGGTGGCGGCGTTGACGGACTCGGTGTTCGGGCTGATCGCCGGGCGAATTCTTCAGGGGGCCGGCGCCATTGCGGCGGCCACCATGGCCCTGGCCGCCGACCTGACCCGGGATGAGAACCGGGGCAAGGCGATGGCGGTGATCGGTGCCTCCATCGGCGTTGCCTTCGTGCTGGCGGTGGTTCTCGGCCCACTGATTGCCAGTTTCGGCGGCCTGTCGGCGATTTTCTGGCTGACCGCACTGTTGGCCCTGCTGGGCATGCTGCTGGTGTGGCGGCTGGTGCCGACGCCGCAGGCATCTGCGCGCAGGGCGCCCCGAAAAGGCGACTTCTCCCGCTTGCTGGCGCAGGGTGATGTGTGGCGGCTGGTGTGCGGGGTGTTTTTCCTGCACCTGCTGCTGACCATGTTGTTCGTGCCGTTGCCAATATTGCTGGTGGACCAGCTCCAGCTCCCCAGCGAGCAGCACTGGAAGCTCTATGGCCCGCTGATGCTGGGGGCGTTTGTGCTCATGTTGCCGCTGATGCGGCTGGCGGAAAAGCGCAGCAAGGTGCCGGCAGCGATGCGCCTGGCGTTACTGGGGCTGGTATTTGGCGGCGTGGCCCTGATGCCAGAGGTGCACGGTGGCTGGATCATTCTTTGCCTGGGGCTGTTTTTCCTCGCCTTCAACCTGCTGGAGGCGCTGCTGCCGGCGCAGCTGACCCGTATCGCTCCGGCGGAATGTCGCGGTGCTGCCACCGGCCTCTACGCGACCATGCAGTTTCTCGGCGCCTTCGTCGGCGGCAGCCTCAGCGGCGTGGTTTTCGGGCAGGGTGGCGCGGGTGCAGTGGCGACACTGGCGCTGGGCGTACTGGTGCTGTGGTCGCTGGCCTGGTGGCAACTGCGCGGTAAGCCCCTTCCTGTTGCGAGCAGCTGATAGGCGATCTCTCCGGCGAGCGATGCTGGCGGCTGGCGGCGGTGACGCCCCCCGGGCGAGTGTTGTATGCTGCTGGATATAAATACACTGTTGGCGGCGGTGGGTTGGCCGGAAGGTCCGTCCACCGCCGCCTTTCCCGATTTTGAACTTTTGAATACAGAACGGGCCTCCATCTGTACCCGGGTGAGGCTCACGTAGAGGAGAGGCTTATGGCCAGGGGCGTAAACAAAGTAATTCTGATTGGCAACCTGGGCGGTGACCCGGAAACCCGCTATTTGCCCAGCGGCGGCGCCGTTACCAATATCACCGTGGCGACTTCCGAAACCTGGAAAGACAAGCAGACCGGTCAACAGCAGGAGCGCACCGAGTGGCACCGCGTGGTGTTCTTCAATCGCCTGGCCGAGATCGCCGGTGAGTATCTGCGCAAAGGCAGCAAAGTGTATCTGGAAGGTTCCCTGCGCACGCGCAAATGGCAGGACAAGACCTCCGGCCAGGACCGCTACACCACCGAGATTGTCGCCAGCGAAATGCAGATGCTGGACGGCCGCGGTGAGCAGGGTGGTGGCTACCAGCAGGGTGGCGGTCAGGGTTTCCAGCAGCAGGGTGGTGGTTACGCCCAGCAGGGACCGCAGGGTGGCGGCTACCAGGACGAGTACTCCCAGGGCCGCTCCGCACCGTCCCCGATGGCGCCTTCCAATCAGCCCCAGCCAGGCCAGCCCCAGAACAAGCCTGCGGGCAACCAGCCGCCGGCGGGTGGCTTCGATAACAGCTTCGACGACGATATTCCGTTCTGATCGGAGGCGACAGCGCCATGCATCACACGGGTTATCAGCCGGATACGGTGGCGCTGATCGGCGCCGGCAATGCCATCGACAGCGCCCTGCAGAAGGGTTTGCAGAAAGTGGGTTTCCGGGTTCAGCTGGTCGGTCGCGAGCAGCTGACGGCAGAGAAGTTTCCCGCCCGCTCGGGCACCATCGTCATCAATGCTGCCAGCTGTGGTGGCGGCGCCCTGATGGCCGAGGCTCGGGCGGTATGCGAAGCGCTGAAGGGATTGCCGTTCACGGCGCTGTTGCACCTCTCGTCATACGGTGTATTCGGGCGTGCTCGCCGCAAGAAAATTGACGAGGAGGAGGAGCCTTCTCCTTCGTCCGAACGCGGACGAGACTGGCTCGCCTGCGAGGAGATACTTTCTGCGGTAGACAACGTCAGTATCCTGCGCCTTGGCTGGCAGGTTGATCGCAGTGAGGACGCCTTGCTGGGGCGTATCCTGCGAAGCCTGCTGGAGGGCAGGCCGGTGATCCTCGACGACACCAGCAAGGGCAACCCGGTGACCGTAGCGGATCTGGTGCGGGTCGCGGTAGCGATTACCCAGCAGCTGGCCAGCGGCGGCCCCAAATCGGGTCTGTACCACTACGGCTCGGCGGATACCTGTACGGCGATGGAGTTCGGCCGTGAGGTGATTGATCGCGTGCGCTCGCTCTACGGCGAGGACTTTGCTGCAGAACTGGCGGTGCTGGCGCCGGCCGAAGAGGATCGATCCTCGGTGCTGAGCTGTGGGCGGTTACGGGATGTGTTCGGTATCCAGCAGCGTAGCTGGAGGCAGGGTCTGACTCGTCAGGTTGAGCTCTGGCTCGAGCGACTGCAGAAGCCGGAGGTTTAGGCTGAGGTTTAGGCTCAGGCGTGGCTTCCGGGATGATACGCTGGTGACTGATTGCCGCCAGCCAGAAAAAAGGGCGAGCCGCTATGCGACTCGCCCTTTTTAATGCCTGGTTTCTGGTCGGTCTCAGACCTTGTCGAAAACCAGGCTGGCGTTGGTGCCACCGAAGCCGAAGCTGTTTGACAGGGCCCGGCGAACTTCGGTCTCGCGCAGTTCGGTGACCAGGTCGAGGCCTGCGGCCGCTTCATCCACGGTCTCTACATTGGCAGAGGCGGCGATAAAGTCGTTCTGCATCATCAGCAGGGTGTAGATGGCCTCCTGTACGCCGGCAGCGCCCAGTGAGTGGCCGGTGAGGGACTTGGTGGAGGCAAATGCCGGCACCTTGTCGCCAAACACTTCCTTCATGGCCCGCAGCTCAGCGACGTCGCCCACCGGCGTCGAGGTACCGTGGGTGTTGATGTAATCGACACCGCCCTCAAGTCCATTGCCGTCCATGCCGGCCAGCGCCTGCTGCATGCAGCGCGCAGCGCCTTCACCGCTGGGAGCTACCATGTCGTAACCGTCGGAGGTTGCACCGTAACCTACCAGTTCGGCGAGAATATTGGCGCCACGCGCCTTGGCGTGCTCCATTTCTTCCAGTACCACACAGCCGCCGCCGCCGGCGATCACGAAGCCGTCGCGGTTCGCGTCATAGGGGCGGGATGCCGTGGTGGGGGCATCGTTGTACTTGGATGACAGCGCGCCCATGGCGTCAAACAGGTGAGTCAGGCTCCATGCCAGTTCCTCGCCGCCACCGGCAAATACCACATCCTGCTTGCCCATCTGGATCAGTTCCGCACCGTTACCGATGCAATGCGCGGAGGTGGCACAGGCCGAGGAAATGGAGTAGTTCACGCCCTTGATCTTGAAGGGGGTGGCCAGGCACGCGGATACGGTGCTGCCCATAACCTGGGGCACCCGGTAAGCGCCGACGCGACGCACGCCCTTGGTCTTCAGGATGTTGGCAGACTCGATGATGGCTGCGGTGGAGGTGCCGCCGGAACCCATCACCAGGCCGGTGCGCGGATTGGATACGTCCGATTCTTCCAGGCCCGACATCTTGATTGCCTCGGCCATGGAAATGTACGCGTAGGCCGCGGAGTCGCCCATAAAGCGCAGGTGCTTGCGGTCGATATGCTCTTTGAAGTCGATATCGACTACACCGGCGACCTGGCTGCGCAGGCCCAGCTCGGCGTATTCGTCCATGTAGCGGATGCCGCTACGGCCGGCTTTCAGGGAGGCCAGCACTTCCTGTGCGTTGTTGCCGATGCAGGAAGTGATGCCCATTCCAGTGATGGCTACCCGGCGCATAGTGATCTCCAATAAAACTTGTAGAGTGAATTGTTATTTTTTTATGTGACAGTGTTTGTCGTTAACAGTGCCCTGTATGACGGCCTGCAGGATCAAAAATTGTCGGTGCGGGTGAACAGGCCGACACGCAGATCCTTGGCGGTGTAGATTTCACGGCCGTCAACGGATACCGAGCCGTTGCCAATGCCCATGACCAGCTTGCGCTCGACCAGGCGGCTCATCTCGATGTGGTAGGTGACTTTCTTGTTGGTCGGCAGGATCTGGCCGGTGAATTTCACCTCACCACAGCCCAGGGCGCGTCCGCGGCCGGGGTTGCCTTTCCAGGCCAGGAAGTAACCCAGCAGCTGCCACATGGCGTCGAGGCCGAGGCAGCCGGGCATGACCGGGTCACCCGGGAAGTGGCAGTCGAAGAACCACAGGTCGGGTGTGATATCCAGTTCGGCAATCAGCTCCCCTTTGCCGAACTCACCGCCGTCTTTGGCGATGTGGGTGATGCGGTCCAGCATCAGCATGTTGGGTGCGGGCAGCTGTGCATTGCCCGGGCCGAACATTTTGCCCTGGCTGCATTCCAGGAGTTCTTCACGGGTGTAGCTGCTTTTTTGAACGAAATTACTCATTGGGTCCCCGATTCTGGGCAATCTTTACACGAGCCGGCATTCTAAGGGCTAAGGATAGCTTGTCCAGTCGGTCATAACCCTTTTTGTGACCGGAACTGTCCCAATTAGCCCTTGACCAGTGTGCAGCGCCCGAATGCTCTGGTTTTTCGGCGGTGTGGGCTGCGGTGCAAAGCTGGACTGATTCTTGCGATACTTTTGTGATAACTTGCCGCAATTCGGTGCAGGACGGCGCTGGATCCGAATTTTGATAAGGGGGCGCGATGCTCAAAAAATGTCTTTTCCCGGTGGCCGGGTATGGAACCCGTTTTCTGCCGGCAACCAAGGCGATGCCCAAGGAAATGTTGCCGCTGGTCAACAAGCCGCTGGTCCAGTACGGCGTGGAGGAAGCCATTGAGGCGGGGCTCACCGAGGTCGGATTTGTGACCGGGCGTGGCAAACGCGCCATCGAAGACCACTTCGATACCAATTTTGAGCTGGAGCAGCAGATCGCCGGAACGGGCAAAGAGCGCTACCTCGACAGCGTACGCAAAGTCATCGACAGCGCCAGCTTCTCCTATACCCGCCAGGGCGAGATGAAAGGACTGGGTGATGCGATCCTGCAGGGGCAGCGCCTGATCGGGGATGAAGCCTTCGGTGTCGTGCTGGCTGACGACCTGTGTCTGAACGAGGAACTGGGGGTTCTCGGGCAGATGGTGCAGCTTTACAAGCAGTTCCGCTGCAGCATCGTCGCCGTCGAGGAAGTGCCGAAAGAGCAGATTCACAAGTTCGGGGTCATTGCGGGGAATGAAATCAAGCCGGGCCTGTATCAGGTCACCGACATGGTGGAAAAACCCAAAGCGGAAGATGCGCCGAGCAATATGGCGATTATTGGTCGCTATATTCTCACGCCGGACATTTTCGATCTGATCCGCGAGACCCCACCGGGTAAGAATGGTGAAGTGCAGATTACCGATGCACTACTTACCCAGGCCAAGCGCGGCTGTGTGCTGGCCTACCGCTTCAAGGGACGCCGTTTCGACTGCGGTTCCGTGGATGGCTTTGTCGAAGCCACCAATCACGTTTACAAAAATATCTATTTACCTGGGGAGAAGGGCTGAGATGTCTGAATTAACCTGTTTTAAAGCCTACGATTTACGCGGCCGAGTGCCCGACGAACTGAACACCGATGTTGCCTACCGTGTAGGCCGCGCCTTCGCTCAGTTTCTGGATGCCCGGCGCGTGGTCGTGGGGCACGACATCCGGCTTACCAGCGGCGAACTGACCGAGGCGCTGGCGAACGGCCTGCGCGATGCGGGTGCCGATGTATTTCATATCGGTGAATGCGGCACGGAAGAAATTTACTTCTCGACCTTCCACGGGGACTTCGACGGTGGTATCTGCGTGACCGCGAGCCACAACCCGATGGATTACAACGGCATGAAATTTGTGCGCGCGGGCAGCCGTCCGATCAGCGGCGATACTGGTCTGCTGGATATCAAGCGCCTGGCCGAAGAAAACAATTTTGCGGCGGTGGAAAAGCGCGGTGAACTGCACACCTTTGCGCACCGCGACGATTTTGTGAAACACCTGCTGGGCTATGTGGATGTATCCAAACTGAAGCCGTTGAAGCTGGTGGTCAATGCGGGTAATGGCGGTGCTGGTGCGGTGGTTGATGCGCTCGCGCCGAGCCTGCCGCTTGAGTTCGTGCGTGTGAACCACGAGCCCGACGGTAATTTCCCCAACGGTATTCCCAACCCGATCCTGCCGGAAAACCGTGAATCCACGGCCGCGGCGGTGCGCGAGAGTGGTGCCGATTTCGGTATTGCCTGGGATGGTGACTTTGATCGCTGCTTCTTCTTCGATGAGAACGGCGAGTTTATCGAGGGTTACTATGTTGTCGGCCTGTTGGCGGAAGCCTTCCTGGTCAAGCATCCCGGTGCAAAAGTGGTGCATGACCCGCGCCTTACCTGGAATACCGAAGATATCGTCAGGAGTGCCGGAGGCGAGCCGGTGCAGAGCAAGACCGGTCACGCCTTTATCAAGGAGCGTATGCGCAAGGAAGACGCCATTTACGGCGGTGAAATGAGTGCGCATCACTACTTCCGTGATTTCGCCTACTGCGATAGCGGCATGATTCCGTGGTTGCTGGTGTCGGAACTGGTAAGCCGCAGCGGCAAGACGCTGTCCCAGCTGGTGGGTGAGCGCATGGCCGCCTTCCCCTGTAGTGGCGAGATCAACTCCAAAGTGGAAGATCCCAAGGCCCTGCTGCAAGCGGCGGAAGAAAAATATGCGGCGGGTGCCAACAGTGTTGAGCATGTGGACGGGCTCAGCATCGCGTTCGACGACTGGCGCTTCAACCTGCGCATGTCCAATACTGAGCCGGTGGTTCGCCTGAACGTCGAATCCCGCGGGGACGAGGCGTTGATGAAGGCCAAGACCGAAGAGCTTCTCGGCCTGATCCAGGGCTGAATGCTAAACCGGGAGCGCGTCCGCGCTCCCGGTTTTTAATTCCCGATACTTTTCTCTGCGCTTCAATTTTTGGCCAACCTGCGACGGAATTCGTCGTGGTACTCCTGCTGGATTTTTTTCAGCTCTTCCAGTTGTTCTGCACTCAAGATCTTGACCATTTCTGCTCGCGTGGCGGCGCGCACGCCAATGATCTTCGCATCGAGCTCTTCCTTCTGTTCCCGGGTAAGCTTCGGCATTTTGCCGCGCGCGAAACCATACTCCCTGAGGAGCGATAGCTGCTGCTCAAAGTTGTTCTCGATTAGCGGTAGCGCCTGGTCTTCCTGTTCCGGCGTCAGTTTCAGGCGCAGGGATACCCAGTCGGTGATGTCATCGTACTTTTCCCAGAAATCATCTCCGAGGCCGGAGGTGTCCACGGCCTTGCCGGTCGACACCACAGTGAACAGCAGCAGGGCAAAGAGGGCGGCAGAAAGGGAAGACCAGAATGGGTCGCGGGATTCCGGGGGCATGCTTGGCGCTCCAATCTACGGGTTACCCAAAGCGTAGTAGAGGATTTCGGCGCCGCAAGGCGTACCCGGTAGTCACAGGTCTGTTATGTTGGAGGCCGAGGGTCGTCGGGATGTCAGTATTGCCCGTTACCGAAACCGGGGTAGAATCCGCGCCTTTCAAGCCCGGCCGTAAGGAGAGGAATCATGGCAGTAAATATAGCAATCACGGGATTTGGCGGTCGTATGGGCCGGGTGCTGGCGGAAGCGCTGAAGCAGGCTGAAAAAGACGGTGCGGCAAAGCTGTCTGCCGCCATCGTACGTCCGGGCTCCAGTCTGGTCGGGGCCGATGCCGGTGAAGTGGCCGGCATCGGGCGCAACGGGCTTTCTATTGTGGACAGCCTGGCGCAGGCAGACTTTGATGTGCTGATCGACTTTACCTCTCCCCTGGCGACGCTTGAAAATGCGGCTTTCTGCGCCGAGCATGGCAAGGCTATCGTGATTGGAACCACCGGGTTCGATGCAGATCAAAAGGCGCAGATGCTCAGTGCCGGTGACAAAACCCCGCTGTGTTTCGCCACCAATTTCTCCACCGGTGTGAATCTGTGCTTTAACTTACTGGAAACCGCTGCCCGGGTTCTGGGGGATGATGTGGATATCGAAATTGTCGAGGCCCATCACCGCCACAAGGTAGACGCGCCCTCGGGCACTGCGCTCAGTATGGGTGAGGTTATTGCCGATACACTCGGCCGGGATCTTGCAAAGGTGGCGGTCTATGGCCGCGAAGGGCAGACTGGCGCCCGGGAGCGGGAAACCATCGGTTTCGCTACCGTGCGCGGTGGTGACGTGGTTGGCGAGCATACGGTTTCGTTCCTCGCTGACGGCGAACGCATCGAGATTACCCACAAGGCCAGCAGTCGGCTGGCATTCGCCCGCGGCGCAGTGCGCGCAGCGGTCTGGTTAAATGGTCGCGCAGCGGGGCAATACGATATGCGCGACGTTCTGGCGTTGAAATAACACGGCCAATCTTTCAGGAGCTTTTGCTTGGACAAGAAAATCATCGTTGGTAGCGAAGAGTGGTGCGCTTTTCCGGGGCTTGGTATTCCCGCGATCAAGGCGCGGGTGGATTCCGGGGCCAAGACGTCCTGCCTGCACGCATACAATATTCAGCCATTCAATCGCGGCGGTGAGGCCTGGGTGAGCTTTGAGGCACACCCGCTGCAGAACCTGCGCCGTCCGCGGGTGCGCTGTGAAGCGCGTGTGCTCGACAAGCGCACGGTGCGCAGCTCTTCCGGTGATTCGGAAAAGCGTCTGGTGATCAAGACCAGCATCAGCATTGGCGGCAGCGTGTGGGATATCGAACTCACCCTGACCAATCGCGATTCCATGGGCTACCGAATGCTGCTGGGACGCGAGGCGATGATGGGACGCATGCTGGTGGATCCCTCCGAAAGCTTCTGTCTCGGTGAAATTCCTCCCAGCCAGCTGGAGGAGTACTACCACGACGAGCATCATATGGCGGGCACGGGACTGCGTATTGGCGTGCTGGCATCCAATCCGGACCTGTACAGCAACCAGCGGATCATGGAGGCCGGCGCCGAGCGCGGGCATCGCATGACATTTCTGAACATCCGTCAGTGCTATATGAAGCTGGATTCCGCGGAGCCGGAGGTGCACTACCGGGACGGCCGTATTCTCAACAACCTGGATGCGGTGATTCCGCGTATCCGCCCCAGCCAGACCTTCTATGGGTGTGCGCTCACGCGCCACTTTGAGAGTATGGGGGTGTATGCCCTGAATGGCTCTCAGGCGATCAGTCAGTCGCGGGACAAGCTCTATTCCCTGCAGTTGCTACAGGAGGGCGGGCTGAATATACCGATCTCCGGTTTCGCCAACTCGCCGATGGACACCAACGAGCTGATCGATATGGTCGGCGGCGCCCCGCTAATTGTGAAACTGCTGGAGGGAACCCAGGGACGCGGGGTGGTGCTGGCGGAAACCCGCAAGGCGGCGGAATCGGTGATCAATGCCTTCAAGTCGCTGAAAGTGAACCTGCTGGTGCAGGAGTTCATCCGCGAGGCCCAGGGCAAGGATTTGCGCCTGTTCGTAGTGGACGGCAAGGTGTTTGCCGCGATCCAGCGTGAGGCAGCGCCGGGTGAGTTCCGCGCCAACATCCATCAGGGTGGCACTGCATCCATCGTCAAGGTGCTTCCGGAAGAGCGCAAACTGGCGATCAAGGCGGCGAAGGTGCTTGGCCTGAAAGTGGCGGGCGTGGATATCATTCGCTCGAAGAAAGGGCCATTGCTGCTGGAGGTGAACTCGTCTCCGGGGCTGGAGGGAATCGAGAGCGCTACCCGCAAAGATGTGGCTGGCTCCATGATCATGGCGATTGAAAAGGCGCTGAAGTGGCGCCCGGCAATAGCGACGGGCGATTCCCTGCCCCCCGAGGTCTCCGACTGAACATACGGGGACCTGACCCACATATTCTGGCGCGCCGCTGCCGCTCTCCGTTGGTGGGTGGCAGGGCCCGGTACTAACCTTGGGTTAGTCCCGTGGGATCTCAGCCTGAGGTCGGCTCTCGACGCGGGCGGTATTCCAGCGCGCCGGTGACCCTTAACGATGTCGAAGTCAGATTCCTGCTCCTATTCCGCCGAAATTCATGTCCTGCCGCGTAACGCTGGCTCGGGCAGCCGGCGTCACACACAATCTCTCCTCTGCGCCCTGTTGCTGCCTCTGCTGTTTTTGGCGGTGGCCCCCGCGCGCGCTGAGGCCAGCGGCCACCTTTCGGATAGCGATCTCGGGCGCAAGGTGATGGTGGACTACATCGTTCATTTCGCGCACCACGTGCAATGGCCGATCGAGGTGTTCAGTGGCACCGGTGCCCCCTTCCGGATTTGCCTGATGGGGAGCGATGAGCTGGTGGCGCCACTGACTGCCCGGTTTCACCGGCACCGGATACAGGGGCGGATGGTGGAGCTGGAGCGGGTAAACGATGGTGAAATGTTGCGCGCGCGCCGTTGCCAGATCATGGTGATGGGGGATATGGGCGCCGAACAAATGGCGGCCGCCGTGGGGGCGCTGGAGTTCTTCCCGGTGCTGACGGTCAGCGATATAAACCGTTTTGCGCTTCTCGGGGGGATGGTTGAGTTTGCCGGCAGTGGCGCCAATATGGCCCTGCAGCTGAACAAGACCCGTCTGGACCGGGCCGAGTTGAAAGTGGGAAGCAGCCTGTTTCGGCTGAGTCGGCAGGTAAACTAGGCGACGAGTGCGCAAACCGGTTCCGTCGGCTTCCTTTCCAGAGCGCAGGGCGGCCAGCAATCGCCGTTTTCCCCTCCGTTGTCGGTCGTGTCACAGGCCTGCGTTATCCGCCCCAATACCTATTCATGAATTGCCGCGCCTGCGGGAGAGATGGCGTAAATTTATACTGGCGATCGGCGTCAGTTTCCCGTAGAATCTGCGCCCGGCTTGGAAAGGTCCCACCGTAGTCGCCCGCACCCTCTGAAGGTCTGTTGGAGGTTTCAATTTCCACAGGATCAGGTCGCAGGGCCCGTGGCTTCCAAGCCTTGAATAAGCGCCGGAGATGGCGGGATGTTCCGCCCGTACAGCCCCCAATATTGGCTGCCGGCCACACAGTGAGAGCCCAGGTGAAAGCCTCAGTGAGCCAACCGTGAATAACTTTATAAAAAAGCGAGATGAAGCAGCCGTTTCATCTCGCTTTTTTATAAAAGGCTTCTGGTAAAAAGTTGCACCTGAAACTGCACTGGTCGTGCTCGCAAAAAGCGCGCCCTCTCACCCCGCCCGGAAGCTGTCCTGACGACTGGAGATTGAATTGAACAACACTGTTCCCAAACCGGAATCCCTGATGCCCAGCACCACCCCGGCCCTGTTGGTGCTTGCCGATGGCAGTGTCTTTCGCGGCCGTGCAATTGGCGCCGAAGGCACAACTGTCGGCGAGGTAGTCTTCAATACCTCCATGACGGGTTATCAGGAAATCCTGACGGATCCCTCCTACGCCCGCCAGATCGTTACCCTGACTTACCCGCATATCGGCAATACCGGCACCAACTCGGAAGATGAGGAGTGTGCCGAGATCTGGTCCGCCGGCCTGGTGATCCGCGACCTACCGCTGCTGGCGAGTAGCTTTCGCAGCGAACAGTCGCTGGAAGACTATCTCAAGGAGCGCAATATTGTCGGCATCGGCGATATCGACACCCGCCGCCTGACCCGTATTCTGCGGGATAAGGGCGCGCAGAGTGGCTGCATTGTCGCCGGAGGCTCTCCTAACGACAAGATCGACGAGGAGGCCGCGCTGGCCAAGGCAAAAGCGTTTGCCGGCCTCAAGGGCATGGATCTGGCCAAGGTCGTCTCCACCAAAGAGAAGTACGACTTTAACGAAGGCACCTGGGAACTCGGACAGGGCCACAAGCCGGCGCCGGCGGCACAGCCATACAAAGTGGTCGCTTACGACTTCGGTGTGAAACGCAATATTCTGCGTATGCTGGTGGATCGCGGCTGCAACATCACTGTGGTGCCTGCGGAAACGCCTGCTTCCGAAGTGCTGGCAATGAATCCGGACGGCGTTTTCCTGTCCAACGGCCCCGGCGATCCCGAGCCCTGCGATTACGCCATCAAGGCCATCAAAGAAATTCTCGACACCGGGCTGCCCACCTACGGCATCTGCCTGGGGCACCAGCTGCTCGGTCTCGCCGTAGGCGGCAAGAGCGCGAAGATGAAGTTCGGGCATCACGGCGGTAACCACCCGGTGCAGGACCTGAACAGCTCCAAGGTGATGATCACCGCGCAGAACCACGGTTTTGCGGTGGATGTCGACTCACTGCCAGAGAATGTGGAAGTTACCCACAAATCCCTGTTCGACGGCACGCTCCAGGGTATCCGCCTGAAGGACAAGCCGGCCTTCAGCTTCCAGGGCCACCCGGAAGCGAGCCCGGGCCCACACGATGTGGCGCCACTGTTCGACCAGTTTATCGAGATGATGGAAGCGCGCCGCTAAGCAAAGCCTCCTGAAACGAAGACCAGAATTTTATCCACCGGCCAAGGCCGGCTAGATACGGAAGAAAGATGCCAAAACGCACAGACATTAAAAGCATTCTGATCATCGGCGCAGGCCCCATCGTCATCGGTCAGGCCTGTGAATTTGACTACTCCGGTGCCCAGGCCTGTAAGGCCCTGCGCGAAGAGGGGTTCCGGGTGATCCTGGTGAACTCCAACCCGGCCACCATCATGACGGACCCGTCCATGGCGGACGCGACCTATATCGAGCCGGTAGAGTGGAAGACGGTTGCCAAGATCATTGAGAAGGAGCGTCCCGACGCCATCCTGCCCACCATGGGTGGCCAGACTGCGCTGAACTGTGCGCTGGCCCTGGATAAAAATGGTGTGCTGGAGAAGTTCGGCTGTGAGCTGATCGGTGCCGACAAGAACGCCATCGAGAAAGCGGAAGACCGCGACCTGTTCGACAAGGCGATGAAGTCCATCGGCCTGGAGACCCCGCGCGCGAAGATCGTCCACACCATGGACGAGGCGAAGAAGGTGCCGGAAGAGTTCGGTTTCCCGGTGATCATCCGCCCGTCCTTCACCATGGGTGGTTCCGGTGGCGGTGTCGCCTACAACTGGCCGGAGTTCGAGGAGATCTGCAAACGCGGCCTCGATCTGTCTCCCACCAACGAACTGCTGATCGACGAGTCCCTGCTCGGCTGGAAAGAGTACGAGATGGAGGTGGTTCGCGATAAGAATGACAACTGCATCATCGTGTGTGCCATCGAGAACTTCGACCCGATGGGCGTACACACCGGTGACTCCATCACCGTGGCGCCGGCGCAGACCCTGACCGACAAGGAATACCAGCTGATGCGCAACGCATCCATTGCGGTATTGCGTGAGATCGGTGTGGAAACTGGCGGTTCCAACGTACAGTTCGGTATGGATCCGAAAACCGGCCGCATGGTGGTGATCGAGATGAACCCGCGGGTGTCCCGCTCCTCCGCACTGGCCTCCAAGGCCACCGGCTTCCCGATCGCCAAGGTGGCGGCCAAGCTGGCGGTGGGGTACACCCTGGACGAACTTCAGAACGACATCACCGGCGGTGCTACCCCGGCGTCCTTCGAGCCGTCTATCGATTACGTCGTTACCAAGATCCCGCGCTTCACCTTTGAGAAGTTCGGTGAGGCGGACGCGCGCCTGACCACCCAGATGAAATCCGTGGGTGAAGTCATGGCCATCGGCCGCAACTTCCAGGAATCCCTGCAGAAAGCCCTGCGCGGTCTGGAAGTGGGCTCTTTCGGGTTTGAGCCGAAGCTCGACCCGGCCGATGTCGGCTCGATGGAAAACCTGCGCCGCGAACTCTCGGTGCCGGGTGCCGAGCGTATCTGGTATGTCGGTGACGCTTTCCGTATGGGTATGAGCATCGACGAGGTTTACGAGCTCTCCGGTATCGATCCCTGGTTCCTGGTGCAGATCAAGGAGCTGGTGGACATCGAAGAGCCGCTGAAGTCCATGCCAACTTCTGCTCTGGACGCGAAGACCATGCGCTTCCTTAAGCGCAAGGGTTTCTCCGACAAGCGACTTGCCGACCTGTTGGGCGTGAGCCAGAAGACTGTGCGCGAGTTCCGCCACAAAATGGGTGTGTTCCCCTCTTACAAGCGGGTGGACACCTGTGCTGCGGAGTTCGCAACCAGCACCGCCTACATGTACTCCACCTATGATGAGGAGTGTGAAGCGGAGCCGACCGACAACAAAAAAATCATGGTGCTCGGTGGTGGCCCCAACCGGATCGGCCAGGGCATCGAGTTTGATTACTGCTGCGTACACGCGGCACTCGCCATGCGCGAAGACGGTTACGAGACCATCATGGTCAACTGTAACCCGGAGACGGTTTCCACCGATTACGACACCTCCGACCGTCTCTACTTTGAGCCGGTAACCCTGGAAGATGTACTGGAAATCGTGCGCAAGGAAAAGCCGGTGGGCGTGATCGTCCAGTTCGGCGGCCAGACGCCACTGAACCTGGCGCGCTTCCTGGCCAACGAAGGGGTGCCGATTATCGGTACCACCCCGGAACAGATCGACCGCGCGGAAGACCGCGAGCGCTTCCAGCAGATGATCATGCGCCTGAGCCTCAAGCAGCCGCAGAACGCCATTGTGCGCTCCGAGTACGAAGCCATCCAGAAGGCGAAAGAGGTGGGTTACCCGCTGGTGGTTCGCCCGTCCTACGTTCTGGGTGGCCGCGCCATGGAGATCGTCTACAAGGAAGACGAACTCAAGACGTACATGAAGGAAGCGGTGGAAGTCTCTGACGAGGCGCCGGTTCTGCTGGATCACTTCCTGCACTCCGCGATCGAAGTGGACATCGATGCCGTGTCCGACGGTCAGGATGTCGTGATCGGTGCCATCATGCAGCACATCGAGCAGTGTGGTGTGCACTCCGGTGACTCTGCGTGCTCGCTGCCGCCGTACAGTCTGCCTGCCGATGTGCAGGACAAGATGCGCGAGCAGGTCAAGGCCATGGCGCGCGAACTGGGCGTGGTTGGTCTGATGAACACCCAGCTGGCCTACCAGGACGGCGAGATCTACGTGATCGAGGTGAACCCGCGCGCATCCCGTACCGTGCCGTTCGTGTCCAAGTGCATCGGCACCTCCCTGGCAAAAATTGCCGCGCGCTGTCAGGCCGGTACCAGCCTGAAAGAGCAGGGCTTCACGACCGAGATCGTGCCGGATTACTACTCCGTCAAAGAGTCGGTGTTCCCGTTCAACAAGTTCCCGAAAGTAGACCCGATCCTCGGCCCGGAAATGAAGTCCACTGGCGAAGTGATGGGGGTAGGCGAAAGTTTCGCCGAGGCCTTCGACAAGGGGCTTATCGGTGCGGGCGATGCGCTTCCGGAATCCGGCAAGGTATTCATCTCCGTACGCGATGTGGACAAGCCCGGCGTAGTGGATGTGGCCCGCGAGTTGTCCGGCCTCGGCTTTGACCTGGTGGCTACCCGCGGTACCGCCAAGGTCTTGCAAGAAGCGGACATTACCGTTACAACGGTAAACAAGATGAGCGAAGGCCGCCCGCACATCGTCGATATGATCAAAAACGACGAAATTGCGCTGGTGGTAAACACCACTGAGGGGCGTCAGGCCATTCGCGATTCTGCGGACATCCGTCGCAGCGCCGAGAACCACCAGGTTTGCTACACCACGACCCTGGCTGCGGCCCGCGCCATGGCAATGGCCATGCAGATTGCCGAGCCACACAAGGTTCGCAGCCTGCAGGAGTTACATCAGCGTGTAGTGCGTCTGCAAAACTGATCGAGCGTTTATAACGGTGGCCCCGGGGGCTGCCAATTCTGAAAGCTCCGCCGTGTGGCGGAGCTTTTTTGTTAAAGAAATACTCTAAATAACCATCGCGACTGGCCGTGAACCGTCGTGGAAAACCGAGATTCTGGAGGTTCCTGTGAACCGAGTACCTATGACTGTTGAAGGCGCAGAAGCCCTGCGAGCAGAACTGGACGACCTGAAGAAAGTCCAGCGCCCGTCTGTCGTTCAAGCCATCGCTGAAGCCCGTGAACACGGCGACCTGAAAGAAAATGCCGAATACCATGCGGCGCGCGAAAAGCAGGGCTTCATAGAGGGCCGGATTCAGGAAATCGAAGCCAAGCTGTCTATGGCGCAGGTTATTGATGTCAAAAGCATCGAGCCCATGGACAAGGTAATTTTCGGCACTACCGTTACCATCATTCGTACGGAAGACGACTCTGAAGTGACCTACAAGATCGTGGGTGACGATGAGGCGGATGTGAAGAAACAAAAGATCTCCGTGAACTCACCTATTGCCCGTGCGCTCATCGGTAAAGAGGTCGGTGATGTGGTAGTGGTGCAAACGCCGTCCGGTACCATCGAATATGAAATCGATGCGGTAGAGCATATCTGACCTTTGCGATCCTCTCTTAAAGAATAAGGCGGCCATTGGCCGCCTTATTTTATTTGCAGATGTCTAAAAGATTACTGTAACACCGTGGCAGTATTGCCGATGCCCACCTGATTGATGATTGCCGTTTCGGCAATGCCCGTCTGACTAATATAGGCGTCGTTGAGAAGGCCAGACTGACTCACGATAGCGGAATGCCCGAGTCCCAGCTGATTGATTACGGCACTGTTGAATTGGCCAATCTGATCCAAAACGGCAGAGTGATACCATCCGGCCTGGAAAACCAAAGCCCGGTTGCCAATACCATCCTGCATTATGTCTACGTTGTTGTAGAAGCCCGCCTGATTGGCGGCGGCATAATTCAGCAGGCCACTCTGGGTAATGGTCGCGATATGACCGACGCCGACCTGGGCGATTTCGGCTTCGTTATCGACCCCACTTTGAATAATGTACGCATCAGAATCCAGGCTCCCATATTGGCCGATAAAGGCGTTGAGCAATGTGCCTGTCTGTTGAATCATTGCGGTGTTACCGGAGCCGGCGATTTGTAAAACAGTGCCTTCATTGCTGAAGCCCTGTTGCTGAATTATCGCCGTATTTGCGCTGCCACCAAACTGGAAGGTATTTGCGCTGTTTCCTGCGCCACCCTGCTGAATGATCGCAGTGTGGTCCGTGCCGCCGGACTGCAGGGAATAGGCATTGTTAAATGCGCCTTCCTGCACTTGCATGATGGTGCTTTGGGATACCGACACCTGTTCTGCATAGGCTTCATTCAAAAAGCCGGTCTGGTTTTGCAGAATGGTATTGCCGATTGCTCCGGCGTCATCCTGGTCCGCTACCGCATTGTTGGCTACGCCATTCTGGTTAAGAATCGCGGTGTTTTCATCAGCGATGGCCATCCCGCTTGTGGCGAGAAGTACCGCTGCCGTGAGAGGAATTACGGATTTCACTAGAATCTCCTTTACTGCTTACCTCAAAGGGAGATTGCGGGAGAGGCTGCCTTGTCTTCACTAAAAGATGGGCGGCCTTGCGGCCGCCCCGGTAGCTTGAAAGACAGGCTTCCGGCTTACTGCATGATGCTGCCGGTGTTGCCAATACCGACCTGCAGAGCAGTGGCATTTTCAAACAGGCCAACCTGAGTGGTCAGGTGCCCGTTCAGCAGGCCAACCTGAGTGGTTGTAGAGTCGTGGCCAATACCGAGTTGCGCGGTACCTGCACCGTTAAGGAGCCCAATCTGGGTAGTGGTTTGGCTGTTAAATGCGCCAGCTTGAGACACTCCGGCCAGGTTCAAAGCGCCAAACTGGTTAACACTGGACGAGTTGCCCAGGCCACCCTGCAGTACGCCTGCAACGTTCGCAACACCGACTTGCAGGATGTCAGAATCCTGTGCGATGCCAGTCTGTACGGTGCCTGCGACGTTGAACAATCCCAGTTGGGTGGTGTCTGCATTCGAGCCGAAGCTGGCAACCTGCAGTGTGCCCTGAAGGTTGCCTGCACCTACCTGAGTAGAACTGGCGGAGTTACCGACAGCCAGTAGCTGCACGATGCCTGACGCGTTGAAGGCGCCTGCCTGGAAGATTGAAGCGCTGTTCAGCAGGGCTGCCTGCTGTAAGGTAAAGGCATCGTTACCAATACCGATCTGCAGACTGGTGCTGCTGTTGAAGGCGCCAACCTGCTGCAATGCGTTAGCGTCGTTGAAGGCACCGAGTTGGGTTTGTGTGATGGTGCTGAGCAGCTGTACGTCCTGCTCTGCATAGGCGTCGTTGAACAAGCCAAACTGGGTTTGGTTAATAGTGTTGAACCAGGTGGCCGGGCCGGTCTGGACTGCGTCGGCATCGTTGACAATACCGACCTGAGTTTGGTTTGCGGTGTTACCACCCGCAAAAGCTGCTCCGCTCACGGCCAGTAGGACTGCTGCGGCGATGGGGGAAAACGTCTTCATGAGTTGCTCCTTTACTTCGGACGTTAATACAACCAGCCCCGGGGGTGCTGATTAATTATGGTGCTGAAGGCAGCGCCATATTCGTGTGGGGTAGGTCGTGTTTGCGGCTGACTGTTCAAGCGCTTACGGCCTCCCGATACTCTCTGTATTCATCGATTTCCAGTGACAATCGAGTTCGCTGAGCACAGCTTTAAGTTGGTTGATATTTAATCAGGTTGGGTGAAAAGTAACCTTGATGTATAGAGTGTTGTAGGTGAGAGGGTGGGGCGCTATAGGACGGAAGTCATGAAACCCTAGGAAGAAAGTACAATTTTTAATCAGTTTTTATTCCCGTTCGCTGGGTTTCATAACTGAAATTGCGAAAAATGGCGCACATTTTCCCTTTTGGGGAAAAGTGCAGTGCGTGAGGAAAGGGAGTGACGCCCGGAGAGATGTGGCAATCAGTGGGTCAGCGAGACGGAATTGCCATTGCCGAATTGGGTGACGACCGCAGTGGATGACGTGCCTGTCTGCAAGATGGCAGTGGCGTTGAAATTACCGACTTGGCTGATCACCGACTGGTGGCTACCGCCCAGCCCAAAAGCACCACTTTGCATGACGCCCAGTTGGTTGAAGGAGCCACTTTGGGTGGCGCTAATATTATTGTTGTTATCAACCTGCATCAGATTGGTCTGATTGGCAAACCCGGTTTGCAGGATGTCTACCTCCTGTTGGGTGCCGCTCTGTCGCGCGCTGACCATGTTGAAGGCCCCTTGCTGCGTAATCGCTGAAAACAGCACAAAGCCCCTCTGGTCCACATTGGTTTCATTGTCATTGCCACGCTGTTCGACGAAAGCCCGGTCGTAAAAACTGGTGCTTTGGGAGATGTCGGCCTGATTAAAAATACCGACTTGTGTGACCTGTACTTTGTTGTAGTTACTGTTTAATTGCTTCACGTCGGAAAGGTTGCCGAAGCCGCTCTGGCGAGCAGTTACCGCATTGTCGTAAGACACGGACTGCAAGGTGTTGGC